>DXLY01000029.1 GCA_019414465.1 Collinsella sp.
AAGTGCGCCACGGGCTAACAAAAGAATAGAAAAAGCTTTGCAATTACGTGGGAGACACGGCGCAAAGGCTCACTTTAGAACGCAAAAGTGAAACAATTAGTATAAACTCACATGCACCATATATGCACGGCTCGCGATGCGGGCCGTTTTTGCAAAAGTTATCCATCGAGGTGAAAGGCACACCATGATTGCAATTTTAAAGCAGAGCGCCAGCGACGAGGCCGTCGGCCATATCGTCAGCTGGATTGAGAAGAAGGGTCTCAAGACCGACGTCTCGCGCGGCGAGAACGAGACCATCATCGGCCTGGTGGGCGATACGACCAAGATCGATCCGTTCCTGCTCGAGTCCATGGATGTCGTCGAGCGCGTGCAGCGCGTTTCCGAGCCTTTTAAGCGTGCCAACCGCAAATTCCACCCCGAGGACTCCGTCATCGACTGCGGTCACGGCGTCAAGATCGGCGGCGACCAGTTCCAGGTCATCGCCGGCCCCTGTTCCGTCGAGGGCGAGAACCTCATTCGCATCGCACGCCGCGTGAAGGCCGCCGGCGCCACGATGCTGCGCGGTGGCGCCTACAAGCCCCGCACTTCCCCTTACGCCTACCAAGGCATGGGCCCCGCCGGCCTGGACCTGCTGTGCGAGGCATCCGCCGAGCTCGACATGCCGATCGTCACCGAGATCATGGATCCGCGCGACGTGCAGGTTTTCTTGGATAAAAAGATCGACGTCATGCAGATTGGCGCTCGCAACGCCCAGAACTTCCCCCTGCTCAAGGAGGTCGGCAAGACGCAGACCCCGATCCTGCTCAAGCGCGGCATGTCAGGCACCGTCGACGAGCTGCTTATGGCAGCCGAGTACATCATGAGCGAGGGCAACGACAACGTCATCCTGTGCGAGCGCGGCATCCGCACCTTCGAGACCAGCACTCGCAACACCTTCGACCTCAACGCCGTGCCGGTGCTGCACCACCTGTCGCACCTGCCCGTCGTCGCCGACCCCAGCCACGCCACTGGTTACACCCGCTATGTCGAGCCCATGGCGCTCGCCGCGACCGCCTGCGGCGCCAACGGCCTGGAAATCGAGGTCCACGATGACCCGAGCCACGCATGGTCCGACGGCGCCCAGGCCCTCACCCCCGACCAGTTCGACGACACCATGCGCCGCATCCGCGCCATTCGCGAGGTCGTCTGCCAAGAGACCGTTCAGGAGTAGCCCATGGGTACGGTGAGAAACGCACGCGTCAACCAGGGCGGCCCCAAGTGCGCCGGCATCGTCGGCCTGGGCCTCATCGGCGGCAGCTTTGCTCGCGGCTATGCGCAGGCGGGCGTCCGCGTGCTGGCCTGGGACCCCGATGACGACGTCATGACGGCCGCCAGCATGGGCACCGTTGCCGGCGAGCTCAACGACGAGACGCTCGGCGAATGCGACATCATCGTCCTTGCCTGCTATCCTAAAGGATGCATCGAGTGGCTCGAGGCGCACGCCCAGGCGCTCGCCGACGCCACCGACACCGAAGCCATCATGGGTCCCGTGGTGATTGACACCGTGGGCGTCAAGGGCATCGTTTGTGAGCGGGCCTTTGAGCTCGCACGAGAGCACGGCTTTTACTTTGTGGGCGCACACCCCATGGCGGGCACCCAGTTCTCGGGCTACGCGCATTCCTGCGCCGACCTGTTCCAGGACGCACCGCTCGTGCTCGTACCGCCCGCGGTGGACGACGCCCTTAAGCTCGAGCTTTTAGGCCAGGTGCGCGAGATGGTACGCCCCTTGGGGTTTGGCAAGTTCAGCGTGACCACCGCCGCCGAGCACGACCGCGTGATCGCCTTTACGAGCCAGCTCGCGCACGTGGTGTCCAACGCCTATGTAAAGAGCCCCACCGCCCAGGTCCACCACGGTTTTTCGGCCGGTAGCTACCGCGACCTTACGCGTGTGGCGCATCTCAACCCGCAGATGTGGTCCGAGCTCATGATCGACGACGCCGACGCCCTTGCCTTCGAGATCGACCACCTGATCGATGCGCTCGGCGCCTACAGCCGCGCGCTCAAAGACCGCGACCAGCGCTATCTGGAGAATCTCCTTGCCGAGGGCGACCGCATCAAACGCGCACTCGACGACGAGGGCGCCCACTAGACTACCCATCACGCCAGGTCGAAAGGACCATAGCTTATGGCGATTACCATCGATATCGACACCGCACGCCCCTACCAGGTACACGTGGGCACTTTTTTGTTGGAGCAGGCAGGGCCGCTCGTTCGCGCCACCGCCGGAGGCACTCGCGCCGTCATCGTGACGGACACCAACGTGGGTCCGCTCTACCAGATGCCTGTCAAACAAAGCCTGGAGGCGTCAGGCTACGAGGTAAGCATCTACACCTTCGAAGCCGGCGAGGCACACAAGCGCGCAGAGACCTACATCAACATCTTGGAGTTTGTGGCCGAGCATGAGCTTTCGCGCTCCGACGTGATCGTGGCGCTCGGCGGCGGCGTCGTGGGCGACGTGGCCGGCTTTGTGGCCGCCACCTACATGCGCGGCTGCAAGTTTGTGCAGATCCCCACGAGTCTGCTCGCCATGGTGGATTCGTCGGTCGGCGGCAAGACTGCCATCGACCTGGCTGCCGGCAAAAACCTCGCGGGTGCCTTTTGGCAGCCGAGTGTTGTTATCGCCGATGTTGGATGCCTTGCCACCCTCACGCCCGAGCAGTTCGCCGACGGCTGCGGCGAGGTCGTCAAGCACGCCGTGATCGCCGATCCGGAGCTTTTCGCCGAGCTGGAGAAAACTCCGCTCACGCTGGAGCTGCTTAACCGCGATGTGGCCCGCGTAGCGCTCATCATCGCCCGCAATATCGACATCAAGCGCGCCGTGGTCGTCGCCGACGAGCGCGAAACCAACCAGCGCAAGCTCCTCAACTTTGGACACAGCGCCGGACACGCCGTCGAGGCCTGCGAGCACTTTGAGCTCGGACACGGCAACTGCGTGTCGATCGGCATGGGCATCATCACGCGCGCCGCGGCCCTGCACGGCGTCTGCGATACCGCACTGCCCGGTCGTATTGAGGAGCTCTGCGCCCGCCATGGCCTCAAGACCCGCTGTGACCTCGATGTCGATGCCGTCTTTGCCGAGGCGCTCCACGACAAGAAGCGCGCGGGCGACACCATCGACCTGGTGATTCCGCACGGCATTGGCCGCTGCAGCATCGACCGCACGCCGCTTTCCACTTTCCACGAACTCATTGCCGAAGGCCTCGGCCAGAAGGGAGACGCATCCGCATGCTAGCCCGCATCACCCCGTCCCCGCTCAAGGGCACCGTTCCCGCCATCGCGTCCAAGTCGATGGCGCATCGCCTGATCATCTGCGCCGCGCTTGCCAACGGCGAGACGCACGTTACCTGCAACACTACCTGCGCCGACATCGAGGCCACGGTGCGTTGCCTCACGGCGCTCGGCGCCCGCATCGAGACTGTCGAGGACGGCTTCCAGGTCCACCCCACCATGAAGAGTGTTGAGTTTGGCCTGCTCAAGGCCCTTGCCGGCGGCACGCTCGACTGCGGCGAAAGCGGCTCCACGCTCCGCTTTATGTTGCCCGTCGCCTGCGCGCTGGGCGCAGAGGCCACGTTTGTGGGTCAGGGACGCTTGGGCGCCCGCCCGCTCTCCCCGCTCTCGGACGAGATCATCGCCGCCGGCTGCGACCTGCAGGGTCTGGGCGGTTTTCCGCTCAAGACGAGCGGCCGCATGCGCCCGGGCACCTTTGTGCTGCCGGGCAACGTGAGCTCGCAGTATATCTCGGGCCTGCTGCTGGCCGCCCCGCTGCTGGCCCAGCCCTCCTGCGTGCAGGTATGCGGCCTTATCGAGAGCCGCCCCTATATCAACCTGACCATCCAGGCCATGAAGGCCTTCGGTGTCGAGGTCAACGTCGAGCGCATCCCCGCCAAGGACGGCCAGCCCGAGATCACGAACTTCCGTGTGAGCAGCGGCTCGTACCGCACGCCCGGCAGCGTGGCCGTCGAAGGCGATTGGTCCAATGCGGCCTTTTGGCTGTGTGCCGGCGCCATCGGCTCCGACCCCATCACCGTGGAAGGCGTGTCGCTGAGCTCTGCACAGGGCGACCGCAACGTGCTTGCCGCGCTTTCGCGCTTTGGCGCCCGCATCGTGCGCTCCACCAACGCAGCCACCGTGCAGTCCGACAAACTCGCCGGCTTTGAGATGAGCGCGCACGACATCCCCGACCTGGTGCCCGTTATCTCTGCCGTGGCATCGCTGGCGCAAGGCCGCACGTTCATCCGCGATTGCGCCCGCCTACGCATCAAGGAATCCGACCGCCTGGCCACTACCACCCGCGAGCTCACTGCACTCGGCGCGCAGGTGCGCATTGCCGGTGACGACCTCATCATCAAGGGCGTCGACGCCTTTACCGGCGGCGAGGTTGATTCGCACAACGACCATCGCATCGCCATGATGGCCGCGATCGCCGCGAGCCGCGCCACCGGCGAGGTCGTGATCCACGGCGCCGAGGCCGTCAACAAGTCCTATCCCGATTTCTTCGACCACTACCGCCTGCTGGGCGGCAAGGTCACACTCGAGGAGGAATAGCATGTCCTCGACCTTTGGCAACGTCTTGCACTTAAGCATCTTCGGCCAGTCGCACTCCCCCGCCATCGGCTGCTCCCTCGATGGCATCCCGGCGGGCATCGCTGTTGACCAGGAGCGGCTGCAGGCCTTCCTTGACCGTCGTGCCCCCGGTCGCGACGAGACCGCGACCAAACGCCGCGAGGCCGACGCCGCCCACATCATCGCCGGTGTGGTCGATGGACATACCACGGGAGCACCCATCGCCGCGATTATCGAGAACACCAACACGCGCTCAAAGGACTATTCCGAGCTGCGCCGCAAGCCCCGCCCCGGACACGCGGATTTTCCGGCGCGCGTGAAGTATCACAACATGCACGAGGTCGCCGGCGGTGGGCATTTCTCTGGCCGCCTAACGGCACCCCTGTGCATTGCCGGCGGCATTGCGCTGCAGGCACTCGAGGCCCGCGGCATTAACGTGATGGCGCACGTCGCGCAGATCGGCGGCATCTCCGACCTGCCGATGGACGACATGGTCTATCGCGAGGCCGACCGCAAGGCGATCCTTACGAACGATCTTCCTTGCATTGACGCCGCCGCAGCCGGCCGCATGCGCGAGGAGATCCTAGCCGCACGCGACGAACTCGACAGCATCGGCGGCATCGTGGAGTGCGGCATTTATGGGCTTCCCGCGGGCATCGGCGACCCCATGTTTGACGGCATCGAGAACCGCATCGCGCAAATCGCGTTTGGCATTCCCGCCGTAAAGGGCGTGGAGTTTGGCATGGGCTTTGCCGTGGCCGCCATGCGCGGCAGCGAGAACAATGATCCGTATCGCATCGATGCCGAGACCGGCGAGATCAAGGTCGAGTCCAACAACGCCGGCGGCATCCTGGGCGGTATTTCGACCGGCGCGCCCGTCATGTGGCGCATGGCCGTAAAGCCGACGCCCTCCATTGGCCGCGAGCAGCAGACGGTGGACATGGACGCTATGGAAAATGCCGGGCTCTCGGTCCACGGCCGCCACGATCCCTGCATCGTCCCCCGAGCTGTCCCCGTAGCCGAGGCAGCCGCCGCTCTTGCCATCTGGGACGCCCTCCTCGAAGACGCCGCCCAGCGCTAACTACCCACCCCTCAACATCCCCCGACACGTGAAAGGGGTCTCCATGGACCTTGCTGACATCCGCCAGGCCATCGATGGCATCGACACCACGCTCCTCAACAGCTTTGTCGAGCGCATGGACATTGCCACCGAGGTCGCCAAGTCAAAAATCGAGATGGGCAAGGCCGTCTTCGACCCCGCCCGTGAGCGCTCCAAGCTCAACAACCTCGCCAGCCGCGCGCCCGAGCGCTACGAGGCGCAGACCATCACCCTGTTCCGTCTCCTCATGAGCATGAGCAAGGCCGAGCAGCAGCGCTACATCAACGAGCTCAAGGGCATCACCGTCTCGCAAAAGGCCCACGCCACGGCTGCAGCCTCCGACACGGCCTTCCCTCAAACGGCTACCGTTGCCTGCCAGGGCGTGGAAGGTGCCTATAGCCAGATCGCCGCGTGCAAACTCTTCGACGTGCCCGACATCGCGTTCTTCGAGACCTTCGAGGGCGTCATGCGCGCCGTGCGCGACGGCTTCTGCGAGTTTGGCGTGCTGCCCATCGAGAACTCCACCGCCGGCTCGGTTAACGCCGTCTACGACCTGCTCGCCCAGTTCGATTTCCATATCGTGCGCTCGCTGCGTCTCAAGATCGACCACAATCTGCTCGTCAAACCCGGCACCAAGCTCGCCGACGTGCACGAGGTCTATAGCCACGGCCAGGCTATCGCCCAGTGCGCCGGCTTTATCGAAGCCCACGACCTGCACGCCACCAAATACCCCAACACGGCCATGTCGGCCGAGATGGTCGCCAGCTCCGAGCGCACCGATGTTGCCGCCATCGCATCGCGCAGCTGCGCGACACTCTACGGCCTGGAGGTGCTGGAGCCCAACATCCAGGACTCGGACAACAACTACACGCGCTTTGTCGTCATCAGCCGCGAGCCACGCGTCTACCCCGGCGCCAACCGCACCTCGCTCATGATTACCACGGCCAACGAGCCGGGCGCACTCTATCGCGTACTCGAGCGCTTCTACGCGCTCAATATCAACCTCATCAAGCTCGAGAGCCGCCCCATCCCCGGGCACGACTTTGAGTTTATGTTCTACTTTGACCTGGACTGCCCCTTTGGCAGCAAGGCCCTCGATGACCTGCTCGATTCCATCGACGACGTGTGCGAGAGCTTCACCTACTTTGGCAGTTACACGGAGGTGCTCTAGATGACCGATGTCGCCGCAACCCGCCCCTACGGCGTGCTGGGCCGCGTGCTGGGCCACAGCTACACCCCGACCATCTACAAGGAGCTCGCGGGGCTCGAGTACGTACGATTTGAGCGCGAGCCCGAGGACCTCCAGGCTTTTATGACGGGTGACGAATGGGAGGGCACCAACGTGACCATCCCCTACAAGCGCGCCGTCATGGAATACCTGGACGAGCTGAGTCCGCTCGCCGAGCGAATGGGCAACGTCAACACCATCACACGCCTGCCTGACGGTTGTTTGCGCGGCGACAACACCGACTACTTTGGTTTTCAGTGTCTGGTCGAGGAGTTGGGCGTAGAGGTTGCCGGCAAGAAGGTCCTCGTGCTCGGAGCCACCGGCGGCGCCGGCACCACGGCAAGTATGGTGCTGGGAGACCTGGGCGCCATCGTCGTGCCGGTCGGCCGTACGAGCGAAGTCAGCTACGACAACATCGCGCAGCAGTCCGACGCCGCCCTGCTCGTCAATTGCACACCCGCCGGAATGTTCCCCCATTGCCCCGACGCGCCATGCACGCTCGAAGGGCTCGATGCGCTCGAGGGCGTTATCGACATTGTCTACAACCCCGCCCGCACGGGACTCATGCTCGAGGCCGAGCGCCGCGACATCCCCTGCATCGGCGGTCTGCTCATGCTCGTGGCCCAGGCGGCGCAAGCCGTTGAGCGCTACACCGGCCAGGTCACTCCGCGCGAGCGCATTCTGGACGTAACGGAGCGCCTGTCACGCCGCGAACAGAACATCGCGCTGATCGGCATGCCGGGCTCGGGCAAGACCCGTGTGGGCGAGCAGATTGCCCTGCTCACGGGGCGAGAGCACATCGATCTGGATCGCGCCCTCGAGGAGCGCCTGGGCATGCCCTGCGCCGACTTTATCGTCGAGCGCGGCGAGGCGGCGTTCCGCGAACAGGAGACGGCGGCGCTGGCCGACATCTCCAAGCGCAGCGGCCTGGTGCTTTCCACCGGCGGCGGCGTGGTCACGCGCGACGAGAACTACCCGCTGCTGCACCAGAATAGCCAGATCGTGATGCTCAACCGCAAGCTCGACGAGCTCGCCCACAAGGGCCGCCCCATCACGGCGCGCGATGGCATCGACAAGCTCGCCGAGCAGCGCATGCCGCGCTACCGCTCCTGGGCCGACTACATCATCGACTCACGCGACTGCGCCGCCAACACCGCCCAAGCCCTCCTCGACACCCTCCCACCCGCTCTCTAACCAAAACCACCACAAAGGGGACAGGCGCCTTTGTGGTGGTTTTCCGCTCCACCGCACCGCCCGCCCAACCGCAAAGGAAGCAACCATGAAAGCACTCGTCATCAACGGTCCCAACCTCAACATGCTCGGCATTCGCGAGCCGGGCATCTATGGCAGCGACAACTACGACCGCTTAGTGCAGATCTGCCAGGAAGCGGGCGCCGCACAAGGCTTCGACAAGGTCGAGGTCTTCCAGTCTAACCACGAAGGCAGCATCGTCGACAAGATCCAGGAGGCCTACGGCAAGGTCGACGGCATAGTC
Source organism: Collinsella sp. (assembly GCA_019414465.1). Classification (GTDB taxonomy): domain Bacteria; phylum Actinomycetota; class Coriobacteriia; order Coriobacteriales; family Coriobacteriaceae; genus Collinsella. The sequence continues at coordinate 8,425 of DXLY01000029.1, forward strand.
ATCAACCCGGCGGCATACACGCATACGAGTGTGGCAATCCTCGATGCCCTCAAGGCCGTCGCCATCCCTGCCGTCGAGGTACACATCAGCGCCGTAGAGACGCGCGAGGACTTCCGCCAGGTGAGCTACGCCCGCTTGGCCTGCTTCGCCACCATCACCGGCGAAGGCCTCCAAGGCTACGCCCACGCGTTGGAGCTGCTGAAAAAGCATCTCGAAAAGTAAGCCTGCAACACTACCGAATAAATGACAGCGGGGAGAACCAACTTGGTCCTCCCCGCTTTTAATTACGCCTTCTTGATCACGTACGCCAATCCAATATCGCAGGCGCATCGCACAATTGACGCGAAGAGCCACGATGCTGGCAGCGTCATAAGCAGAGGCATGGTCTGCCAAGGAATAAACCAATCGACCGCGTGGATTGCAAAGATGGCAAGACTGGCCTGTCCGCAGAACACGAGCGCTTGTTCAAAGGACCCCAAAACCGGCACGTCTTTCAACTTCTCCAGCGCTATGGAAACCCAGCACACGCAGTAGCTGCCGGCAAGAGCGGCAACTGTCGCAACCACAAACCCATCCACGCGGCGGCTCGAAAGCTCAAGCCCACTCAGCGCGGCAAGGACAAGCCAAGCGACACCGACTCCAATAAACAGCAGGGGCTTGCCCACGCTCGGCTCGAGCCCCCTTTGGCGTGCCGTATAGCCAACCCACATCAGCAGCACAATATAGCAGCTCAGATCCAAATCGAGCGGCAGGTAAACACCAAAATAGCGAGACACGCTCAAACCGCAAAAGGCAATCGCGGCACAGACAACGCCCTGCCAAACAGCCCCAATCCCGTGGCGATCAAACAGCCGCACAAGTACATTAAACAGTAGGCGCGACGTAAACAGCGCCGCTAGAAACCATGCCATGCCAACGGCGGCAACACCAAACCCAGGCACATCAACGCCAGAGGCAAACAGAATCGTCTCAAGTTCCGCAACCAGCGTACCGCCCGTCAAAGAAGCGCCGCTCATCAAAAAAGTCGGCATCTGCCACGCCAAGGCAAGAACAAGATATGGCACCAGAAGACGCGGCACCGATCCGCTCAGCAGCTCGCGCCACGGCTTCGGCCTAAACGTATACCCGGCAAGAAAAAAGAACACCGGCATGTGAAACGAGAAGATCGCGTGCCGCAAGGGAGAAGGATTTGGGACGGTGTGCCCCACAATGACCAAAATCATTGCAATCCCCTTTGCAATATCGATCCAGTCGAGCCTTTTGTTTCCCATGGCGAACCCTTCAAAACCGCAGCACACAAGATGAAAAAAGCCCAGACCACCAAGCGGTCCGGGCTTAATAAACGATGGTGCTCCATGGCGGATTCGAACCGTCGACCTTGGGATTAGAAGTCCCCTGCTCTATCCAACTGAGCTAATGGAGCATATAACCGCACACCCAAGCAAGCGCAAGCCTGTCAGGCGCAAGTAATTATAACCTAGTTGAACTGCTCGCGGTACGCCTTGCAGACCTCATCGACCGGGCCATCCATGCGAAGGTCACCCTTCTCAATCCAAACGGCACGCTGGCAGATGCGCTCAACCTGCTCCATGGAGTGCGAAACGAACAGAACCGTCACGTCGCCGCTCTGGATAAAGTGCTGGATGCGGGCCTCGCACTTCTGCTGGAAGAACACATCACCGACGGACAGCGTCTCGTCAACGATCAGAATATCGGGCTCGGTAATCGTCGCGATTGCAAAGGCAATACGCGCAACCATGCCCGAGGAGAAGTTCTTAAGCGGCATGTCGACAAAGTTCTGAAGCTCAGCGAACTCGATAATGCCGTCAAAGTTGACGTCGATGAACTCCTTGGTATAGCCGAGCAGGGCGCCGTTCAGATAGATGTTCTCGCGGGCGGTCAGCTCGGGATCAAAGCCGGCACCAAGCTCAATCAGCGGCGCGATGTTACCGTGCACCTTAACGCTGCCCTCGCTTGGCTCAAGCACGCCAGCGATAATCTTGAGCATCGTAGACTTGCCGGAGCCATTGGTGCCAACCAGACCCACGACCTCGCCACGATGAATATCAAACGAAATATGCTTAAGCGCCCTAAACTCCTCAAAGAACAACTCGTGCTTGGCAAGCTTGATGAAGTACTCCTTGAGGTTGGTCAGCGACTCGGACGCCATGTTAAAGATCATGGTGACGTCGTCGACCTCGACAGCCAGAGGCTGCTCGCTGTAATCAACAACAGATTCAGTCATCACAGCACTCCTTAGATGTAGAGGATGAACTTGCGCTCGGACTTATGGAACACGGTATAGCCAATAACAAGCGCAAGGACCGCCCAAGCAGCGCACATACCAAACGTCATAAGCGAGGGCGTAGTTTGGAACAGAAAGATATCGCGCATAAACTGCAGGTAGTTGTACATGGGGTTCGCATACATCAAGATACGCACGAGATGCGGCATTTGCGCAATATAGTCAGTCGTCCAGAAGATGGGCGTAATATAAGTCCACGCCGTAATGACTACGCTCCACAGATGCATAACGTCGCGGAAAAAGACCGTAAGGGCAGAGAGCATCATGCCCAGGCCCATGCAGAAGCACATAAGCAGCAGCAGGCAAACCGGCAGCAGAATCAGGTGCCAAGAAGGCATAACGCGGAACCACAGCATGACGATGGCGACGGCGACCAGCGAGAAGGCAAAGTTCACCAGCGAGAAAAGCACTTTCTGCACCGGGAAGACCCAGCGGTGCACCTTAACCTTCTTGAGCAGAGGGGCAGCACCCACGATCGACGTTAGGGCCTGGTTCGTGGACTCGGACATGACGGCAAAGGTAACGTTACCCACGATCAAGTACAGCGGGTACATCTCGGGCGTCATTGATCCATTGCGGCCCTGGCCAAAAATCGTCGAGAACACGATGGCCATGACGATCATCATCAGCAGCGGGTTGAGAACCGACCATGCGACGCCCAGAACGCTACGGCGATACTTGATCTTAAAATCCTTGGTAACCAGCTGACGAAGGATAAACGCATCCTTCTCAAATTCGTTCTTAGCAAACGTCGCAGGCAGACTGCGAGTTTCTTGTTGCTTTGTCTGATCCGACACGGATGCAACTCCTTTACTCGTAATCGTTGACAAACGAACAGTATAGACCCGACGGCCATGCAAACGATTCGCGCAACAAAACTGGAGAACTAACCCACATCTTAGGATGCCAAGCCCAAACGGCTATACTTTCAAGGATTGAATGTATAAGGAGCATTGAGTGAATTCTGAATCCATCGCCGTCATCATCCCCTGCTACAACGAAGCGCTCACGATCGGCAAAGTCATCGACGACTTTCACCGCGAGCTTCCGCAAGCGACGGTCTATGTCTATGACAACAACTCGTCGGACGATACCTCACGCATCGCCACCGAACACGGCGCCACGGTCCGCTTTGAGCCCCGTCAGGGAAAGGGCAACGTATGCCGCCAGATGTTTCGCGACATCGACGCCGATTGCTACCTGATGGTCGACGGAGACGACACCTACCCCGCCGAGGCGTCCAAAGCCCTCTGCGAGCCCATCCTTAACGGCACAGCCGACATGACCGTAGGCGATCTTCTCTCAAATGGCACCTATGCCGAGGAAAACAAGCGTGCCTTCCACGGCTTTGGTAATAATTTGGTCCGCTCCATGATCAAGTGGATCTATGGCTACAGCTTCGATGACGTCATGACCGGCTACCGCGCCATGAGCCGCCCGTTCGTTAAAACCTTCCCTGTGCTTTCCGAGGGCTTCCAGATCGAAACCGAGCTCTCGATCCACGCCGTCGACCACCGCTGGCGCATCAAAGATGTGCCCATCGAGTACCGCGACCGTCCGGAAGGTTCCGAGTCCAAGCTCAATACCGTGAGCGACGGCATTAAAGTCGTTGCGATGATCGGCACGCTGTTCAAGGACTACCGCCCGCTGAAGTTCTTCAGCCTCGTCGCGCTTCTGTTTGCGGTGATCGGCCTCGCCTTGGGCATGCCCATCGTTGTCGAGTATTTCCAGACCGGCCTCGTTCCGCGCTTCCCCACCGCCATGCTCGCCGCGTCGTTTATGTTCCTGTGCGGTCTGAGCCTTGCGACCGGCTTCATCCTCGATTCCGTGGCAAAGGTCGAAAAAAAGCAGTGGGAGGTCAACGTGTACAGCAAATACGCCTACGACGACCAGCCCGGCCACCCTACTTCCAAGCCAAGCGAGAGGTAAACCACCATGCCGCTCATCTCCATCGTCGTACCGAGTTACAACGAGCAGGAATCACTTCCGATCTTTCTCAAAGAGCTCGATGGCGTCGTTCGCATCATGACCCGGCAAGACCCCGGCATCTCCTTTGAAGCCGTCCTCATCGACGATGGCTCGGCAGACAAAACGCTCGCCGTCATGAAGGCGGAAGCCGCGGCGGCGCATCCATACGCCATCCGCTGGCACTCTTTCTCGCGCAACTTTGGCAAGGAGGCGGCACTACTCGCCGGACTCCAGCACGCAAAGGGCGACTATGTCGCCACCATGGATGCCGACATGCAGGACCCGCCCTCGCTCCTGCCGCAGATGTACGAAATCTTGCAGACCGAAGACTACGATAACGTCGCCACACGCAGGACCACCCGCGAAGGCGAGCCTCCCATCAGGTCGTTCTGTGCCCGTATGTTCTACAAGATCATCAACCGCATTTCCAAGGCCGACATCGTCGACGGAGCACGCGATTTTAGGCTCATGAAGCGACCTATGGTCAACGCCATCATCTCCATGGGCGAATACAACCGATTCTCCAAGGGCATTTACGGCTGGGTGGGCTTCAAGACCAAATGGCTCCCCTACGTAAACGTCAACCGCGTCGCGGGCGAGACCAAGTGGAGCTTTTGGTCGCTGCTCCTCTATTCCATCGACGGCATCGTCGCGTTTTCCACGGCGCCGCTCTCCCTCGCCGCCCTCACGGGTATCGTCTTCTGCCTCATCGCCATCATGGGATTTATCGTCATCCTGGTCAAAACGCTTGTTTGGGGCGATCCCGTAGGCGGATGGCCCTCCCTTGCCTGCCTCATTACGCTGTTTGGCGGCATGCAGCTCCTGTGCCTGGGAATCATTGGCGAGTACCTAGCAAAAGCCTACTTGGAGGCCAAGCACCGCCCCATCTATATCATTCGAGAATCCAACGAGGAATCTGATGACACGGCCCAATAACAGCACGCTCAAGAATGTGGCGTTCTACGCCGCCTGCTTCACGTTTCCCATCGCATTTTTTGTCGCACTTGCAGAGGCGGGGCATGTCTACCCCTTTGGCGACAACTCGTTTCTCACCAACGATCTCAAATACCAATACATCGACTTCTTCGCGTGGTTTCGCCGCGTCCTTTTAGGCGAGGCAAACCTTCGCTATTCCTTCTCACAGGGCCTCGGTATGAACACATGGGGGCTCTATAGCTACTACCTCGCCAGCCCCTTCAACCTGCTCTGCGTGCTGTTTCCCGCAGACAAGCTGACGCTCTTCGTATTTGCCATAACCGCGCTCAAGCTTGGCTGCATCCACATCAGCAGCGCTTGGTATGTGCAAAAGCGCTTTGACCTTTCCAAGCCCGCCGCATTCTTGCTATCCCTCTCGTTCACGTTTTGCAGCTGGACCATCAGCAACCTGCGCAACCCACTCTGGATTGATTGCCTGATCCTGCTGCCCATCTGCGCCTACGGATGCCACGAGCTCATCCGCAAGCAGTGCATGATCCGCCTCGTCATCACAACGGCGCTCAATGTCATGTTCTGCTGGTATACGGCCTACATCAGCATCCTGTTCCTCTGCATCTTCGTATTGGTCGAATTTGTCGATTATGTTGCAGAAGAAGGTTTTAGCTGGAAGCTCATGCTCGATCGGGCCCTGCGATTCGCAGGCGCCATCGTGCTCGGGCTACTTCTGTCCGCTTGGACCTTTTTGCCGACCATCCTTGCCATGTCCAAGGGCGGCCCCGTCCTAGCCCTCGGGCCGCTGCTTAAAACCAGCCTCAAATCGCTCATCAGGGGCTTTCTCCCTGGCATGTGGGTGAACAACGATAGTACACCGCAGTTCTATTGCGGCGTCATCATGATGCTGCTCGCGGTGAGCCTGCTGTTTAACCGCACGGTTTCGATCAAGACACGCATCGCAACGCTCGTCGTCACGATAATCCTGGTCGCCAGCTCCGTTTTGAGCCCGCTCGAGTACATCTGGTGCGGCATGCGCGTGCCCAACGGATTCTATTCGCGCACGACTTTCTTGCTGAGCTTCTTTGCGCTGTGGGCAGCGGGCTATTCGTTGCAGGTGTTCGAGGGCCAGCCCAAATTTCGTCATGCCTATCGACCAGCCGTCGTATTACCAATCCTGACAATCACCGCAATTGAGTTGTTTATCAACGCCCATGTGATGTGGAACCAACTGTACGCAGGCTATTCCGAAGAAGCCAACAGCACCTATGTCGCCACCGCAACCAACACGATCACAGCCATTCAAGACCAGGATTCTGCGTCATTCTACCGCATCGATCGAACGACCACGCGTGCCGATAGCGCCGCCCTCAACGAAGGCCTAGCGCTTGGGTACAACCAGTTGTCTTCGTATTCGTCTGCCAACAACCCGCAGGCCATCGCACTGCTCAACTCCCTTGGATACAGCAGCGTCGGCGAATTCTCGACCCGTTATGCCGAGCCCATTCTCGCCGTCGATGCCCTATTGGGAGTTAAGTACGCCATTCCTGAAAACGCGCCTGCAGGATACGTTTCGGCCAAGACGAATCAGGCCGACTCCACAAGCTCGGTGTACGAGAACCCCTATGCGCTCAGCATTGGCGTCGCAGCCTCAAGCGATATCCAAAACAGCACGCTGAAGAGCGAGAACCCCTTCGAAAAGCAGAACGACCTCTACAGCAAAATCCTAGGCCGCAAGGTCGAGCTCTATACCAAGATCGAGGCCGCGAGCACGGAGAATAGCGATAGCTTAAAGCAATGGAGCGTTACTCTTCCGGCAAGCTCCATCGGGTATCTCTACATCAACAAAGATGCGACCGCCGGCAGTTATTGGCCCGTCGCCCTTACCATCGACCAGCGAGCAATCGAAAACGAGGCCTGGAGATTCGACAATAATATCCGCCAGATTGCGGATGCATCGGACACCCCGAGCCAGCATACGGTGTCAATCGGAGTCGCAGAGGGCTATACAGACATGCCCCAAGACAATGAGCCGGTCTTTTACGCCCTCAATCTGGATGTTTTCGAGCAGATTATTAACGAGCTTAAGGCGAGCGAGTTTATTACGACGGTTTTTGAGGACGGAAGGATCGAAGGCGAGTATACCGCCAAGGATGACGGCAACCTGCTGTTGAGCGTTCCGTACGATGAGGGCTGGAACGCAACGGTAAACGGAACCGCCGCAGAACTAACGCCCGCCGCCGATAAGGGCTTGTCGTCCCTTAACATGCAGAAAGGCGCGAATAAGATCGTGATGACCTACAAGACTCCGGGCGCCCTTGCGGGGCTTGCAGTGAGTCTGGCGACCGCCGCCGCCCTTGTTGCAGCGGGTCTATACGCCAGGCATAAGAAAAGCCGCCGTTAACAAGCGGCGGCTTTTTCTCTCGAAAAGTTAATAACGGCTAGAGCGTCTTGAGGTACTCCCCCAGCTCTTCCTCCCAGTCGGGCATGTGGAAGCCTGCAGCCTCGAGCTTGGACAGGTCGAGCGCCGAGTGGACCGGGCGCGGGGCGACGGGGCCGGCGGCGTTCGCGTAGTAGTCGGCGGTCGAAACCGGCACGACCCTCTCGCCGTTGCCGTTGGCGGCCTCGAAGACGGCGCGGGCGATGTCCGCCCAGGACCTGACGGCGCCGGAGCCGGTGCAGTCGTAGGTGCCGTAGGGGGCGTGCGTGCCCAGCACGTGGAAGATGGCCTCGGCCATGTCGCGGGTGAAGGTCAGGCGGCCCAGCTGGTCGTCGACGACCGTGACCTGCGCGAGATTGTCCTCGGGGTCGGCGACGCGGTCGGACAGCCCCCTCATGATCTTGACGAAGTTGTGGCCCTCGCCGATTACCCAGCTGGAGCGCATGATGTAGTGGCGCGGGCACCCGGCCACGGCGATGTCGCCGGCGGCCTTGGTCTGGCCGTAGACGGACAGCGGGCTGAGGGGCTCGTCCTCGGTGTGGACCTCGGCCGTGCCGTCGAAGACGTAGTCGGAGGACACGTGGACCAGGGTGATGCCGTGCTCGGAGCAGGTGCGGGCGAGCAGGGCGGGGCCGGTCGCGTTGGCCTTCCAGGCGTTGACGCGGCCCTCGGGGGTCTCCGCCCTGTCGACCGCGGTGTAGGCACCGCAGTTGATGACGGTGCCGTAGAGCGACCAGTCGTACTTGGAGTAGGCGTCCGGGTCTGACATGTCGAAGGTGTCGATGTCGCAGAAGTCGAAGTCCTTGGCCACGCCGCGCTCCTCGGCGAGCGCGCGCACCGCATGGCCCAGCTGGCCGTCGCAGCCGGTGACGAGGGTACGCTTCGGCGCCATCGGGACGACGTCCTTCAGCATCGGGTGGTTGAGGTCGGCCTCGGAGACGGTGGCCTCCGCAAGCGGGATCGGCCACTCGATGGCGAGCTCGGGGTCGGCGAGGTTCACGAAGGTGTAGGTCCTCTTGAGCTCCAGCGACCAGTGGGCGTCCACCAGGTAGGTGTAGGCGGTGCCGTCCTCCAGGGCCTGGAAGGAGTTGCCCACGCCGCGCGGGACGTAGATGGCCTTACTCGGGTCGAGCGTGCAGGTGAACACCTTCCCGTAGGTGGCGCTGCCCTCGCGCAGGTCGACCCAGGCGCCGAAGACCGAGCCTCGGGCCACCGAGATGAACTTGTCCCAGGGCTCGGCGTGGATGCCGCGGGTGACGCCGCGGCTGTCGTTGTAGGAGATGTTGTTCTGGACGACCCTGAGGTCGGGGATGCCCAGGGCGGTCATCTTGGCGCGCTGCCAGTTCTCCTTGAACCAGCCGCGCGAGTCGCCGTGGACGGCGAGGTCGACGACCTTCAGGCCCTCGATGCCGGTCTCGGCGACGGAGAGGTCCTTCTCGAATGCGATGTCTGCCATGTGGGAAAAGCTCCTATCGAAGAGGTTGGGTAACCGGGGGCGCCCGCGCGGGGACGCAGGATCATCCCCATGCCCTGCGGCCCCGCGCGGGCGCCCCGCGGTGCGGTTCGCCGGGGTCCGGCCTACTGCCCCTGGGCGCGGTAGCGTGCCTCGGTGGCCTCCTTGGCCGGGCGCCACCAGGGCTCGTTGGCGACGTACCAGTCGATCGTCTGCTTGAGCCCCTCGGCGAAGTCGGTGTGCGCCGGCCTCCAGCCCAGCTCGCGCTGGAGCTTGGTCGAGTCGATGGCGTAGCGGCGGTCGTGGCCGGGGCGGTCGGCGACCCAGTCGAAGTCCTCGGGGTCGCGGCCCATCGCCTCGAGGATCATGCGCAGGACCGTGATGTTGTTCTTCTCGCCGTCGGCGCCGATGAGGTAGGTCTCCCCCATGCGGCCCTTCGTGAGGATGTCCCAGACGGCCGAGGAGTGGTCCTCGGTGTGGATCCAGTCGCGGACGTTCTCGCCGCGGCCGTAGAGCTTGGGGCGCACGCCGTCGATGATGTTCGTGATCTGGCGCGGGATGAACTTCTCCACGTGCTGGTAGGGTCCGTAGTTGTTGGAGCAGTTGGAGATGGTCGTGCGCAGGCCGTAGGTGCGGGTCCAGGCGCGGACCAGCATGTCGGAGGACGCCTTGGTGCTCGAGTACGGGCTGCTCGGGTGATACGGCGTCTCCTCGGTGAACTTGGCGGGGTCGTCGAGCGCCAGGTCGCCGTAGACCTCGTCGGTGGAGACGTGGTGGTAGCGGATGCCGTATTTCCTCACGGCCTCCAGCAGGCGGAAGGTGCCCTCCACGTTGGTGCGCAGGAACGGCTCGGGGTCCGCGATGGAGTTGTCGTTGTGGCTCTCGGCGGCGTAGTGCACGATCGCGTCGTGGCCCGGCACCAGCCTGTCCAGCAGCTCCGCGTCGCAGATGTCGCCCACGACGAGCTCCACGCGGTCCGACGGCAGGCCCGCGATGTTCTCGGGGTTGCCGGCGTAGGTCAGCTTGTCCAGGACGGTGACGTGGACGCCCGGGTGGTTGTTCACGACGTAGTGCACGAAGTTGCTGCCGATGAAGCCGCAGCCGCCAGTGACGATGATATTCTTGGGTTCGAAAATCTCAGACATGAAAATCCAATCTGAAGCATGTACAGCTTCTTTAGTATGCCGCAGGAAGTGACGCCGCGACGCTATTCAACAAAACTATCGGACATTTCGGCATGCGATAAGAGCCATAACCTTCGCAGAATTACCTCCTGTACAAAACGCCTCCGAAATGCAGTCTTTGTCGTAGTGAAAAACCGAATCCCCAGTTATTTCACGTAAGTACTTATAGAAGAAATCCTCCCAGCTTTTAAACTTCTCACTGTTTACAAAGGCTTCTGGGGTTTCCAAAACCGTCTTAACATCTAGCCCTGAAATTACGCCGGAGCTCAGCAGAAGCCATTCGAACGACTCGGGAAGACAAACCGTAACAGTATCGCGGTGAATGTCTTGCAGCTTAAGGACGCGGTCCGCATAGCACCCAAATGCCGCCCCGTCCGCGACAACAAACACGCGATCGTCGAGATGCTGATCCAACCAGCCCAAAATCGCGCTGTTCGTCATGGCCGAAGTACAGGTAAGCTCACTGTCAGCAAAATGCCGTTTAAAGAACTGGAAACCAGACTTACTGTCCTCGCATAGAAGGATAGAAAAGTCCTGTTTTGGCGCCGACCGGGAAATAGCATAACGATGATTCCCGCGATCTTGATAAACAGGGACGAAAGAATGGTATTTTCCGCTCGTCTTAATCTTGTAAATCTCATCCACGCTATACGGAAGATTGGGGAAATCAGCCCTTGAGATCAGCACGAAATAATTCGAGGAATACAGCACATGATGGGCAAACTCATCAGAATGGATCTCTTTTAAGCCCTCATCGACAAATACAATCGAGTCATGAACGGACGAAAGCTGGTTTCGCCAATCATAATCGGTCAGGGCGACACAGGGACAATCGCATTGCAAGGAAACACCCGACTGCTCGCCCGTTCGCATGTAGTCTGCGACCATGTCAAACAGTGTCGTCTTACCCGTGCCACTATCCCCACGCACAATAGTAATGTTCCGTTTAATGGTAAATGTGTACTTGGTTCCCCTGCGGCGGGAAATCTTAACGAGATGCGAACCGTTCATAAGCAGCACCTACAGATACGGAATCGACTCGTGAATCAAATCGGCCATGTTGTGAACGATTCGGCCGCTATTCACGACTTTAATTTTAAAATCCTCGCGACCAAAGTCCATCACATGATAGAGATTCACAACGAGCTTGCGGTCTTTCGCCATGCCGAGAATCCACTTGGCACAGTTGTCACCACAGGTAGAAGCGTTAAAAATATGCTTACGATCAAATCTCATAAGCAGCAGTGTTTTCACGCCACCAGAAAGCTGGAGTGGGGAGATGGATCCAAGCACAGGGCTTTCGATGACGTTTTCGGAGACAACAACCGATCGATCGACATCTTTAATTATCGAGACTGCATAGGGATCCGTAATCCAAGTAGACCGGTAAGAGTTTTTGAAATATGTCGCTGTGTTGTAAATCGCTTCTGGCATATCGCCAAAGTAGACGCTTAACACATCCACTCCCAATCATATTGTCTTTATGGTCAACGTAATCATAACGACAGGGGCCACCAGATAAACGGTGACCCCTAAAAGAAAACAAGCTGGCGCTAGTACTCGCGCGGGCTGTTGACGATCTCGCCGGCGGCGACCTTCTTCAGGTGCCGGCCGTAGACCGACTTGCCGTAGGCCTTCGCGGCCTCCTCCAGCTCGGCGGTGGTGATCCAGCCGTTCTCCCAAGCGATCTCCTCGGGGACCGAGACCGGCAGGTCCTGGGAGTGCTCCACAGCGCGGACGAACTCCGCCGCCTCGTGCAGGCTCTCCATGGTGCCGGTGTCCAGCCACGCGTAGCCGCGGCCCAGGGTGACGACGGACAGCGTCCCCTCCTCCAGGTACATCTGGTTGAGTGTGGTGATCTCCAGCTCGCCGCGGGCCGACGGCTTAACCTCATGCGCCTTGGCGGCGACGTCGCCCGGGTAGAAGTACAGGCCGGTGACGGCGTAGGAGCTCTTGGGCTCGGCGGGCTTCTCCTCGATGGAGACGGCGCGGCCCTCCCCGTCGAACTCCACGACGCCGAAGCGCTCGGGGTCGTCCACGTGGTAGCCGAAGACAGTGGCCCTGCCCGACTCGGCGTTCTGGACGGCGCGCGTCAGGTGGCGCGACAGGCCGTTGCCGTAGAAGATGTTGTCGCCGAGCACCAGGGCGCACGGCTCGCCGGCGATGAACTCCTCGCCGATGGTGAAGGCCTGCGCCAGGCCGTCGGGGCTCGACTGCTCGGCGTAGGAGAGGTTCACGCCGTAGCGCGAGCCGTCCCCGAGCAGGCGCTCGAAGTTGGGCAGGTCGGTCGGGGTGGAGATGACCAGGATGTCCCGGATGCCCGCCAGCATGAGGGTGGACAGCGGGTAGTAGATCATGGGCTTGTCGTAGACCGGCAGCAGCTGCTTGGAGGTCACGAGCGTGAGCGGGTACAGGCGCGTGCCGGACCCGCCGGCGAGGATGATGCCTTTCATATAATCCGTCCTCTACAATCGAAAATAGTTATAAATCGAGCGGTTAGTAAGAGTTTGATATTCTATTAAGTTAATCCTTCTCAATATTAACGAAAGAAGCAATTGATGAACAACCGCAAGGACACAACCCGTAGAGACGACATAACGAACGTGAGGGCCCTTGCAATATTCCTTGTAGTCCTAGGCCACAGCATTATTCTGTATTCAAGTGCGTGGGGATATTATCCAACTGAACAAAAATCAATTCTGTTGGATAATCTCAAATTCTTAATAAACGGAATCCAGATGCCCTTGTTCTTTTCGTTGTCTGGCTTTTGTTTTTTATGGAGCTGGAATCGATCAAGCGATTTTATCAGTCAGATCATTAAAAAAGCCCAACGCTTAATTATCCCCTATATCATGATTGGAATATGTTGGCTCTTCCCCATCAGGATGCTCGTTAAGTATCCCTATTACAATGGCCTAACTGTACCGCACATCATCTTTAAATCAATTCTGTTGGGCGAAGACAACGGTCACCTTTGGTTTCTCCCGACTCTTTTTTTCATTACAGCAGCCACGTCGTGCATCTTTCAAATACTCGAAAAGAGCCCTCTAACAAGTTTTAAGGTTCCGATAGTTTTCGGCGATCGCGTCGGAAATGTTGGTGTAAGTGCGCCGACGACTAGCCGTTGAGAAGA
>DXLY01000003.1:0-1536 GCA_019414465.1 Collinsella sp.
GGCGAGCACGATGAGCACGGCGGCCTGGACCGCGCCGACGAGCTCGGCGTCGGGGAACACGGACCCCAGCCGGTTGAACAACATCTTGCCGATCACGCCGCCCACCGCGGAGCTGACGGCGATGGGCGACATCGCCCGCGCGTCGATATCAGACTGCCCGCTCGCCGCGTTCTGCGCGAGCGAGGAGAGCGACATGATGAGCACCGACATGCTCGAGAGGAAGCTCACCGTGCTCACGCTCATGACGTTCATCGCGTCGACCACGGGCTTGATGATCACGCCGCCGCCGATGCCACAGAGCGGCCCCAGAAGCGACGCCAGGAAGCATACCGCGAAGACCAAGATGTATTGAGGACCCATCCGAACAAGCTCCTATCGATCGAGCAACACCCTATGCAACGAATTGCAAGCGTTCGTATCATTCAAAACCGCAGCGTATGGTTGTGGACTTTTACATATCTCGAACGCTGCTGCGCGATATGTCCCTATTTACGCCGCTCATGCGGAGCACCGTTGCGCCAAGGGCTAGGCGTCCCCGCCAATCTGCCTGCCGAGTCCATCAATGGCCCGCGCACCGTCTCGACACGCCGCTAGTAGTTAGCGAAGTAATCCTGGTTGAAGATGCACGCGTAGACGACGTCGAGCAGCTGCGCGGTGGAAACGCTCATGGCGAAGTGCCCGATGTTGTCCTCGCGGTGCATCCGGACAGGAAGTTGATGGTCGCCACGTCGGCGACACCCACGGCGTCCATCACGGGCTTAATGATGATGCCCCGCCGACACCGCAGATGGCACTGATGGTAGAGGCGAAAAACGCAATGGCGAATACGATTGCTAGCATATGAAGCGCCTAGACTCTTCCCTACTTGTCAGGCATGGCTGCTGCGAGCGTCCGCTCAGCGCGCTCGCAATAGGACGCGGCGCGCCCCTCGTCACCCTTGTTCTCGTACTGAACCGAGAGCATCTGGCAGAGCAGGGCCTCTTCCATGCCAGCCGCCTCCGACAACGCGCGCTCCATCTCGTCGATATAGGCATACGAGCCCTTGAGGAAGACGTCATAGGTGCGACGGTCGGCACGCGCAGCCTCGCGATCACCGTGCTCCTCGAGGTAGGAGAGCACCTCGCGTGCGTGGGGCTCATCCCCGATCTCCACGTAGAAGGAGAACGCCTTTGCCGCCAGCGCGAGTGTCTGCTCCTCGCTCATCTTGAGCGAACCCATCTCGCGGATGATGCGCTCGGATGCCTCGACGTCATCCATGGCAAGAGCTGCGTTCAAGCGCATGAAAAGCACGTTGTACTTGGGGTACAGCACGCTAGTGAGCGGGCGGTTCAGGACCTTGAGGTAGTTGTTGAGGTCGCCCTCGCGCAGGTACGCCTCGAGCTTGGCGAAGGTTGTGCGCTTTTGGACCTCCATGTAAATGGTGAACCCGACCGCAACCACTACGACCACAATGCCGATCGTCTTCATATCCATGGATAGGCCTTTCTCTTAACGTTGGAGGCGCGAGGGCCGGGGGCGCTCAAGCATAACGGCGGG
>DXLY01000003.1:1546-3126 GCA_019414465.1 Collinsella sp.
ACCAACTCGCCGTCACGAACATATCCCTCTTCGCGACCAGCGAGCTCCTCAATCAGGCAGGCACGGAGCACGGCGATGCGCGCGGCGCGCTCCGGAGCGTCGATGAGGTCGTGCTCCTCACGCGGATCGGCGTCCAGGTCGAAATACTGCTCCATCCCGGTCCGTGTGAACCAGATGTACTTGTCATGCGGGGTCACGATCCACTGGTTGGACTGCTCGCGGCTGCCGCTGTGCTCGCCGTGCAGGTATGCACGGTTCAGCGGCGCGGCGCCGGTAAGCTCGCCCATGAGCGAGGCGCCCTCCACGCCCTCGGGCACGGGCAGGTCGCACGCCTCGAGGATGGTGGGCATAAGGTCCATGAGTTCCACCGTGCTCTCGCTCACGCCGCGAACGCGCTCGCCGCCCGGCACATCGACGTTTTTGCCCACGTGCACGATGAAGGGGATGCGCGCGGAGCCCTCGTAGGGCAACACCTTGCGAAAGAGACTGTGGTCAAAGAGCATCTCGCCGTGGTCGGAGCAGAACACGATCACGGTGTCGTGGTAGGTCTCGTCGTTCTCGAGCGCCGTGATGAGCCGGCCGATCTGGTGGTCCATATGTGTGATGCAGGCATAATAGCCCGCCATGGCCTCGCGGCGCAGCTCGGCGTCGCGGCAGCCGTGCACGCTGTCCAAGATCATGCCATCGCGCTCGGTGGCATCGGCGTCATCCCAATCGCCAGCGGCAGGCGCGCGCAGCTCCATGTCGCGGTACAGATCGAAGTAGGTCTGCGGCGCGTCGAAGGGCGGGTGGGGCCGCACGAAGCTCGTCATGAGGAAGAACGGGCGCGTGCGATCGCGGGTCTCCAAAAAGCGGATGGACTCGTCCACCACCCAGTTGGTGGGGTGCAGGCGCTCCTCGTAGGCCCAGGGATGGGTGATCCAGGAGTTGTTCTCAACGCCCGAACCGTTCACGTCGGCGAATTCGCCCAGTTCATTTTTGAGGAAGCGCATGTAGTCGTCGGAGACGTTCTGGTGCATCCAGTACGGCAGGTTCGCCTTGCGGTAGTGGCCGATGTAGCCGTCATGCAGGCGCATGTGCTCGAAGCCGCAGCCCAAACGCGGCGGATGCACGTGCATCTTGCCTACCACGGCGGTCTGGTAGCCGCCGTCGCGCATCTCCTGCGCGAGCATATGGTCGTACTCCCACGCAATACCGTCCTGGTAACCCACGCGGCCCGTGCCCGCGGGCGTCTTGCCGCAAAAGAGGGCGGCGCGCGCCGGGATGCAACTCGGGCAGGCGGAGTAGGCGTTCTCGAACAGCATGCCGTCGGCGGCGAGCGTGTCCAAGTAGGGCGTCTGCACGTCCGGATGGCCGTCGATACCCAGGCAGTCGCCGCGCATCTGGTCGCACATGATAAGGAGAACGTTGGGTTGCTGGGGCATAGGGAACTCCAAACTCACGGGAACGGGATGAAGATTGAGTGGTCAAGGCGGGAGGGGCGCAGAGCCCCACACAACTACGACGAGGCAAAACCCGGGCAGGATCAGCGCCGCGTGAACATGCGAGCCACGCGCTGCAGGCCGGGATAGGCGTACTCC
>DXLY01000003.1:3136-56243 GCA_019414465.1 Collinsella sp.
AAAAACTCACGCAGCCCGCAGTAGCCCGCATCGTAATAGGCGATGTTCAGGCGCTTGCAGTTGCGATGGCAAATGCCCTCAAAGGGGCAATCGGCGCACCGCGCGCAATCGCGACGCGGCTCGTTCAAAAACATGCGCATGGTCTCACAGGTCGCCATTGCCTCAAGGGAATCGACGCGAATATCGCCCACGCGGTACTCATCCAGCGCATAGAAGTCGCACGGATACACCGAACCGTCGCTTTCCACCACGAACTGCGGAGCGCAGCGGCCGAGCATACCGCACTGCGACGGAAACTGCCCGAGCGCCATCTGCATGACGTTCTCGAACAGCCAGATGCTCACATAGCGCCCAGCACCGAGCTCGCGCCACCACAAGTCGAACAAGCGGCGGTAGAACGAGGAGAAGGCACGCGGGTCGAGCGAGAACGTGTCCCGCTCATCGTCGAGGCCCGGCAGGCACGGGATGAACTGGATATGGGTGATCTTCTCCTGCTTGATGAAGGAGAAGACGCGCTGTGGATGCGCCGCCATCTGCGAGGTGAGGACCGAGAGTATGTTGACGTCCACGCCGCGCTCGCGCAGCAGGCGAACGCCGCTCATGACGCGCGCGTACGTAGCGGCACCGTGCGCATCGGGACGCATCGAATCGTGCAGGTCGCGATAAGCGTCAACCGAGACTCCGATGAGGAACCCGTGCTCGCGGAAGAACTCGGCCCATTCCTCTTCGATCAGGTAGCCGTTGGTCTGCAACGCCCAGCTCACCCGCTGGTTCTCACGGCGCTCCTCCACCCGCGCGACGAACGAATGGAAGAAGTCAAGGCCGGCCAGGGTGGGCTCGCCGCCCTGGAAGGCGAAAGAAATGTGCGCATCACTCGCCACGGCGAGTGCACGGTCGATGATGGCACTTGCCACGTCTTCGCCCATGACGCGGGCGCTCCGCTCCTCGCGATGAGCAGCGACATCGCAGTAAAAGCAGTACCTGCACCGCATGTTGCAAGCACTCGATGCCGGTTTTATCAAAAAGCCAATATGCTTCGCGCACATGGCACATACCCCCCTTCGCACAGGCTAGCCCTCACTCATCGGGCCGGAAACCACCTCCTTACCCGAGGCGGCGCATCCGGCCCGCACAATCACCGCATGAATCTTAGGCCAAGCCCAGGCGCTCCTTTTGCTCGGCCGGGGACTCATGCTCCTCCAGGCCGCGCAGCAGCAGGTCAATCATGCGCTGTTCGGCGTGGTCGTCCTTGCCGGCGAGATTATTAACCTGGCCGTAGTCACTCTCAAGGTCGAACAGCATCGTCTGCTCGACCTCGGCGAGCGGCGTGGCTCCCTCGATCTGGGCCGGCTTCTTACAGGGGATCTTGAACAGCGGGTACTTGGTGCGTTTGAAGTAGCGGCCACACTCAATCTCCTCCGGGCAGTCCGAACCCATCTTTTTGCGGATGGTGTGCGGCAGTGCGGTGTACTCGAAGCACGGCTGGTTGCCGGCGACCGGCGCGCGGAAGTAGGTGTAGCGGCCGTCGGTGACGTTGACGGTCATGGCGTGCACGCCGTACAGGGCGTAGCCACGCGTGGGCGCGTCAGCATCCGTCATGAGCGGCACGAGGGAGGTGCCGCACACATCTGCGGGAATCTCGCAGCCGTGGGCTTCAAGCACCGTGGGCATGATGTCGATTGCCTGAGTGAGCTGGCGGGCATGCTCGCCGGCGCGGGCGTTACCCGGGAAGTGCACAATGAACGGCAGATGCGCGAGCTCGTTATACAGGTGCATGTAGTTTTTGCCCATGTAGTCGCGCTCGCCCAGGAAATAGCCGTGGTCGGTGGTGACCATGACCATGGTATCGTCCAGCATCCCGCGCTCCTCGAGCTTGTCGATGAGCCTACCAAACCAGCGGTCGGTCATGGTGACGAGGGCCTTGTAGCGGCGCTGCAGGTAGTCCTCCGCGCCCTTGTTGACGTCGGTGGCGGAGACGCGCTTGTACTCAGGAATCTCGAAGTAGTCGCGGTCGAGCTCGCCAGTGCCGCCGTACATCTCCATGTACTTGTCGGGCACATCGAAGGGCTCGTGCGGGTCGAAGGTCTCAACCATAAGGAAGAAGTCGTCGGCCCCAGCATTGCCGTCGATCCAGTCGCAGGCGGACTGGAAGGTCTTGGGGCTCGGCATGTCCTCTTCGTTGGGCCAGAGCTGACGGTTCTTCTGGTACTGCTCGCGCACGCGCCCGTAGAAGGTCTCGGGCATGTTATTCGGCTCATCGATGCGGCTGACCCACGGGTCGCCCTCCTGGCCGCGGTAGTAATCCCAGGTGTTGAACTCCTGGAGGTAGCCCTCGCCACCGGTGCGTAGGTAGTGGCAGTGGTCGGTGGTGATGTGGCAGAAGTTGCCGTTCGCGCGCAGGCAGGCCGGCAGCGTCACATCGAAGGGCTCGATGGGGCCCCAGGGGCGCTCGAGGAAGTTGTAGCGACCGGTGAGGATGTCGCGGCGGGCAGGCATGCAGGGAGCCGAGCCGATCCAGTGGTTGTCGAACACGCAGGAACGCTCGGCAAAGGCATCGAGATTGGGGGTCTGGACGTCGGTTGCGGGGTTGTAGCACGACAGGACGTCGCGACGCAGAGTATCCATGAGCACGAGGACGGTTCTCATTGGCATCCTTTCGATAGTTGGATTTGCCAGATGGCGATACGCCAAAGGCACATGGGCATAATGGAGCGCACCCCGATCGCGCACGATGGAGAGCACATGAGACAACGAGGCCCGCGCCCGGCATGCGGGGCGCGGGCATCAAACGATTTGCCTTTTGATAAGCTCGCGATTAGGCGAAGATCTTGAACGCCGGGAAGTAGAAACCGATAGCGGCGAACACAAGGGAGAACACAATCAGACCGATGATGATCTGGGCGGAGTTCTTGCCCTGGCCCTTCTTGAGCAGGCGATAGCAGATGAAAGTCAGAACGACAGGCAGCAGGAAGGGCAACACCTTATCGAGCTGGTCCTGGAGCACCAGCGGGTCACCCTCACCGAAGGCGAACTGCACGGCAAGCTTGAGCTTAACGGTCGTGGCGATCAGGCCGCCGGTGACCATGACGCCCAGCACGTTGGCGAGGTTGCCCAGACGGTCGAAGACCTGGACGCCCGCCTTCTCGACGAGCTCCATGCCCATCTCGTAACCCTTGTGCAGGCCGAAGTACTTCAGCGGCCAGTACAGCAGGTTGATGAGCAAGAACATCACGAGCGGACCCACAATGGAGCCGTTGTCGACGCACATAGATGCGCCGATGGAGCCGGCGATCGGGAACCAGGTGAGGTTCAGCAGGGAGTCACCAAGGCCGGCGAAGGGACCCATGAGGGAGGTCTTGATGCCGACGACGGTGTCCTTCTGATCCTCATCCGTGGTCTCCTCCAGGGCGGCGGTGATGCCAAGGATGAAGGGGATCGCGAGCGGGTGGGTGTTGAAGTACTCGAGGTGGCGCTTCATGGCGTTAACGCGCTCCTCCTTGGGGGCGTCCTTGTAGAGCTCCTCGAGGACAGGGGCAAAGCAGTAGGTCAGGGACAGCGACTGCATGCGCTCGTAGTTGTGCGCGAATTGGCAACCCTGGGTGCGCAGCAGGACCTTGTTCAGGGTGGAGTTGGAGATCTTACCCATTAGAGATCGTACTCCTCGTCATCATCGGAGCCGGCGGCAGAGGCGGCGGCAGGGGCGGGTTGATTCTTCTGGCCCTCGGTAATGACGTCCCACACGCCGGCGGCGGCGCAAGCGGCGAGCGCGATGCCCACGGTCGGGACGTTGAGGAAGGCGGCCATGATAAAGCCGAGCAGCAGGAAGATCCACATGTTCTTCTTCATCATCATGGTGAGGAGCATGGCCAGACCGACGGCGGGCATCATGCCACCGGCGGTGGAGAAGCCGGTGAGGACCCACGGAACCTGGTTCTGCAGGAAGGCCATGATGTCCTCGATCACGAAGGAGCCGATGCCCGTGGCGATGAAGACGGGAACGGCGCGGGTCAGGAAGAAGCACAGGGCGCCGGTCCAGAAGAACTTGTTGACGGCGTTGAACTTACCGGACTCGATGGCCTTGTCGGCACCGTGGACAAGCGAGACGTTAGTGGTCATGACCAAGATGTTCAGCTGCTGAACCAAGGTGGCGGTGGGGATGCCGATGGCGACTGCCAGGGCGATGGCGCTGGCGGTGTCGGTGGAACCCATGATGCCCAGGGCGGCACCGACGATGGTGCCGGAGATGACATCCGGCGGAACATAAGCGCCGATGTTGTTGACGCCGAGCCACATGAGCTCCATGGTCGCGCCGATCATGATGGCGGTCGTCATGTCACCGAGGATGATGCCGACGCCGACGGATGCCAGCAGGGGCTTGCGGAAGCCCAGGTGGGGACCGAACTGGTCCCAAGTGCACAGACCCGCCCAGATGGCGAGCAGAAGTGCCTGAAGCATAAGCCTCTCCTTCCCTATTCGCCCATCGTTCCCTCCGATGGGCACGCCCCGGGTTCACATGCCCGGAGATGGTTACTTACTTAGTAGTTCTTGAGGAGCTCGGACACGGGCTCCTTGGAATCGCGCGTGGTGGTCTGCATCCAGCAGTCGACGCCGAGGCCAATGAGCTCCTCGAAGGCGGCCTTTTCCTCGGCGGTGACGGACATGTTCTTGTGCAGGCGATGACGCTGCTCGTTGAAGCGCATGCCGGAGACGTTCAGGTAGTCGAACGGCAAGCCGTTCTCGTGCAGCTTGAGGGCGTCGATGGGGTTGGTGAAGAGCACCATCGTGGCCTTCTTGAGCTCGGTCTTCTTGAGGACCTCAATGAACTTCTCGACACCGAAGACGGAGACCTTGATGTCGGGGGCGGCGAGGCCGGCGACGGACTTCTGGACGGGGTCGTTGGCGACCTTATCCGAGACAATGATTGCCGATTCGATGCCGAAGTCGGGAATCCAAGTGGTGGCGACCTGACCGTGGATCAGGCGGTCATCGATGTCGACGAGTTTGAGTGCCATGATGTTCTCCTTTTCGTTTGCACGTTCCTTCAGTACCGTTTACGAATGCTCTGCTCGATCGAGGCGCCCACTCGGGGGATACGGGTGAGCGCCACTCGAATCGACGGGCTAACGAGCCTAGAGGTCCAAATCGTCCTCGTCTGCCTCCACGGCCGGAGCGGGAGCCTTGATCTCCTGCTGGGCCCCGGCGTGAGCGGCAGTGAGCTGGGCACGGACCGCGTCGGCGGAATCGAGGCCATCGCGGGTGAGCAGGAGCTCGACCGCAACGGGCATGGACAGGCCAGTGTAGGCAACCATGTTCATGCCGTTGAGCAGGCAGCGGGTAGTCACGTTGAATGGGGTGCCGCCGTAGATGTCGCATAGGGTGACGACGAGTTCGCACTCGGCGCTGAGGGTCTCGTAAGCCTCGCGCATCTCGGACTCGAAAGACTCCAGGCTCTTCTCGGCGGTGAGACCAAGAGCGATGACATCAGGCTGCTTGCCCGCAATCATCTCGACGGCGCCGAGGGCGGCCTGAGCGAACTCTCCGTGACTTGCAAGGATGACACCGATACGCATCTTCTGTCCTTTCATACTTATTAATTCTCTTCGTTCTGTTCGTTCTGTTCGTTCTGTTCGTTCTGTTCGTTCTGTTCGTCTATATTTGTTTATTGGTCAAGAGATGATTTTTGGAATGAGCTCTATTTACCTCCTATTTGATGGTTTTTTCCGTGAGCGTTATGTTTTGACCGGTGAAAGGTAATGTGCCTTCGTGAACGGTTTGCGTTTATTTATGTTGTTCGTTTACATTGAAATAAGAACAAACGCTCGATGAGGGAGTCGGCACTCATGAAATCCGAACGCCAGCAGGCCATTCTCGACTTGCTCGATCAACATCATTCGGTATCGGTAAACGAGATATCTAATACCCTATCTGTTTCGGATATGACCATCAGGCGTGACCTGGCCGAGCTTGCCGACAAGGGCCTTCTTGTGCGCGTACGCGGAGGGGCTCAGCTTCCACACTCCGCCCACGGAACAGCCCTTTCACGTTTGACCCCGCATGAGGAGAAACGTCGTTTTCAAGTTGATCAGAAACGTGCCGCTGCTATAGCCGCCGCCCAAACCGTCTCAGCCGGCGATACGATCTTTCTCGGTGGAGGCTCCACTCTCGAGCTCATGTGTTCGTATTTGCCCCAGGAGGACATACGCGTCGTCACCAACAGTCTTCCCGTGCTGAACCTGCTAGCCGACAATCCACATATAGATCTATTCTTTGTTGGTGGCATGATGCGTCACGACACGCGAGTTTTCACCATGCCATACAACGGCCGCGGCCCCTACGGTCTATCCGCTCCCAAGGCCTACGTCTCGGCAACCGGTATTTTTGGAAACGAGGTCTTTGGCTCTCGTCCCGATGCAGCCATGGTCCTCTCAGACGCTCTTTCTCGAGCTCAGGAGCGTTATCTTGTTGTAGATGCTGAAAAAGTCGGAAGGCGCGACTTCTGCCTTTTCACCACACTGGAGGATATGACCGCGGCATTCATTAACGAGGACGCAGACCCCCGGACCATCGAGGCCCTCCGCGCCTATACCTCCGTCATTACCGCATAATCCAATTGGCAAGCCATGCTTAAACCCGAACGTCACGAACAATTACTTGAGCTGTGCGCTCAGCGCGGAATGGTCACTGTTGCCCAAGCCGCAACAATCTTTGGTATATCTGAAATGACCGCTCGAAGAGACTTCGATGAGCTCTCGCGACGCGCTGGCGTCATCCGCGAGTACGGTGGCATCCGACTTTCAAGCGGCTCCCCCATTGCCGAAGAGGTCCCGTTTTTTGAAAAGCTCTCAATCCGCTCCCCTGAAAAAGAGCATATCGCACGCACCGCTGTCAACCTCATCAGAGAGCGCGACACCATCTTCCTCGGACCCGGTTCGACTTGCGCTCTCATCGCCCGTGCGCTGCCGCGCATGCGGCTGCGCGTCATCACAAACAGCATCATCGTGCTGAACATGCTCCAGACGCGTAACGATGTGGAGATCTGGGCCCTGGGAGGACAGTATCGCAAACGATCGGGTTCTTTCGTCGGGCCCATCGCCGAAGATGCTCTCGCCCCGCTCGGTATCGACACTTGCTTTATCGGCACCAACGGCGTACTCGCCCAATCCATCTCCTGTTCTAACCTTGAGGAAGGACGCTTACAGGCGCTCGCTTGCGATCGCGCCGCCAAGCGTTACCTTGTCTGCGATTCAAGCAAGATCGGACAGATGGACTTCTTCGGCTTCTTCAATCTCGATCAAATGGACGCACTCATCACCGATGCAAATGTCAACGACAAACAGCGTTCCATGGTTCTCGAATCAACTCGCATCATCGTCGCAGAATAGGCCTGTTTTGATTTAGCTGGACACCACAGCAAAGACCCCGATTCGATAAAGCCGAATCGGGGTCTCATTATTCGCATCAAATCGCAAATAGGTCAGCAGCTACTTCTCAGTGTAGACGCTCTCGCCACCGAGATAGGTCTCGACGAGGGATAGGTCGGGGTTGAGGACGACAACCTCACCCACGTAATCGGAGGTGCCGGCACCGGTGAGCACCACATTGAGGCGACCGTCGCCCATGGCGCGGGCGTCGGCCAGGAACGCCTCGACGGCCTCAAGGTTATCCTTGTAGATGTTCAGCGTGTCAAGCCAAAGCTCGGGAGACGACACGTTGATGCCTGCTTAACTCTGCTCGCTCAGGCTAAAGACTTTGTTGAGGATCGATGATCTGCTGCAAGGTGAACTTACATTGGGACGTGTCGCATTCTTCTTGCGAATCCTCAAAATCAAAGATCATGATGGCGCAGTTGGGGAGTTTTGTTGGGAGCTCGAAGCCCTCTGGGGCTGCAGCCTTGATGAATTGGCGGCTGGCGCTGCCGTGGCTTACTGCTAGGAGGGTTTCGATACCATCGGCGCCCATGATATTGGTGAGGGTGTCCACCATGCGCTCTTGCAACGCGCGGCTTCCTTCTCCTCCGAAGGGGACCAGGTCCTCGCCCGGATCCCAGACGTCGGTGGGGAGGGCATCGTGGGGACCTTCTTCGAAGGTGCCGTAGCAGCGCTCGATGATGCCTTCGCAGGGCTCGACAGCGGCGTCCGGACCGAGGAGTTCGGTAGCAACGAGCTGAGCTGTGTCCATGGCTCGGCCCAAGGGCGAAGAGACCACTTTGTCGGGAACGACGTTGTGGGCTTTGAGCCACGCGGCTGCCACCCGTGCCTGCTGACGGCCCAGGCCGGTCAGCGGTGAATCGCAGCGGCCCTGGACCAGCTTTTTGACGTTGAACTCCGTCTGACCGTGGCGGAGTAGGTATAGGCGCTTCATGCTCTCCCCTTCTGCATAACTTGCTTTGCCGGCGCGGCCTACTCGTGGGTATGGCCTACGTAGTCTTCGTCGATCGTAATCTTGGCAATCGACTTGGGATATTCCGATTCGACCCGTTGTGCCAGCGCGTGCTTTAAGTCTTCGGCACTCATCTGCAGATCCGAGGGACGCACGCAGTCAAAGATCACGTTGGTGTGCGTGGGGCCCGGAACACAGCGTAGGTCGTGGATCGAGAGGCAGCTATCAATCTCTTGAGCCATAGCGTTGATGCGCAGACGCATGCTCGCCACCTTTGGATCGTCGGTCACGATGGGGTCGTAATGGAGCGTGACAATCATGCCGTCTTCGTTCCTAAATGCCTGTTCAATGTTGTCGAGCGTGTCGTGACTTTCCAGCGGGCTGGCCTCGGCTGCCATCTCGGCGTGAGCGCTTGCGAACTTCCTGCCCGGGCCGTAGTCGTGAACCATCAAATCGTGAACGCCCAAAACGCCGGGGTAGCTCATGATCTTGTCTCGAATGTGCTTGACCAGCTTTGGATCGGGTGCCTGGCCCAAAAGCGGGCTCACCGTATCCTGGATGAGCTCAAAGCCGCTCCAGCCAATATAGGCGCCAACGGCAAGGCCGACCCATGCGTCAAGATTGATGTGCGTCACCTGCGAAACAATTGCGCACGCCAGCACAGCACCCGTAGCTAGGACATCGTTCTTTGAGTCCTGAGCGGTCGCATGCAGCGTCTCGGACTCAATGCGATCGCCGAGCTTTTGGTTGAGGGCCGCCATCCAGAGCTTAACAATCATCGAAAGCACCAAGACTGCCACCAGGGCAAGCGAGAACTCGACAGGTTCGGGGTGGATGATGCGCTCAACCGAGGACTTCACCAGCTCAACGCCAATCAGCAGCACGAGCGCCGCCACGACCAGACCCGAGAGATACTCGTAGCGGCCATGTCCGTAAGGATGCTCGGGGTCGGCCGGCTTGCCCGCCAGCTTAAAGCCAAGCACGCTCACGATGTTCGAGCTGGCATCGGACAGGTTGTTCATGGCGTCCGCCACAATCGAAACCGATCCCGACAGCACGCCAATTGCACCCTTCGCAGCGCAAAGCGCAACATTGGCGAGAATACACACTATGCCCGTCAACGTTCCCACGCGCGCACGGTCGCCCTGCGCACGACGAACAATCCACTCGACCATCCTCATCAGTCCCCACGGTACTACCTATATATCTATTGCTCAAACGGATTGTAGTGTAGCCACTTTGTCCTCCAGATACAAAAAGGCCGCAGCCCACACGGGCCGCAGCCTTGGAATGCGACATGCGGGACCGTCCCTTTGTCGCACAGATTTATGCGCTTGCTTCAGCAGCGCTCGCCACTGTTTCGGGCGAATCAGCTTCGTCTTCTGCCGCCTGCACCTTTGTCGGCACCACGCCAAAACAGCAGCTCAGCGCCGCAGACACCGCAAATGCTGCGCCGCCGGCAGCGCAGCACCACAGCAGATTCGAGATGCCGCCCGTGGCAAAGCCAATGACCATAAGAACATTCGTCATACCGATGGTATAAGCCGTAACGTGGCCTACGGCCGCAACAAGTCCTCCGACGGCGCCGCCAACGGCCATGCACGTCAGGCACCTGCCATATTTAAAGCCGCAACCGTACAGCGCCGGCTCGCTTACGCCGCCAAGAACACCCGAGATTGAATAGCCCAGCATGAGCGCCTTCTCGTCCTTATCCGCAACGCGAAGCGACGCGCCAAAAGGCATGCCCCAAACGGCGAACGTCGCCATCGTCGCGGCAATCAGGATGCACGAATCCGTTCCCACACTCATAAACTGCGCGTACGCAAGCGATAGGACAACGTTGCTGATACCCGCGATCTTAAGAAACTCCCAACCCGCGGCAAGCCCCATGAGCGTGAGCAGCGACACGATGCCACCGGAATTGCCAAGCATAAACATAAGCTGGCCCAACAGCATGCCCAGATAGCTGCCCGCCGGCGCCGTAATGCACAGCGAAACTGGAACCATGACGAGCATGGTTGCAAACGGAACGAACGAAAATGCCACGGCCTTAGGGATAACGCGCTGGAAGAAACACTCCACTCGCCATAGCACGGGTACCGAGATGAGAACCGGAATAACAGTCGTTGTGTAATCGTTGACCGGCGCGGGAAGCAGACCATACACGAAAGTCATCGCTGCCCCCGTCGTCGATGCGGCATCGACGAGCTTAAGCAGATCGGGCGCAATCAATACGCCGCCCAGCATCATGCCCAGCTGCTCCGAGCAACCGAGCTGGCGGGCGGCCGCCCAACCAAGATAAATGGGCAAAAAGTAGTAGCCGGCGTTATAGAGCCAACTGTAGAACAGGCGATAGATTTCGGAATCGGCAGACCACAGGCCCAGCATGCCTTCGCCCATAACGACGGCGGCGGTGCGGAACAACGCCGCGCAAACAATAAACGGCAGCGCCGACATCATGCTTTTGGACAGATAGTCCACCACGGCCATGGCGTTTGATGAAACCGTCGTTGTAAACGAGGTGTTAGAAACTTGTGACATGGAACGCCTTTCCCAATGTGACATGCGGGCTGTCCCTTTGTCACATCGTGCGGTACTGACCGATTGCGCGGTACTTTTCGTAGCGGAGGTTTGTGAGGGTCGCGTCGTCGAGCTGCTCAAGCGTATCGAAGGCATCAAATGCCGAGGACATGACGGCACCGGCGATCTCCTCATGCGACAGGCCCCTATCGTCGACAATGCCGTCGATGATGCCGAGCGCCAACAGATCGGGGGCCGTGAGCTTAAGCGCCTCAGCGGCCTCATTCGCGCGCTCGGTATCCTTCCACAGGATCGACGCACAGGCCTCGGGGCTCACGACCGAATAGGCCGAGCTTGAGAGCATCAGGATGCGGTCGGCCACGGACAGCGCCAGCGCGCCACCAGAGCCGCCCTCGCCTGTCACCACCGAGACAATCGGCGTCTTAAGGCCGCTCATCTCCATGAGATTCTGGGCAATCGCCTCGCCCTGGCCGCGCTCCTCGGCACCGATGCCGCAAAACGCGCCCGAAGTATCAACCAGGCACAGAACCGGCCGACCAAACTTTTCGGCCTGGCGCATCAGACGACGCGCTTTGCGGTAACCCTCGGGATGCGCCATGCCAAAGTTGCGGCGCATACGCTCTTTGGTCGTGGTGCCGCGCTCGATGGCGATGACCGTTACGGGGCGTCCGTCTTTCCAGCCAATGCCAGCCACCGCAGCGGCGTCGTCGCCAAAGTAACGGTCGCCGTGCAGCTCCACAAATCCATCCAGGCCCAACGAGATCATCTCGCCTGCCGTGGCGCGGTTCGCCGAGCGAGTCTGTTTGACGATTTCGAGCGCGCTTTTTGGTGCGGCCGAGCGCTTAAACAATTGTCCCAGCCTTTTGCCGCGACGACCCGTATGCACGATCTCATGCGGTGCCCCCAGGCCGGGCGCGCGCCCTTCGTGCAACGCCAGCAGCTCGCCTACCGTGAGCGCAATCTCGCCACGCGGAACGACGGCATCGCAAAAGCCGTGCTCCAGCAAAAACTCGGAGCGCTGGAATCCCTTGGGCAGGCGCTTGTGCATGTTCTGCTCGATCACGCGCGGGCCGGCAAATGCCGTCAGGGCATCGGGCTCGGCCAGGATAATGTCGCCCTCCATGGCAAAGCTCGCGGTTACGCCTCCGGTCGTGGGGTCGGTGAGCACCGTGATATACAGACCGCCCGCCTCGCTGTGGCGCCTAACCGCCGCAGAAATCTTGGCCATCTGCATAAGCGATGTCACGCCCTCTTGCATGCGCGCGCCGCCCGAAACGGTAAAGCCGACAACCGGCAATCCCAGCTCGGTCGCACGCTCAAATGTGCGACAGATCTTTTCGCCCACCACGGAGCCCATCGAGCCCATCATAAAGTTGGCGTCCATAAAGAAGAGCGCGGTATCGCAGCCGCAGATTTTGCCCCTGCCGCACACAACGGCATCGCGCTCGCCCGAACGCTCGCTCACGCTCTTAAGTTTGTCGGCATAACCGGGAAACGAGAGGAAGTCCTTCGACGCCAGATTGGCATCCCATTCCTCAAAGGTACCCGCGTCGACCGTCATGCGCATGCGCGCGGGACCGCTCACGCGAAAGTGTTTGCCGCAACGAGGGCAGACCTCGAGGTTGTCGTGCAGGCGCGCCTCATCGATCACACGGCGGCACTCCGGGCATTTGACAAACACGTGGCGCGCGGGGAACTCGGCGCACGACTCGGTTATCGGCCCCTCAAGGACATTGACCGTCTTCGCTTTTCTATTCATCAGCATAGAGATGCCCCATCAGATCGGTGTGATACATGCCCGACAAAAACTCGTCGTTTGCCAGCACGTCGAGCTGAAGCTCGCTATTTTCGCTCACGCCCTCAATCACGAGCTCGCCCAGGGCCGAGCGCATCTTGCGAATGGCACCGTCACGCGTGGGCGCGCACACGATGAGCTTGCCGAGCATGGAGTCGTAGTACGGCGGAACTTTCGCTCCGGTAAACATGGCGGAATCCCAGCGCACGCGCGGACCACCCGGCACACGCAACGCGGTGACCGTTCCACATGACGGTAGAAAGTCCGGCGTTTCGGCATTGATGCGGCACTCCATGGCGTGGTTGCGGACCGGTACGTCCTCCTGCTCAAAGGGCAGAGGCTGGCCGGCAGCCACGCGCAGCTGCCACTTAACCAGGTCGGTATCGGTCACAAACTCCGTAACCGGATGCTCCACCTGCAAGCGCGTGTTCATTTCCATAAAGTAGAAATTGCCGTCATCTGAGTACAAAAACTCGATGGTGCCAGCGCCCTCATAGCCAACGGCACGAGCCAGGTCGCGCGCGGCCTTGTGCATGCGCGCGCGAATATCATCGCGTCCGTCGAGGCACGACGCGGGGCTCTCCTCGATCAGCTTTTGGTTGCGGCGCTGCACCGAGCACTCGCGCTCGCCGAGCGAAAACACATGGCCCTGCTTATCGGCCATAATCTGTACCTCAACGTGATGCGCCGGCGCAACGAACTTCTCCATGTAGCACTCGCCGTCGCCAAAAACGGCCTCACCCTCGGCACGCGCCTCGATGAACGCCTTTGCCGCATCTTCCACGCGCTCGACCTTGCGAATACCGCGACCGCCGCCGCCCGCGCGCGCCTTAATAAGCACGGGGCAGCCGATGCGCTCGGCCTCGGCCGTCGCCTCCTCGGGGCTTTTGAGCAAATCGCAGCCCGGCACGATGGGCACGCCCGCGGCAGCAGCCGTTCGGCGTGCGGCGTC
This sequence comes from Collinsella sp., assembly GCA_019414465.1. Taxonomy (GTDB): domain Bacteria; phylum Actinomycetota; class Coriobacteriia; order Coriobacteriales; family Coriobacteriaceae; genus Collinsella. The sequence continues at coordinate 16,804 of DXLY01000003.1, forward strand.
CTTGTCGCCCATGCTGTCGATCACCTCGGCCGAAGGACCGACAAACGCCAGACCGTACTTGTCGCAGTCGCGCACGAAGCTCGCCTTCTCGGAGAAAAAGCCATAGCCGGGATGGATCGCCTTTGCCCCCGACTTTACGGCACAGGTGAGCACGGCATCGTCGTTGAGGTAGCTCTCGGCAAGACGCGGGCCGCCGATGCAATACGCCTCGTCGGCAAGCTGCACGTGCAGCGCGTCCGCATCGGCCGTGGAATAAACGGCGACGGTCTTGATGCCCATATCGCGGCACGCGCGGATAACACGAACCGCGACTTCGCCGCGGTTGGCGATGAGCACTTTGTCGAACATGAAGCCTTCCTTAACTTTCGTGCATGAGTGCAAAAGACATATCGGCGCGGCAGCAAACCTCACCGTTGACGCTCGCGGTACCCGTCGCAAAGCGGAACGGCCCGTGCGCACGCGTGATGGAGCACACCAGATCCACCGTGTCGCCCGGGCGCACCGGACGCTTAAAGCGCACCTTGTCCAGACTCGTGTAGAACGGCGTCGCGCCGCGCGCCTCCTCATCGCCCATCAGCAGCACGCAGCAGTTCTGGGCGAGCATCTCGCACTGAATCACGCCGGGGACGACCGGGTTTCCCGGAAAATGCCCCTGCAAAAAGTACTCGTCGCCCGTAATCGTGATCTTGCCGTGGGCCTCGTTGCCCACCAGCTCGGCTTCGTCGAGCAAAAGCATCGGATCGCGATGCGGCAACAGCTTCTTGAGCTCTTCTTTGTTCATGGATATCACCTATCCGATCCTCATGAGGCAGCTGCCAAACTCCACGAGGTCGCCGTCGGCCACGCAGATCTCGAGCACCTCGCCGTCTGCCTCGGCCGTCACCTCGTTGAGAACCTTCATGGCCTCGATGATGCAGAGGGTCTCGCCGGCCTTGACCTTGGAGCCCACGCGCACAAACGGCTCGTCGCCCGGCGCCGGGGCAGCATAGAAAACGCCGACCATGGGAGCGGTTACCTCGGTGCCCTTGATCTCCGATGCGGCGGCGGGCCCCTGCGCGGCGGGCTCCGGCGCGGCGGCAGGCATGGCGACAGGAGCCACCGCCGGAGCGGCCACGGCACCCGGCATAGGCATGGGCACGGCAACCGGCTGCGCCACACTCGCGCGCTCGAGTTCGACCGCGGTGCCATCGGGCTCCTCAACGCGTACGCGCGTGAGGCCGCGGTCCTCCATCACATCGGCTATCTCGGCAAGTCTTTTGGAATCCATGCTCTAGCTCCTCGTATATCTACGCAGCGCGATGGCGGCGTTGTGCCCGCCAAAGCCCAGGTTGGTCGAAAGCGCCCAGGTAAGGTCGGCGCGAACCGCGCGATTGGGCGTGTAATCAAGATCGCAGGCGGGATCAGGCGTGTGGTAGTTAATGGTCGGCGGCACCACGCCCTGCTCGAGTGCCATGGCGCAGGCCATGACCTCGATGGCCCCCGTGGCACCGATCATGTGCCCCGTCATCGACTTGGTCGACGAGACATGTGCGGCGCGCGCCGCGTCCTCGCCGAGCGCTCGCTTAATGCCCGCCGTCTCGGACGAATCATTAAGCTTGGTCGAGGTGCCGTGGGCATTGATGTAGAGGCCCTCGGAAGGCTTGACGTCGCCCTCGGCCACCGCCAGCGATATCGCGCGGGCAATGCCGGCAGCCTCGGGATCGGGACTCGTGATGTGATAAGCATCATCGGTGTTGCCGTAGCCCACGACCTCGGCATAAATGTGCGCACCGCGCGCCTGCGCATGCTCCATGCTCTCGAGTGCCAGCACGCAGGCGCCCTCGCCCATCACAAAGCCGTCGCGGTCTGCATCAAACGGACGACAGGCCGTCGAAGGATCAGGATTAGTGGTGAGCGCACGACAGGACGTAAAGCCAGCAACGGCATCGGGAATAATGGCCGCCTCGGCGCCGCCCGCGAGGATCGCGTCGGCATAGCCGTGCTTGATGGCACGGAACGCCTCGCCCACCGCATGGGCCGAGGTCGCGCACGCGGTCACCACGGGCAGGGTCGGGCCCTTTGCCTTGTGGCGGATTGCGATATTGCCCGAAGCCATATTGGGGATCATCATCGCAATCATGTATGGCGATGCGCGGCGGGGCCCACGATCGGCGATCGTGTGGACGTTGTCGACGAGCGTTTGCATGCCGCCCACACCTGAACCCACGTAGACGCCCAGGCGCTCGCGATCGATGGCGCCTTCGACATCAAAGCCCGCATCGTGCATGGCCTCGTCCGACGCCGCCAGTGCAAACTGAACGCAGGGGTCCAGGTGCTTGGCATCGTGCTTGCCAAAGTAGTCGTTGCCGTCAAAGCCCTTGACCTCGGCCGCCACCTTGACGGCAAACGCATCCGTATCGAAGTGCGTGATCGGGCCGATACCGCACGTGCCGGCGCACATAGCCGCCCAAGTGGCAAGCGCCGTGTTGCCGAGCGGCGATACGGCACCGATGCCGGTGATTGCAACTCTCTGTTCCATCTTGGTCTCCTCATTTAAGCCGTTGATCGGCCCTGGTTTCTACATCGCCATTCCGCCGTCGACGCGCACGACCTCGCCCGTAATGTAGGCCGCCGCATCGCTCGCCAGAAAGCGCACCACGCCGGCCACTTCCTCGGGGCGCGCCATGCGCTTTAGGGGAATCTGCTCCTCGGTTGCCGTACGCACCTTCTCCGAGAGCTTTGCCGTCATATCTGTCTCGACAAACCCGGGGGCGACCGCGTTCGCTCGTACGCCACGAGGCGCAAGCTCGCGCGCCACCGCCTTGGTAAGCCCTATCACGCCCGCCTTGGAAGCAGCGTAGTTGGCTTGCCCGGCATTGCCCATCAGGCCCACGACCGAGCTCATGTTGACGACGCAACCGCCGCGCTGGCGCATAAAGGTCTTGGTGAGCGCGCGCGTCATATTGAATGTTCCCTTGAGATTGACATCGAGCACGCGATCGAATGCGTCATCGCCCATGCGCATGAGCAGGCCATCGCGGGTGATGCCGGCGTTGTTGACGAGCGCCCAAATGGAACCAAAGTCGTTGAGGACCGCTTCCACGCACGCGTTGACGGCAGCGGGATCGGCCACGTCACATTGATATGCACGCGCCGTGGCGCCAGCCGCCTCACAGGCTTCGCACGTCTCGCGTGCCGCATCGACGCTGCCGGCATAGACGACGGCGATATCGTAGCCATCCTCCGCCAGGCCCACGGCACAAGCGCGACCGATACCGCGCGAGGCGCCCGTGACCAGTGCCACGCAACGTGAGTCGTTGCGCTCGAGCGCGCCGTTGTTCAAGTTGCCCATGTCATTCCTTTCGGGTTACAGCTCTGTGGACTATGCGAGCTCGTCGGCAATAGCTGCGACCTGCTCGGCCGTTTCGCACGAATACACGCGAACGTCGCTCAGCGTACGCTTGACCAAGCCCGACAGCGTTTTGCCAGGGCCGACCTCAATAAACGTGTCGATGCCCTGATTCTGCAGAGCATGCAGCGTGTCGACCCAACGAACGGCATGACTCACCTGATTGGCCAAGACATCCGATGCCGCTCGCGGGTCCGCCGGATAGGGCGCCGCCGTCATGTTTGCCATGACCGGAATCAGCAGCGGTGACGGCGCGTGGCCGGCTTGGATATACGTCGCCAGCCCCTCAGTCGCCTCGGCCATATAGGGGCTATGAAATGCGCCCGACACCGCGACTTTCATAGCGCGGCCGCCAGCCTCTTTTACTAGGACGTCGAGCTCCTGCAGCGCCTCGGGCGGTCCGGCAACAACCGTCTGCTGCGGACTGTTGTAGTTGACCGGCCAGCAGTCCTCGCCGGCCTGTTTTGCCAGGTTCTCGACTTGCGCCGCATCGAGTTTGATGACGGCGCGCATGCCGCCGGGGTGACGCTCGGCCGCCGTGGCCATCAATGCCGCGCGCTCACACACGAGCTCAAAACCCGCTCGCGTATCGAATGCCCCCGCAAAGGTGAGTGCTGCGACCTCGCCCAGCGAGAATCCCGCACAGGCGGCAGGCACTACGCCGCGCTCGCGCAGGGCGGCAGCCGCTGCCAGGTCGTGAACGAACACGCACGGCTGCGTGTTCTCAGTCTGCGAGAGCTCCTCCTTGGAGGCGCTCCGGCACTGCTCGCTGGTCCCCGGGCGCACCTCGTCGGCAATGGCGAACACCTCGGCGGCCGCCGGCGATGCCTCGATCAGGTCGACGCCCATCGCGGGATGCTGGGCACCCTGACCGGCAAACAGAAACGCTACGCCACCCATGCGGACGCACCCTTCAGGACATGCTCGGCGCCATCCACCAAATCGTCGACGATTTCGCGTGCGCTCTGGCGTTCGTTGACCATGCCGGCAATCTGTCCGCACAAATACGAACCCTCTTCGTAATTACCGTCCTTTGCGGCTTTACGAAGCGCGCCCGTGCCCATGGCCCCGAGCTCCTCGGGGCTTGCGCCCGCCGCCTCGTTCTTGGCATACGCGTTGGTGAAGGGGCTCTTGAGGGCGCGAACCGGATGTCCCGTCGAGCGACCGGTCGCACGCGTCGACGTATCGCCTGCTTTGAGCACCAGCTCTTTGTACTGTTCGGATACGGTGCACTCGTTTGCGACCAGAAAGCGTGTTCCCACCTGGACGCCGGCAGCGCCGAGCATAAAGGCGGCCGCCACACCACGGCCATCGGCGATGCCGCCGGCCGCCACCACGGGGATATCGACCGCATCGACAACCTGCGGCACCAATGCCATCGTCGAGGTCTCGCCAATATGGCCGCCTGATTCGGTTCCCTCGGCAACCACGGCAGTGGCTCCACGACGCGCCACGAGGCGCGCCAGCGCCACCGAGGCAACGACCGGGATGACCTTGATGCCCGCCTCGTTCCACGCCTTCATGTACTTGGTGGGATTGCCGGCACCCGTCACGACGACCGGCACCCGCTCGTCAATCACGACCCGCGCGACCTCGTCGGCAAACGGGCTCATGAGCATGACGTTGACGCCAAAGGGCTTATCCGTCCTGGCGCACAGCTCATGAATCTGGTCGCGCAGCCAGTTGGCGTCGGCGTTCATGGCCGCGATAATCCCTAAGCCGCCCGCCTCGGACACTGCGGACGCCAGCGAGGCGTCGGCGATCCAGGCCATACCGCCCTGGAACACGGGCTTTTCGATGCCGAGCAGATCGCAGAGAGGAGTCTTGAGCATCTCTACTTCTCCAATGCCGCCTCGACCGTATCGGCGAACTCGCCGACCGTCTTGGGGTTCTCCTCGGTATCGAGCTGGATGCCAAACTCGTCCTCGACGGCGACGAGGATCTCGACGGTGCCCAGACTGTCGAGACCAATCTCCTCGAGCGTGGACTCGGGCTTCATCTCGACGTCGTCAAGGCCAGCGGTCTCGCGGATAACGTCGCAAACACGCTCGAAGGTCTTCTGATCTGCCATGGTAGTTCTCCTTTGTTTGTGCCCTAGGGGCGTTTTATTTCCTATGTGCAACTACTTCCAACGAAGCAGATAGCCACCTATATCCAGGCCGGCGCCAAATCCAACGAGGGCGATGGTGTCGCCCGTATTCAGTGCGTCGGTGCGTGCCAGCCGGTCAAGCGCAAAGGGAATGCAGGCGCTCGAAATGTTGCCAGTCTCGCGCAGCGTTCGAACCACGCACTTGTCTGGCACACCGAGGCGCTTGACCGCCTGACTCAGGATTCGTTCGTTAGCCTGATGGAATACAAAATGGTCGATGTCCTCGACCGAAATGCCCGCATCGCTCGCAAGCTTATGGACCGTGTCGCAAATCGCGTTGACGCCGAACTTGAACACGCGGCGGCCATTCATGGACAGCACGCTCTCGCTATCTGCGGAGGCCTTAAACGGCGAGGTGCCAACCAGACCGGGAACGCGCAACGTCTCGACGTCGGGCGCCGTCGAAAGCTCAACGGCAAGGGGGCTGTCTCCCCCAGCCTCAATCACCGCGGCGCCTGCCCCATCGCCAAAGAGCACACAGGTGGCGCGGTCGGTCCAGTCGAGCGCGCGCGTCATCTGCTCGGCGGCAACGACAAGCACATGCTTGGCTCGTCCTCGGGCGATATAGCCCTCGGCGACATCGAGCGCAAATACGAAGCCGGCGCAGGCAGCCGAGACATCGAAAGCAGGGCACGTCGCGCCCAGTCGCTCAGCAACGGCACACGCCTCAGCGGGAACAAGGTGGTCACCCGTCGTCGTCGAGCAGACGATCAGATCCAGCTGGCTCGCGTCGATTCCGGACACCTGGAGTGCCCGCTCGCTCGCCGCTACGGCAAGGTCATCAAGTGACTCGGTGGTGCATACATGGCGGCTCTTGATACCTGTGCGGGTAAAAATCCACTCATCCGAGGTATCGAGGAACTCGGACAGCTCGTCATTGGAAACACTGCGCTTAGGAAGCGCCGAGCCTGTTCCAAGAATCGTGAAACCCATCACTAACCTCCTTTGAGTTGTTGACGTGTTTACATCGACCAAGAGAGGATAGCGCAATTTAGTCGTTGTTGACGTGTTAACATTAAATTGTCCAAATGCGACAAAGGCTTCACATTGTGTCTATCTCTCGACACCATTGCACGATTGCTTTATTAACTTAGGAGGTAGCAGCCGTTATGGATGCCAAATTAACGATAGTCGACGTAACCGGATCGACCAACGATGACCTGCTCGAAGCAGGAAAACAGGGAGCGACGCACGGCACAGGACTTGCCGCCCGGGCTCAGACAGCAGGACGCGGCCGGCGCGGCCACAAGTGGGATTCAACCGCCGGCAACCTATTGCTTTCGATTGTCCTGCGTCCATGCGTTAATCCTGCGAAGTACTCTGGTCTAGCTGCCGTCAGCGGCCTAGCGGTGCTCGAGGCGCTCGAAAAACAGGGTCTTGCAAACGAGATTGGCCTCAAATGGCCCAACGACCTGGTCGCGCGTGGACGCAAACTCGGCGGCATTCTGGTCGAGGCCGCACGCGATAACGAAGGCAAACCTTTCGCCGTCTGTGGCATTGGTGTCAATGTGAACTATGCGCCCCAAGAGGTGCCCGATGGCGGCCTGCCGGCAATCGGTCTCTCGGACCTTAACGAGAACGTTCCTGCTGTCGACATGCTCCTCGATGAGGTCTATCACGCAGTTATAGACGCTGTAGATGCCTGGGCAGAACGCCTCAACGCCATGGAAGAAAACACCGGACCGCTCGCGCCCGTCCACGGCGAATATGTCGCTCACCTCAATTGGATTGGAAAGCATGTTATCGCCCGCTCCCCCGCTGGAGACGAGCTGACGCGAGGCATCTTTAAAACGGTCGATGACTTTGGTCGCGCGTGCATCGAAACGGAGGACGGCGTGCGATCCTTCCATTTTGAGGAGGCATCGCTGCGCCCCTTGAGCGAATAGGGCGCCGCACCCACCTACTCGGCAGCATTATCCGGCAGTGCAAACCATCATTCAAAACAAAAGAGCCCCGCTACCGTAATGGCAGCGGGGCCCTTTAAGCTATGAGCGATATCGCTTAGAGCTTGATGTCGATGTCGACGCCAGCGGGGAGGTCGAGACGCATGAGCGAATCAACGGTGCCCGAGGTGGGGTCGAGGATGTCGATGAGGCGCTTGTGGGTGCGCATCTCGAACTGCTCACGGGAGTCCTTGTTCACGTGCGGCGAGCGGATAACCGTGTACAGGTTGCGCTCGGTGGGCAGGGGGACAGGACCGGAAACGCGAGCGCCGGTCTTCTGAGCGGTCTCAACGATGAGCTTCGCGGACTGATCGACGACCTCGTGATCATAGCCCTTGAGGCGAATGCGGATCTTCTGGGTAGCCAACTTAAACCTCCAAAGAGTGCGAGAGATGTTCTCGCAGGATTACGTAACAGGGAGCTCGAACTTAGGCGTTCTTGCTCATGACCTCGTCCACGATGGACTTGGGCGCGGGCTCATAAGAGTCGAACTGCATCGTGTAGGATGCACGGCCCTGGGTCTGGGAGCGAAGGTCGGTAGCGTAACCGAACATCTCGCCCAGCGGCACCTTGGCACGGATGAGCTTGCTGTTCTTGCGATCCTCCATGCCCTCGATCTTGCCGCGGCGACCGGAGAGGTTGCCCATAACGTCGCCCATGTACTGCTCGGGGGTCTCGACCTCGACAGCCATGATCGGCTCGAGCAGCTGCGGATCAGACTTCTTGAGGGCGTCCTTGATAGCCATGGAACCGGCGATCTTGAAGGCAGCCTCGGAGGAGTCGACCTCGTGGTAAGAACCGTCGAACAGGGTGACCTTAACGTCGAGGACCGGGAAGCCGGCGATAACACCGGTGTTCAGGGCCTCCTGGATGCCCTTGTCGATGGACGGGATGTACTCCTTGGGCACGACGCCGCCGACGATAGCGTTGACGAACTCGTAGCCGAAGCCCTCCTCCATCTTCTCGAGCTTGATGACGGCGTGGCCGTACTGACCGCGACCGCCGGACTGACGGACGAACTTGCCCTCAGCCTTCTCGACGTCGTGACCAGCGGTCTCACGGTAGGCAACCTGGGGCTTACCAACGTTAGCGTCAACCTTGAACTCGCGGAGCAGACGGTCGACGATGATCTCGAGGTGCAGCTCGCCCATGCCGGCGATGATGGTCTGGCCGGTCTCGTGGTTGGTGGACACCTGGAAGGTCGGGTCCTCCTCGGCGAGCTTGGTCAGAGCCAGGGACATCTTGTCCTGCTCGGCCTTGGTCTTGGGCTCGATGGCAACGTCGATAACAGGCTTAGCGAACTCGATCTTCTCGAGGACGATCTCCTTGCCCTCGGCGCACAGGGTGTCACCGGTGGTGGAGTTCTTGAAGCCGACGCAAGCGACGATGTCGCCGGCGGCAGCGTCGTCACGGTCGATACGCTCGGCGGCGTTCATCTCGAGGATGCGGCCGAGGCGCTCGCGCTGACCGTTGGAAGCGTTGACAACGTAGGAGCCAGACTCGGCGCGGCCGGAGTAAACGCGGACATAGGTGAGCTTACCGACGAACGGGTCGGTCATGATCTTGAAGACCAGGCCGGAGAAGGGCTCGTCGAAGGAAGGATGACGCTGGATCTCCTCGCCGGTGTCCGGATCGGTACCGGTGACGGCCTCGACGTCGAGCGGGCTGGGCAGGTAGTCGACGACAGCGTCGAGCAGCTCCTGGACGCCCTTGTTCTTGTAGGCGGAGCCCACGAAGACGAGGTTGAGCTCGTTGGCCAGAACGCCCTTGCGCAGAGCAGCCTTGAGCTCCTCGACGGTGAAGTCCTCCTCCATGAGGATCTTCTCCATGAGCTCGTCGTCAAAGCTGGCAGCAGCGTCGAGGAGCTCCTCGCGCTTGGTGGCAGCGATGTCGGCGAACTCAGCCGGGATCTCGTCCATCGGCTCGGGGTAGGTCATGCCCTTGTCGTCGGCCTTGAAGTCCCATGCGGTCATGGTGACGAGGTCGATAACGCCCCAGAAGTTGTCCTCGGCGCCCATCGGGACCTGAGCGGCCACGGCGTTGGCGTCGAGACGATCCTTCATGGTCTCGATAGCGTTGAAGAAGTCAGCGCCCACGCGGTCATATTTGTTGATGAAGGCGATGCGGGGGACGTTGAAGGTAGAAGCCTGACGCCAAACGGTCTCAGACTGGGGCTGAACGCCGGCAACGGCGTCGAAGACGGCGACAGCGCCATCGAGGACGCGCAGGCAGCGCTCAACCTCGGCGGTGAAGTCAACGTGGCCCGGGGTGTCGATGATCTGGATACGGTAGTCCTTGCCGTCCTTGTTCCAGAAGCAGGTGGTAGCAGCGGAGGTAATGGTTACGCCGCGCTCCTGCTCCTGAACCATCCAGTCCATGGTGGCAGCGCCCTCATGGACCTCACCGATCTTGTGGGTCTTACCGGTGTAGTAAAGAATACGCTCGGTCGTGGTGGTCTTACCAGCATCGATGTGGGCCATGATGCCGATGTTACGGGTATCGGAAAGCTTGTACTTAGGCTTAGCCATGTTAGTTCCTTACCTTAAACTTACCAACGATAGTGAGAGAACGCGCGGTTGGCCTCGGCCATCTTGAAGACGTCCTCACGCTTCTTGACGGAAGCGCCCAGGCCGTTGGAAGCGTCGAGGATCTCGTTGGCGAGACGCTCGGCCATGGTCTTCTCCTTGCGAGCGCGGGAGAAGTTGACGATCCAGCGGATACCCAGAGCGGTGGAACGACGGGAGTTGACCTCCATCGGGACCTGATAGGTGGCGCCGCCGACACGCTTGGGCTTAACCTCGAGCGTGGGCTTGACGTTGTCCATAGCCTTCTTGAAGGTAGCGAGAGCGTCGCCACCCTCGGACTTCTCGGCAACGATCTCGAAAGCGGTGTAAACGATGCGCTCAGCGGTGGCCTTCTTGCCGTCAAGAAGGACCTTGTTGATGAGCTGAGTCACCAGGCGGTTGTTGTAAACGGCGTCAGGCTGAACCTCACGACGATTAGCTGCTGCACGACGCGGCATGTGAAATCTCCTTAAGTGTCTACCGTGCGGCGCTTAGGCGGCACACGGCGAAAGTATCAAAACGTTATCTGGCTTATTTAGCCTTGGGGCGCTTAGCACCGTACTTGGAACGGGCCTGCATACGGTTCTGGACCGGAGCAGCGTCGTAGGCGCCACGGATGACGTGATAACGGACACCAGGGAGGTCACGGACACGACCGCCGCGGACGAGCACGATGGAGTGCTCCTGCAGGTTGTGGCCCTCACCCGGGATGTAAGCAGTAACTTCGATGCCGTTGACAAGGCGAACACGGGCAACCTTACGAAGAGCCGAGTTCGGCTTCTTGGGGCTCGTGGTGAAGACGCGGGTGCACACGCCGCGCTTCTGGGAGTTGTGCTGCAGAGCAGCGTTCTTGGACTTCTTGGGCACGGAACGACGGCCCTGGCGAACCAGCTGGTTAATAGTAGGCAAAGCGTACTCCTTCTCGAATGATTCCAGCTTTCTGTAAAGTGCAACGGCTTGAATCGAGGGGTCAGCATCCCCCTACGAAACACGCAGTTCGATAGGATACGTGGCGTTAGCTGTGCCGTCAACAGACCACGCCACCGGGCGTATCCCAAAATAGCTATATTTCCGTAAAGCCTCCATAAAAGGAATCCCCGCCTGTGCGCAAGTGCCCATTCCAGCCGTCCATTTAACGCAAAAAAGGCCGCTTCCCCTCTTGGAAAGCGGCCTAGACCTTACGAATAGACGATGGTAAAGGGTACTTCTGTTTCGGTCTCTCCTGTTGATGTGCACCTCGTTCCCTCAAGGGTTACCGATACAACCTGATCGACATTGATGAGCCTTGTCGGAACCCAGATGTTCTCTCCGCTATTGCGCGCCATCGAAACATAGAAATTGTACGCCCCTGCGTCGTCATCTTCGATAATCTGCTCCGATCCATCCTTGTAGCTGACGGTCAGTTTATGATCAACTGCTTCATAGCCCAGATCATCTATGTGCGTCTGGATGGAAAACGGGCTGATCTCGAGAGGCGAGTCGTCGGAGCGGAGCTCCTTTGTATCGACGTGCGCTCCGACGTTAAACCCTGGCGTCGATACCTCGATCACCTTCGCATCCTCACCTTTGCCCTCCGTCCAACTGATATTCCAGGTGACCGCATGTCGTAAATCTCGATCGCGATTCCAAGATGCAAAGTACATCGTGCCGTTAATGACCGTGTCGCTTGATGTGTCTTTATCAATGGTGCAGCGTGTATCAGCCCATTCCTCGCCGAAGTTCATGCTGGGTGTACTGACGCCCCCTTCTTCTTCACCATAGAGAACAAGTTCGCCAAGCTCTGCCGCCGGCTTGTAGTAGTTAACGCCATTCGGATTGGACAATGTAAACGTCACAGCACCGCAACCGTTCTCGTCGATTGCCATCTCATGAATGTCGAGCGTATAGCCGTTGCCCTCGACGGACAGATTGACCTTCTGGACTGCACCCTCCAGGCTTTGGGGCGCGATACCATCACCAAACTCTCTGGTGTAGGTATATTTCGTCCCCGACGAGCCGCCATTTGTCCAGGTAACGGACTCTCCGTTGCCATGGTTTCCCCAGGCAGAGGCAAAATAACTGGAATTGACAACAGCGTAGGCGACCCCTCCGGTCGCCAGCACTCCGGCAAGACATCCGATTACGGCAACATACAGAGGCTTCGCGTGACCCTTTCGGCGAAGCGGCTCGCCAGCAGCGGCATAAAGAACACGGTCAGCAAGATCGCTATCGGCTTGGACGGACTCGAAGGCCTGCTTGATCTGGTTGGATTTCACGGTCGCCCTCCTCTAGGATGAACTTGAGCTTCGATCTGCCGCGAGCTAAACGCGTTCGAACGGTCGCGGCTGGCACATGCAGTAACTCGGCAATTTCTGAAGTCGAGAAACCCAGATAGTAATAGAGCACGATAGGAATACGGAATCGCTCCGGAAGTCGCATAACGTCTGACAGGACCGCCTTGGTCTCCTCCTGCGCCGTCGAAAGCGAATCGGCCAGATTCTCAATATCCTCCACGCGCCTCCACGGCTTTCGAAAGAGAGATTTACATTCATTGATCGTGACCCGGATAAGCCATCGACGAAGATGCTCCCAGTTTTCAAATTGCGCGTCGCTTTTGAGCAACTTAAGAAAGACGTCTTGAGCGACATCGTCGGCGTCAGCGCGATCACGCAGATACGTCAATGCGATCCGAAACACGACATCCCGGTGGTCTTCGACCGCCTGTCTAAAAGCTTGTTCTTCCATAATCACCTCCCGGTGACATTAATGGTTCTCGATGAGGCCCTCACCATAGATACGCTCTTGTCGGGCGAAATGTTTCAAATTCAAGCATGAAAAACCGACCAAATAAACCTGTCCCTTTTTGGCAAGGGATCAACGGAACGCAACAGGTTGAGCATACGCAAGCGAGCGGCCCCCAGAGCGTACAAGGTGGCATGAAAAAGGCAGGGCATTGACCTTTTGGTCATGCCCTGCCTTTTGAATGACAGATTGTAGCTCTGGGGGCCGCGCAGCGACGGAGGTCGCCGCCGTTCGTTAGAACGGCGGAACTAATTACTCCTCGTCGTTGTCCTTGGCCTCTTCGGCGTCGTCGGTGTCCACGAGCTGGTTGAGCAGCTCGTCGAGGGACGCCATGTCCTCGTTGATCGCGCCGTTGGCGGGAGCCTTCTTGTCGTCGATCGGGGCGCCCAGGAGCTCCTCGTCGGCGTCGGCGTGATGCGTCGGAGCGGAGGTACCCAGCAGGATATCGTCCGGACCGTCGGGGCTAAAGACCATCTGCAGCAGCTGCGAGAGGTCTTCCTCGTCGGCAACGTCGTCGTTGTTCTCGAGGATGTAGAGCAGGTCGTGGGCCTCCAGGCCGTCACGGAGCTCCTCGATCGCCTTAGCACCGATACCATCGATGCGCAGCAGATCCTCCTCGGACTTGCCGACCAGGTCGCCGACCGTCTCGATGCCGACCTCGCTGAACTTGTTGGTCCAACGCTGCGACACGCCCAGGTCGTCGAACAGGTACAGGCGAGCCTTCTCGGCGGAGATGGTATGGCCGTTGCGGGTGAACGAACCGTCAGCACCACCGAACTCGTCGTAGCCGGCCCAGTCGAGCTGCTGCGGGAGCTGCTCGTCCAGGTCCTTGAGCTCCACAGGGGCCCACTCAGGCAGCGACTTGGCGTTGGGCGAAGCCGGGCCGTCGATGTCCACGTAGCCGTCGGCCGTGCGATACGTCAGCTTGGCGTTGGCATACGGTTTGAGGCCGGTACCAGCCGGGATCTTCTTACCGACGATGACGTTGGACTTAAGGTCGAGCAGGTGGTCGACCTTGCCCTCGATGGCAGCCTCGGTAAGGACGCCGGCGGTACGGATGAACGAAGCGCTCGACAGCCAGGAGTCGATGTTGGACGCGACCTTGAGCGTACCCAGGATGACGGGCTCGGCCACGGGAGCCTGACCGCCCAGACGGGCAACGCGCTCGACCTCGTCAGCGAACTCGTAGCGGTCGACGTACTGACCAAGCAGGTACTTGGAGTCGCCGGGGTTGGTGATCTGAACGCGACGCAGCATCTGACGTGCGAGCACCTCGATGTGCTTGTCGTTCAGGTCGACGCCTTGGCTGGTGTAGACGTCCTTGACGCTCTCGACGAAGGTGTGCATCGTCGACTCGATGTCGGTCAGCTTGCGCAGGTTGCGGAAGTTGACGAAGCCCTTGGTGATCTGGTCGCCAGCGCGAACCTCGCAGCCGTCCTCGATCTCGGGCATGAAGCGCACCGAAGCGGGGACGCGACGCTCGTCGAGGACACGGGTGTGATCCTCGGAGTCGGTGAGCGTCAGCACGTACTCGGACTTCTCGGGCTTAATCGAGAGGTGGCCGGAGTACGGAGCCAGCTCGGCCTCGCGACCCAGGATCTTCTCGTTGACGTTGCCGACGATATCGAACATACGGCTGACCGTAGGCAGACCCTGCGTAATATCGTCGACGCCAGCGACGCCGCCGGAGTGAATGGTACGCATCGTAAGCTGCGTACCGGGCTCGCCGATGGACTGGGCGGCAATAATGCCGACGGCAGTACCGATGGCGACCGGACGACGGGTGGAAAGATCCCAGCCGTAGCACTTCTGGCACACGCCGTACTTGGAGCGGCAGGTGAGCAGCGCGCGAAGCTTGACCTTCTTAAGGCCGGCATCGACCATCTTCTGGATGTCAGCGACCTTCTCGATGTAGCCGTCCTGCTCAAAGAGCACGGTGCCATCGGGAGCCACGACGTCCTCAATGAAGCAACGGCCGACGAGGTCGGTGTTGAGGTCGGTGGTGCCGGGGATGATGAGGTTGTAGGTGACGCCCTCGTGCGTACCGCAGTCCTCCTCGCGGACGATGACGTCCTGGGCCACGTCGACCAGACGACGGGTCAGGTAACCAGAGTCCGAGGTGTGGGATGCGGTATCGACCAGGCCCTTACGGGCGCCGTAGGTCGAAATGAAGTACTCGAGCGGCAGCAGGCCCTCGCGGAAGTTCGCCTTAATGGGGAGGTCGATCGTCTCGCCGGACATGTCTGCCATCAGGCCACGCATGCCGCCGAGCTGACGCAGCTGGGTCTTAGAACCACGGGCGCCGGAGTCGGCCATCATGTAGAGCGGGTTCTCCTCGTCGAACATGTCGAGCATGAGCGCTGCAACCTTATCGGTACAAGCGGTCCACTCGTTAACGACTTCGATGTGGCGCTCCGTCTCGTTGATGAAGCCCTCTTCGAAGTACTCGTTGATCTGGTCGACGTTGGCCTGGGCGCGGTCGAGCAGCTCCTGCTTCTCGGCAGGGATGAGAGCGTCCCACACCGAGATGGTGAGGCCGGCGCGGGTAGCGTAGTGGAAGCCGGAGTACTTGATGGCGTCGAGGATCGGGCCGACCTTGGCCTCGGGGTAACGATCGCAGCAGTCCGCAACCAGCTTAGCCACGTCGCCCTTGACCATCTTGTAGTTCATGAACTCGTAGTCTTCGGGCAGGCACTGGCGGTTGAAGATGATGCGGCCGATAGAGGTCTCGAAGCGCGCGGTCTTGTTGCCGGTAACGTCGTAGTCGACGAACTCGTTCTTGCCGTTCTTGACGCGGAAGATACGGGTGCCGTCCTCGTTGATGACGTTGGCATCGGCAGCGGACACGCGAACCTGGATCTTGGCCTGCATGTCGACCTCGGAGCGGCAGTCATAGGCGTGCAGCGCGTCGTCGAAGCTGGCGAACACGTGGTTCTCGCCCGGCAGACCCTCGCGGACCTGGGTGAGGTAGTACACACCGATGATCATGTCCTGCGAAGGGATGTTAACCGGCTTGCCGGATGCCGGCGAGCGCAGGTTGTTCGCAGAGAGCATGAGCACGCGAGCCTCGGCCTGAGCCTGGCTGGACAGCGGCACGTGGACAGACATCTGGTCGCCGTCGAAGTCGGCGTTGAAGGGCGAGCAGACCAGCGGGTGCAGGTGGATAGCCTTGCCCTCGACCAGCACCGGCTCAAAGGCCTGGATGGACAGACGGTGCAGGGTCGGTGCGCGGTTGAGCAGCACGACGCGACCGTCGATGACCTCTTCGAGGATGTCCCACACAAAAGTGGCACCACGGTCGATAGCGCGCTTGGCGCCCTTGATGTTCTCGACCTTGCCAAGCTCGACCAGGCGCTTCATGACGAAGGGCTTGAAGAGCTCCAGCGCCATGGTCTTGGGCAGACCGCACTGGTGCAGCAGCAGCTTGGGGTCGGTAACGATTACCGAACGGCCAGAGTAGTCAACACGCTTGCCCAGCAGGTTCTGACGGAAACGACCCTGCTTGCCCTTGAGGGCCTCGGCGAGCGACTTGAGCGGGCGACCGCCACGGCCAGAGACCGGGCGACCACGACGGCCGTTGTCGAACAGGGCGTCCACGGACTCCTGGAGCATGCGCTTCTCGTTGTTCACAATGATCGCGGGGGCGTCCAGGTCGAGGAGGCGCTTGAGTCGGTTGTTACGGTTGATCACGCGACGGTACAGGTCGTTGAGGTCGGACGCGGCAAAGCGACCGCCGTCGAGCTGGACCATCGGGCGCAGATCGGGCGGAATGACCGGGATGACGTCCAGGATCATGTTCGCGGGGCTGTTGCCACCCTTCAGGAAGGCGTCAACGACCTCGAGGCGCTTAACGGCCTTCTCGCGCTTCTGCTTCTGGGAGTCCTCGTCGGCGATGATGGCCTTGAGCTTCTCGGCCTCGGAGGGGAGGTCGATGGCAGCGAGCAGGTCGCGGACGGCCTCGGCACCCATACCGCCCTTGAAGTACATGGAGTAGTAACGGGTCATCTCGCGGAACAGCGGCTCATCGGAGATGAGGTCGCGCTCGGTGAGCTTCATGAAGGCGTTGAAGGCGTCCGTGCGGAGCTGCTTCTCGTCCTTGCACTCTTCCTCGATGTCGACGATGCCGGAGGCGATCTCCTCGGGGGTCAGCGGCTCCTCGTCGGAGAACTCGTCAAAGTTCTCGGGGTCGCCCTGCTCCTTGAGGGACTCGATCTGGCGGGCGCACTCGGCATCGATCTCTTCCAGATCGGCGGCGAGCTCCTCGCGCAGGTCGTCGGCGTCGGCCTCGCGAGCCTCGTAGTCAACCTCGGTGATGATGTAGCTGGCAAAGTACAGAACCTTCTCGAGGTCCTTGGACTTGATGTCGAGCATACGGCTCATCGGGAAGCTCGTGGGGCTCTTGAAGTACCAGATGTGGGACACGGGAGCGGCGAGCTCGATGTGGCCCATGCGGTCGCGACGCACCTTGGCCGAGGTGACCTCGACGCCGCAACGCTCGCAGACGATGCCCTTAAAGCGGATGCCCTTGTACTTGCCGCAGGAGCACTCCCAGTCCTTGGCGGGACCGAAGATCTTCTCGCAGAACAGGCCGTCCTTCTCGGGCTTGAGGGTACGGTAATTGATGGTCTCCGGCTTCTTGACCTCGCCGTGCGACCAGGAACGGATCTGGTCGGCGGAGGCAAGGGAGATCTTTACCGAGTCAAAATCAGTAGCTTCGAAATCTGCCACAGTCAACTACTCCTTATCAGTGGTCGTGGCGGCGACAGCCTCGGGTGCCTCGGCGGTCTCGGCATCCTGGGCCTCGACGTCGGTGTCAACGCCGGCGAGCGCAGCCAGGTCGTCGAGAGCGGAGGTCTCCTCGGCGGTCACAGGGGCGGAGGCGTCCTCGTCGGCATCGTGCATGGGCTCGATGTCCAGTGCGAGGGAGCGGATCTCCTTGACGAGAACCTTGAAGGACTCGGGGATTCCCGGGACCGGAACATTCTCGCCCTTGACGATGGACTCGTAGGTCTTGACGCGGCCCACGGTATCGTCGGACTTGACGGTCAGGATCTCCTGCAGGACGTTGGAAGCACCGTATGCGTACAGTGCCCAAACTTCCATCTCGCCGAAGCGCTGGCCGCCGAACTGGGCCTTGCCGCCCAGAGGCTGCTGGGTAACCAGGCTGTAAGGGCCGGTCGAACGGGCGTGGATCTTGTCGTCGACCATGTGGCCGAGCTTGAGGATGTAGGACGTACCCACGGTAATGGGCTCGCGGAACTCCTCGCCGGTGCGGCCGTCGAACAGACGGGTCTTGCCGCGCTCGTCAAGCTGGGTGACAAACTCGGGGCGCATGTGATCGCCAAAGGCAGCGGTGGCCTTGTTGAGCATGTTCTTGTTGGCACGACGGATGACCTCGGCGATCTCGTCCTCCTTGGCGCCGTCGAAGACGGGCGTGGCGGTGAAGAACGGACCGGGGACGTACTTGTCGGAGTCGGCCTGCTCGGTATCCCAACCACACGCAGCAGCCCAGCCAAGGTGGCACTCGAGCAGCTGGCCGACGTTCATACGCGAAGGAACGCCCAGCGGGTTAAGGATAACGTCGATCGGGGTACCGTCAGCCATGTAGGGCATGTCCTCGACCGGCAGAACGTTACAGATAACACCCTTGTTGCCGTGGCGGCCGGCGATCTTATCGCCCTGCTGGATCTTACGACGCTGGGCGACGTAGACGCGCACCTGCTCGTTGACGCCGGGGGCCAGGTCGTCGCCGTTCTCGCGGCTAAAGCGGACGACGTCGATGACGCGGCCGTAAGCGCCGTGAGGCATCTTAAGGGAGGTGTCGCGGACATCGTGGGCCTTGGCACCGAAGATGGCGCGCAGCAGGCGCTCCTCGGCGGTCAGCTCGGTCTCGCCCTTCGGGGTGACCTTGCCGACGAGGATGTCGCCGGTCTTGACCTCGGCACCGATGCGGATGATGCCACGGTCATCGAGGTCTTTCAGCGCGTCATCGCCGACGTTCGGGATGTCGCGGGTGATCTCCTCGGGTCCGAGCTTCGTGTCGCGGGCCTCGGTCTCATATCGGGTGATGTTGATGGTCGTCAGCAGGTCCTCGGCCACCAGGCGCTCGGACACGACGATACCGTCCTCGTAGTTAAAGCCTTCCCACGGCATGTAGGCCACGGTGAGGTTCTGGCCCAGTGCGAGCTCGCCGTGATCGGTCGAAGGACCGTCAGCCAGGGGCTCGCCCTGCTCAACGGTGTCACCGACGCGAACGAGCGGACGGTGGTTGATGCAGGTGGACTGGTTGGAGCGCTGGTACTTGGCCAGGTGATACTCGTCCATGCCGCCGGCATGCTTGACGATGATCTTGGCGGCGTCGGCAAAGATGACCTCGCCGGCGTTCTTGGCCAGGGTGACCTCGCCGGAGTCCAGGGCGGCGCGACGCTCCATGCCGGTACCGACATAGGGAGCGGCAGGGTGAACCAGCGGCACGGCCTGACGCTGCATGTTAGCGCCCATCAGCGTACGCTTGGCGTCGTCGTGCTCGAGGAACGGAATCAGCGTGGCTGCGACGGAGAGCATCTGACGCGGCGAGACGTCCATGTAGTCGACGTCCTCGACAGGCACGTCGGCGGGAGCGCCGAAGGAGCCGTCGAAGTCGCGGGTACGGGCGATCACGGTGTGCGGGCGGACGATCTTGCCCTCGGCATCGGTCGTGATGAACTCGTTGGTCTTGGGATCGAGCGGCGTGTTGGCCGGCGCGATGACGTGCTTCTCTTCCTCGTCAGCGGTCATCCAGTCGATCTGATCGGTGGCAACGCCGTTCTCGACGCGACGGAACGGGGCCTCGATGAAGCCATACTCGTTGACGCGGGCGTAGAGGGCGAGCGAGCCGATCAGACCGATGTTGGGGCCTTCGGGGGTCTCGATCGGGCACATGCGGCTGTAGTGCGAGTTGTGAACGTCGCGGACGGCCGTCGGCACGTTGGTGCGGCGGCTGGAGCCGGACTTGTGGCCGGCAAGACCGCCAGGGCCGAGTGCGGACAGACGGCGCTTGTGGGTCAGACCGGTCAGGGGGTTCGCCTGGTCCATGAACTGCGAGAGCTGCGAGGAACCGAAGAACTCCTTGATGGAGGCCACGATCGGGCGGATGTTGATGAGCGACTGCGGGGTGATCTCGTCGATGTCCTGGGAGCTCATGCGCTCACGGACGACGCGCTCCATACGGCTCATGCCAATACGGAACTGGTTGGCGACGAGCTCGCCGACGGTACGGATGCGGCGGTTGCCGAAGTGGTCGATGTCGTCGACCTTGAAGCCCTGCTCGCCGGCAGCGAGGGACAGGAGGTAGCGCAGCGTCGCGACGATATCCTCGTCGGTGAGCACCGTGACCTCTTCCTCGGTGGTGAGGTTGAGCTTCTTGTTGACCTTGTAACGACCGACGCGGGCCAGATCGTAGCGCTGCGGGTTAAAGAGCAGGCCCTCGAGCAGGCTGCGGGAAGCGTCCACGGTGGGAGGCTCGCCCGGGCGCAGACGACGGTAGATCTCGATGAGGGCGTCCTCGCGAGTGAGGGCGGTATCGCGCTCCAGGGTACGCTTGATCACATCGGAGTTGCCGAGCAGCTCGATGA
Source organism: Collinsella sp. (assembly GCA_019414465.1). GTDB lineage: Bacteria > Actinomycetota > Coriobacteriia > Coriobacteriales > Coriobacteriaceae > Collinsella. Next base: position 37,242 of record DXLY01000003.1, read on the forward strand.
TGTCGTCGTTGGTGACGGCGATGCCAAGGGCGCGCAGGAACATCGTGGCGCTCTGCTTGCGCTTACGGTCGATGGAGACCATGAGCTGGTCGCGCTTGTCGACCTCAAACTCAAGCCAGGCACCGCGGGACGGAATGATCTGGGCCTTGTAGATCTGCTTGCCCGAATCCATCTCGGAGCTGTAGTACACGCCCGGGGAGCGGACGAGCTGCGAGACGACGATACGCTCGGTACCGTTGATGATGAAGGTGCCCTGATCGGTCATCATGGGGAAGTCGCCCATGAAGACGAGCTGCTCCTTGATCTCGCCGGTCTCCTTGTTGGTGAGACGAACGTCGGTCAGAAGCGGAGCCTGATAGGTCATATCCTTCTCGCGGCACTCCTCGACGGTGTGCGCGGGGTCGCCGAACTGATGCTCGCCGAAGGTAACCTCGAGAACATGGTTCTGGCTCTGGATGGGGCTGGATTCCTTGAACGCCTCACGAAGGCCCTCGTCCTTAAAACGCTCAAAGGATTCCCTTTGAACAGAGATAAGGTTGGGGAGCTCCATGGCCTCCGGGATTTTCCCGAAGCTGACGCGCTTGCGCTCAGTGGCAGTGTATGCGTAGGTCACCAGGTTTTTCCTCCTTCACGGAAATGCTCGGTGGGTTGGCGAGGCATAGCTTCGCCAGTTATCGCAACCTAATAGTTTATCAGGTACCGACCGTTGGGCAAGAAAAGCCTTGACGCGATTGAGTTTTTGGAGTAGCAAAGTTTTTCGGCAGAAAATATGCAGGTAGATGTATGTGTATCGAACATCTGTTCATATATTTTCTGTGAACAGAGGGCCGGCAATCGCAGCTCTTATAAAAAACGGGCGCGAACCGAGGTCCACGCCCGTAAATGTCGATGCCCGAAGGCTTATTTGCGCATCAAACCGCCGCGCTCGTCGATGGCGTCCCAGAAGGCGCCAGCAAAGCGAGGATCGCTTGCGGCCATGAGGGCGTTGGTGGCCATCCAGCCAGACGGGGTGCCGGTGTCGTAGCCCGAAAGCGGGTCGATGACGACGGCGTACATGGCCTCGCGGTCGAGCGAGCGGGCCATGGCGTCGGTCAGCTGGATCTCGCCGCCCTTACCAGCCTGCTGATCGGCCAGCAGGTCCATGACCAGCGGGCTCAGCAGGTAGCGACCGACGATGTACAGGTTGGACGGAGCCGCCTCGGGAGCGGGCTTCTCAACCAGACCGCCGATGCGCCAAACGGCACCAGGCTCGTCGTCGGCAGCATTCTCGAAGCCCTCGAGAGCGCCCACGCGATCGCCGGCGATGACGCCATAACGGCTGACTTCCTCGGGAGCGCACGCGGCAACGGCGATAACCGAAGCGCCACCGTGCTCCTTGGAGACGGCGAGCATCTTGTCGCAGATGTCGCGGTTGGGCACAACGTAGTCGCCCAGAAGAACCAGGAAGTTCTCCCCCGCCACAGCGTCGGCGGCAGATCGAATAGCGTGACCGAGGCCCTTGGGCTCGTACTGATAACGGAAGTCGACCGGCATACCGCCCGCATGGGCGACGGCGTCGGCATAAGCATCCTTGCCGCGCTCGCGCAGCAGGTTCTCGAGCGAACGGTCGGGCTGGAAGTAGCTCAGCAGCTCGGGCTTACCGGGAGAGGTAACGATGATGGCATCGTCGACCTCCTCGGGGTCGAGTGCCTCCTCAACGACATACTGAATGACCGGCTTGTCGAGCACCGGCAGCATCTCTTTGGGCGTGCACTTGGTGCCAGGCAGAAAACGCGTGCCAAGACCGGCGGCGGGGATGATTGCCTTCATGTTATTCAAAGATCCTTTCGCAGGCGCAAAAGCGCCCCATGCGTGCGGCGCACAGCCGCAGACCAAATTGCGATACCCAAGCATCTTACCGCTGGAACTATATGTCGCTACAAGGCAGGGACAATTCTTCAGCAGGTCAACGCAAATTATTGCTCGAATGGTGCAATTTAATTGCCCAACGGCAGGACACCCGATACGACGCAAATCACAGAACATGGCAGTTTGAGCAACCGATACCGAGGGACCTAAAAACAAAAAAGACGGGGCTCGCAATGCGAACCCCGTCTGCAAAGAAATCTGGCGAGAAAGCCTGATTACTTGAGGGTGACAGCAGCGCCAGCAGCCTCGAGCTTCTCCTTGGCAGCCTCGGCGTCCTCCTTCTTGGCACCCTCGAGAACAGCCTTGGGAGCGCCCTCGACGACCTCCTTGGCCTCCTTCAGGCCAAGGTTGGTGAGCTCACGGACGGCCTTGATGACCTGGATCTTGTTGTCGCCGAAGCCCTCGAGCACGACGTCAAACTCGGTCTTCTCCTCGGCCTCAGCAGCGCCAGCAGCGGGAGCGGCGACAACAGCGGCAGGAGCAGCGGCGGAAACGCCGAAGGTGTCCTCGATAGCCTTAACGAGCTCGGAAGCCTCGAGAAGGGTCATTTCCTTAAGAGCATCGATGATCTCATCGGTGGTAAGCTTAGCCATTTCTAAGTCCTTTCGGTTTCCGTGTCTGTGCACGGAGATCAGTTAAAACACGGCGCGAATGCGCCAGGGGTGCGGCGTTGCCGCCGCGGGTGAAAACAGCGACTAGGCTGCCTTCTGCTCGGAGACCTGCTGGATCGAACGAGCGAGACCAGAGGAAACGCCGTTGACGCAGACAGCGATGTCGCGAGCGAAACCGGAGATGAGACCGGCAATCTGGCCGAGAAGCTGGTCCTTGGTGGGCAGCTCGGCGATAGCCTTAACATCATCAGCGGAAACGGCCTTGCCGTCGGAGATACCGCCCTTGATCTCAAGGACGCCCTTGGACTTAGCGGAGAAGTCCTTAAGGGTCTTAGCGGCCTCGACCGGCTCGGTCTCGTAGAACACATAAGCGACGGGGCCGGCGAGGATCTCGTCGAGCTCGGGCTGCTCCTGGTTCTTGAGAGCGATCTTGACCAGGTTGTTCTTGTAGACCTTCATCTCGGCGCCGCACTCGCGAAGCTGATGACGCAGCTCCTGAGCCTGCTTAACCGTCAGACCGTTGTAGTTGACGACGAACAGACCGGCGTTCTCGGCGATACGGGACTCAATCTCTGCAACCTTGTCGATTTTGTACTGCTGGGGCATGAATTACACCTCCTCGAATTCTTTCCGGGCACGGTCCGCCACAAGGACGTGACGGGGGCATGTCCAAAAAGAAAGCCCCCGCGCTGCATGAGCGACGGGGGCGAGAAGACATATCTACTCGACCACCTCGGCTGGCGGGAAGTCCCATTAAGCTCGCGGGTAAGACCCGTTTGCGCCGGCTGTCTCTGGCAGCGGATTCGTGCGTGAACCGAAAGTATTATGGCGGGGACCCCGGCGTCGGTCAACGGGAAACCGGGCTGCACACAATTCCACCATCCGGCCGCGCCGCCGAAGGCCAGGCGCAAGGTTTTCGCTCGGTCAGGTCCTGAGCTCGCACGAAGAGCACATTAAGTGCTCTTCGGCTCGTGCGGAATCTACGAAAACCTTGCGCCTGGCCTTCGGCGGCGCGGCCTGCGGTGACTTTGGGGCAGCCCGGTTTCCCGTTGGCCGGCGCCCCCACTCATAAGCCTTAAGTCGGTGGGCTGATATGTTGCGTCCCTGATGGCTACAAGGTTGAAAGGAAGGTGGACAGGCGGCGGAGGCCTTCGTCCAGGTCTTTATCGGAAACGCAATAGCTGAGGCGGACGTGGCCTTCGGTGCCGAAGCAGTCGCCCGGGACTAGGGCTACGTTTGCCTCTTCGATGGCTTTGATGCAGAAGTCTTCGCTTGTTAGGCCGAACTTTTTGATGCTCGGGAAAGTGTAGAAGGCTCCTGCGGGCTCTACTACGTCGAGGCCCATGGCGTATAAGGCTGCGAGTACACGTTTGCGACGAGCTCGGTAGACTTCGAGCATGGGGGTGGGGTCGACGGTCAGAGCTCGAGCTGCAGCGTCCATCTCAAATGAAACGGCGCTCGATACTAAGTATTGGTGAGCTTTTGCGATCTCGGCGATGACGGGTGCCGCTGCTGCGAGCCAGCCCAGGCGCCAGCCGGTCATAGCCCAGGGCTTGGAGAAGCTCTCGATGACGACCGTCTGCTCACGCAGCTCCGGGTGACGCTGGGCAAAGCGCTCGTAGCCATCCACATAAACCAGGCGGTTGTATACGTCGTCGCAGACCACGTAGATGCCCGCCTGCTCCGCCACGTGCGCCACGGCGTCGAGCGATGCCGTGTCGAGGATGCAACCCGTGGGATTGTTGGGCGAGCAGATGACGATGGCCTTGGTCGCCGGCGTCACGCAAGCACGAAGCGCATCCTCGTCAATCTGGAATTGCGCGGGCTCCGTATCCAAGAAGACCGCTTTGGCGTGGTTGGCCACAACGATGCTCTCGTACAGGCCAAAGGCCGGCGTGGGGATAATGACCTCGTCGCCGGGGTTGAGCATGGCCATGAATGTTGCCGACAGTGCCTCGGTCGCGCCGTCGGTCAGGATGACCTCATCGGCGGAAAACGCCAGGCCCGCGTCATCCATATATTTGGACAGTGCATCACGCAGGGCGGGGCGACCGTTGTTGGGCGGATAGTGCGTGTCACCGCGGTCCAGCGCGGCGGTCACCTCGGCGCTAATCACATCGGGCGTGGGAAAATCGGGCTCGCCGAGCGCAAGCGCGATGCACCCCGGGTGCTGGGCGGCGAGCGCGTTGATCCGGCGGATACCGGAGGGCTTGAGCGTGGCAAGCGAGGTATTCATGGGCAGTCGCATGGCGTTCCTTTCGTAAGGGTTGCACTAGGATAGCGCGGCGGGGCGCCGCCAGACGGTGTAACCTAAACGGAAACGAGCCGGAAAGGAGATGGCATGGAGACGACCGCGCGTAGCGACGTACCAAAAACACTGCAAACCATTGCGTATATCAGCATTCCCAATAGCGCCGATCTTGAGTTTTTGCTTTGGGACCTGCAGGATGCCATCGCCGCCTATGCACAGCTTTCCGGCACTGCACTCCCCCGCCCAGTCGACTTGAAGGCAAATGACGCCGGCAGCGTTGCCGATGGCATCGTGCTGGCCATTGAAGATATGGCTGACGATGAGACGTTGACAGCCATCGAGCAGGCGCTTGAGCGCTTTGGCAGTACGGGAACGCGTGTCTACGCCGTGATTAGAGCCGCACAACAGGGCGCTGAGCAGGCGCGTGGGACCGCCGTTCGCTTGCACAAGGCATGCGAGCGCCATGACCAATTGTGGTGTGGCGGCGTTGCCATCTGCGCCGGCAGCGGCATCGCAGCGCTTCGCCATTCCCCACGCATGGGCCTCTTACGCCGACCATTTTCGGAAGCGATGGATAAGCTTGTGGGCGCTGTGCGCATGGGCTGCTCCGTCGAGCATGCACAGCGACTTGGCGGCGGCAATGCCGCCAACGTCGACGCCGACGGCATGGTTTGCGCCGAGCCAGCCGTGCCCGCGCCGGTCTGGCGAGGCGTTCTGAAACACCTCGGCGCCCACACTCAATCAATAATCTAAATTAATGAGCTGCCCAGTCAACGGCTTCACTCCAACGCTCGACAAGCCGCTCCAAACGCCACGCCGCGTTGGCAGGACTTGTCGAGGGCAGGACGATGGCGGGCAGCCCCGTCCGATCTTGCAAGTAGCGTTTGTAGAGTCGCCCTGCCGTGCCGCCGTTACAGACAACGGCCTCGATCGGCGCGGCATCGGTAATGCACTCGATATGTGCCGGCACAACGTTGCGAATGCTCGCGTCACTCGAGCCCTTAATGTCGCAGCCCTCAATCACATCCCACAGGGCTACGCCGCCGTTCAGCAGCATGGATCGCTTGGCGGCAATCGAGGCGTCGAGCGTCGCAGGCTCGCTGCCTGCCAAAGGGTCGCCCTCGTTGGGCGGCACGGGCACACCGAGACACGCGGCCATCACGCGCCAAAAGCGATTCTGAGGGTTGCCGTAATAAAAGGCATTGGCGCGCGAAAGCACCGAGGGAAACGACCCCAGCACCAAAACGCGCGAGTGCTGGTCGAACACGGGCTCAAACCCATGCTCAATATGTTGATAGCCCACGTCGGACGCAGCCATGGCCTAGGCCCTCAACAGATAGCGCACCTCGTAGGGCGCAAGCTCAAGGGAGCCCGCCAGCTCGACCGTGGGCACGCCGTCGCCAAGCAGGTCGACGAAGGAGCCGTTGAGTTCGCCGGCGGTGAAGGTATACCTCTCATCCACGGCATTCACCGCCACGAGTACCGTCGCGCCGTCACAGGCGCGCTCAAACAGCAGCTGCTTGTTCTGAATCACCACGTTGCGGTACGCACCGTAGTTGAGAGCGCGTGCCGCCGCATCGTCTGTCGAGCGCAGGTGCGTGAGCTGCTTGATGAACGCCGTCAGCTCGTTGGGCGCAGGCTCATCGAGCGCAGGCCGCAGCGCCCAGTCGCCATCGGGGCCGCCCTTTTCGCCGGGAATCCCCCACTCGCTGCCGTAGTAGACGCACGGGATGCCCGGCATGCCAAAGAGCATGCCATAAGCGGGACGCAGACAGGACTTGTCGGTGAGGATGCTTGCCAGGCGCGGCACATCGTGGTTGTCGACAAACGAAAGCAGATGTTTGCCGCGGTAGATGCACCAAGGGTCGCCGCCAAACTGACGGTGCAGCGAATGGGCGATCTCGAACATGTTGACCGAGTTAAAGCTGGAATACAGGCCCTTGTAGCACTCGTAATTAGTGCACGAGTCGAGCATCTCGTCGTTGACGATCTGATTGTAGTCGCCGTGGAGCGTCTCGCCGATGAGCACAAAGCCGGGCTTGAGCTCACGGGTAAAGGAGTGTAGGCGGCGCATAAAGTCGCGGTCGAGCATGTAGGCGACGTCCAGGCGCAGGCCGTCGACGCCAAAGACGTCGGCCCAACGGCGCACAGACTCGAGCAGGTAATCGACCACAGCGGGATTTTGCAGGTTGAGCTTCACAAGCTCGTAATGTCCCTCCCAGCCCTCGTACCAAAAGCCGTCGCCATAGCAGGAGTCGCCGCCAAAACTGATGTGAAACCAATCCTTGTACGGCGAATCCCACTTGCGCTCCTGCACATCGCGGAAGGCCCAAAAGCCGCGACCGACGTGGTTGAAGACGGCATCGAGCACCACGCGGATGCCATGGGCGTGCAGCGTGTCGCATACGGCGGCAAAGTCGGCATCCCCGCCCAGGCGACGGTCTATATGGCGCAGGCTGCGCGTGTCGTAGCCGTGACTATCGGACTCGAGCGGCGGGTTGATGAGCACAGCGCCAACGCCGAGTTTTTGCAGGCAGTCGGCCCATTGGGCAATCTTCATGATAGGAGCATCGGGGTTGGGTTCGACATCGGCGGCCTGGGCGAGCTCATCCTCGGCAACGGGGGCGGCGTTTTCGCGCGGAGCTCCGCAAAAGCCCAGCGGATAGATCTGATAGAACGTCGTCTCGTATGCCCACATAGCAACCTCCCGGTAAGCTCAACACAACGACATCCATTGTATGCCCAGCTTGTATCCCCTCCCCCAAAATAAGTTGCGGTGGAATAGTTCCTGCTTGGGCCTTCAAAGGCCTTAAACAGGAACTATTCCACCGCAACTGATGAGGGGACGTGGCTAGGCGACGGGCTTGGCGCGGCGGATGGCTGGGAACATCACCGTGATGGCGAGGATAACGCCCACGACGGCAATCGCCCCGCCCACAAAGCCGATCCAGGCGATACCGGGACCCGAAACCACGGCTCCGCCGATCGCGGTACCCGTGCCGATACCGAGGTTGAACAGGCCCGAGAAGATCGACATGGCGACGGCCGACGAATCTGCCGGCGTGTGCTTGATGAGCTCGGCCTGAAACGCCACGTTAAAGGCCGTGGCGCAGCAACCCCACAGTGCGCACACAGCGAGAACCGCAGCGAGTGACGATGCGGCCGGACCCATGAGCAGCAGAGCCACCGGCACGCCGGAGAGCGTGATAGCCAAGAACGGGAAGCGATGCCCATCGAACAGGCGGCCAAACAGCCAGCTTCCGAGCAAACCAGAGCAGCCAAACGCCGTCAACGTCATGGTAATGGCGCCCGCATCGACGTGCGCGATCTGCGCCAGGAAGGGCTCGATATAGCTGTAGCTTGCGTAATAGCCGGTCGCCATGAAGACCGTGACTGCGTAGAGCGCGATGAGGAACGGGTTCTTGAGCAGCTCGGGCAGCTGCTTGAGCGTAAAACGCTCGCCCGCTGGCATGGCAGGGAACACCGTGGCCTGGTAGACGACCGCGACAGCAGACAGCGCTCCGACCACGGCAAACGTCATGCGCCAGCCCACGGCCAAGCCAATGGCGCGACCGAGCGGCAGGCCAAAGATCTGTGCGATGGAAGAGCCCGTGGCGATCATGCTGATAGCGAGCGCCCCGTGGCGTGTGTCAACCAGGCGCGACGCCATGATCGAGGCGACCGACCAGAACACGGCGTGCGCGCAGGCAACCACCAGGCGCGCGCAGACTAAGATGGGATAGGTCGGTGCCAAGGCGGACAGGAACTGGCCCAGCGAGAACACGGCGAGCACGCCCAGCAGCATCCGCTTGAACTCGAAACGCGAAGCGAACACCATGAGCGGCAACGACAGCAGCATGACGCCCCAGGCATAGACCGAGATCATGATGCCCGCCTGGGCCTCGGTGAGCGAGAACGACGCGGCGATATCAGTCAAAAGGCCGATGGGCATAAACTCCGACGTGTTGAACACGAACGCACAGCAGGTGAGCCCGACGAGCGGGAGCCACTGCCTGAGCGTGATGCCGTCTTGCCTTGCCTGACTCATATATAACGTCTCCAATCATTTTGAGCGGAGGCGATTATATAGCAACGGCCCCGCATCCGTCAGCAACAGATGCGGGGCCGAAAACAATTCGATACACAGAGGTTGCGCCGTCAATTCATAACTAAGCCAACCCCAGCAACATGCCCGCCGAATGCACGACAAACGCCACGACCCAGGCGACCGTCACCTGAAACGCGAATACGGCCACGGCATAGCGTGCGCCCAACTCGCTCTTGACGGCGCCGATGGACGCCACGCAAGGCGGGTACAGCAGCGTAAAGACCAGGAACACGTAGGCGGTAAACGGCGAAAACATGGCTGACAGTGCCGCGGGCGACGTTGCGCCCAAAAGCACCGTGAGCGTCGAGATGACGCTCTCCTTGGCAATGAGCCCCGTGACGAGCGCCGTCGAGGCGCGCCAGTCGCCAAAGCCGAGCGGGGCCAACACCGGCGCGATGATGCTACCCAGACCGGCAAGCAGGCTTTGCGACTGGTCGGCGACCACGTTAAAGCGAATGTCGAACGTCTGAAGGAACCAGATGACCACGGTCGCGGCAAAGATAATGGTAAAGGCCTTAGTGATGAAGTCCTTGGCCTTATCCCATGCCAGCATCACTGTCGTCTTGACGCTCGGCAGGCGGTAATTGGGGAGCTCCATGATAAACGGCACCGGGTCGCCCTTAAATGCCGTGCGGTTGAGCACCAAAGCCGCGACGCAGCCGACCACGATACCGATCAGATAGAGCGAGACCATGGCGGGAACCGTCGCCTGCGGGAAAAACGCCCCGCACAGCAAGCCGTAAACCGGCAGCTTGGCTGAGCAGCTCATAAACGGCGTGAGCATGACCGTCATCTTGCGGTCGTGCTCGGATGGGAGCGTCCGGGTCGACATGATAGCCGGCACGGTGCAGCCAAAACCGACGAGCATGGGCACGAAACTGCGGCCCGACAGGCCAAAGCGACGCAACACCTTATCCATGACAAAGGCCACGCGCGCCATGTATCCGGAGTCTTCCAGAATGGAGAGGAACAAAAAGAGCACGACGATAATCGGCAGGAAGGTCAGCACACTGCCCACGCCCGTAAGCACGCCGTCGACAGCCAGCGAGCGCACCACGTCGTTGGTACCGAACGCCTTGAGGCCCGCATCGGCCGAGGCGATGATGGCAGCGATACCGTCCTCCATGAGTCCCTGCAACGCCGCGCCGATCACGCCAAACGTCAGCCAAAAGACGAGGCCCATGATCACCAGAAACGCCGGAATGGCTGTGTAACGACCTGTCAGGATGCGGTCAATCTTGACGGAGCGCACGTGTTCGCGGCTCTCGTGCGGCTTGACGACGCAACGCCCACACACGTCGCCGATAAAGCTAAAACGCATATCGGCCAGCGCAGATAGGCGGTCGGTGCCGGCCTCGCCCTCCATCTGGGTAATGATGTGCTCGATAGCGTCGAGCTCATTGCGATCCAGGTGAAGCGCCTCGGTTACCAGCTCATCGCCCTCGACCAGCTTGGTCGCCGCAAAGCGCACCGGGATGTGCGCCGTCACGGCATGGTCCTCGATCAGGTTAGCAATACCGTGGATGCAGCGATGCAGCGCACCGCCGTCCGGACCGTCGGGCGCGCAAAAGTCCAGGCGACCAGGGCGCTCGCGGAACCGCGCCACGTGCAGGGCGTGGTCCACCAGCTCGCCGATGCCCTCGTTGCGGGCAGCGCTAATGGGGACAACGGGCACGCCCAACAGGCTCTCGAGCAAGTTGACGTCTACGGCGCCGCCGTTGGCGGTCACCTCGTCCATCATGTTGAGCGCGATGACCATAGGACGGTCAAGCTCCATGAGCTGCAGTGTCAGGTACAGGTTGCGCTCGATGTTAGTGGCGTCAATGATGTCGATGATGGCGTCCGGACGCTCGTCGAGGATGAACTGACGGCTCACGACCTCCTCGCCTGTGTACGGCGACAGGGAGTAAATGCCGGGCAGGTCGGTAACGCTCGCCTCGGGATGGTTACGGATGGTGCCATCTTTGCGGTCGACCGTCACGCCGGGAAAGTTACCGACGTGCTGGTTGGAGCCCGTCAGCTGGTTGAATAACGTGGTCTTGCCGCAGTTTTGGTTGCCGGCGAGGGCAAAGTGCAGCGGCGCGCCCTCGGGCACGGCCGTCTTTGCCGCACGGGGCGAATACGTCCCCTCGCCCAGGGCCGGATGCTCCGTCGTGCCGATTGCGGCGTTAGCGCGCGGACCCGTATCGGTGTCGTGAATACCCACGAGCTCGATGCGAGCGGCATCGTCCTTGCGCAGTGTCAACTCGTAGCCACGCAGGCGGATCTCGAGCGGATCGCCCATGGGGGCGTACTTCATCATGGTGACTTCGGTGCCCGGCGTTAGACCCATGTCCAAAATATGCTGTCGGAGTGCCTGATCGTCCGATGCCACCGATGCGACAACGGCGTCCTTTCCAATCTCGAGTGTATCGAGCTTCACGTCCGTGTTCCTCCCCCGGCGCCCACAGGGCGTTGTATTTATGTTCACCATGGCTAACCGTTTGCCATGGCTAACCAATTGTAACCATGCATGATAGCGCGAACACACAACGACGTTCAATCGACAGATCGGTGCGATGGGGACAGGCAGGAGAGTTCAGGGCCATAGTTTCCCGATGAGGCCTCTCGGGGAAACTACATCCCAGAATTCTGGCTCGAAACGGGATATGGTTTCCCTAACAGGCCTCTTACGGAAAATGCATCCCAGAATCCCCGCTCGAAACGGGACGCGCTTTCCCAGTCGAGGCCCTATGGGAAACTGCGTCCCACCTTGAAAGGCAAAACTGGGATGCAGTTTCCAGACGGGACATCAAAAACAAAGTTGCGGTGGAATAGTTCCTGGATGGGCTGGTTGATGCCCCAGATCGGAGCTATTTCACCGCAAGTTATTGAAGGGCTGGGATGCCCGTCCTCTTACAGATGGCGCTCCAGGAAGCGGAAGGCTAGGCGAATCCAGGGGCGGACTGCCACCTGCTTGTCCTCGTTGTCGACCGCGGTGTTGGCGTTGCCGAGCGAAAGGCCGTGACCACCCTGGTCGAAGACGTGCATCTCGCATGCAACGCCCTCCTCGGCCATGCGCTGCGCAAACGGGTAGACCTGCGCGATCGGCGCCGTCTTGTCGTCGGACACGCCCCACACAAAGGTCGGTGGCATCTGACGCGAAACATGCGTGGTGGGGCAGATGTCGGCCAGATGCTCGTCAGTTGCCTCGCCGCCCGTCACCATCGACAGGTAGTCGTTGAGCAAATCGCGCCCCGTCTTGCCGCCCGTCTTGGGCACACGCAAGTCAATGCGCGGATCGCGCGTCTGCATGTCGCGCACATAGGCAAAGTCTAGCAATGGATAGCCCAGCACCACGGCATCGGGACGAATGTCGTCCGGACGCGCCCCGGCAAGTGCCGCAAAGGGGCCGGTCTTCCACTGTGTTGCCAGCGAGGCGCAAATCATGCCGCCAGCAGAAAAGCCCACGACGCACACGCGCTTAGGATCGACATGCCACTCGTCGGCGTTGGCGCGCACCGTGGCGACCATCTTGGCAAGATCTGCCTGGGGGTGCGGAAAGCTCACGTCACCTGTAGAACTCGTGACATAGTTGAGCACAAAGGCCTGGTAACCGTGATCCAAAAACGCAAACGCCACAGGATCCTGCTCATGCGGAGCGATATGCGTAAACGCACCTCCGCCACAGATAATCACCGCGGGGCGGCGGCCATTCGGTTTATCGGGCAACGGCTCGGCACCCAAATACGTAAACGCCGCCGGATAATCCTCGGTCGGCTCCTCGCCCCACAGCGCATGGTTCTCGACAATCATATGTGCTCCCTTCGCGCAAATTATGCGCCCTTGTTTTTCGCCTTCAAGCGTACCCCACTTGAACCCGTGGCGCAGAAACACTCCGGCAATAAGTTTCCCTTCAACTGATATATCACATAATCCCAGTTCAGAGGTATCATTGAGCAGCGTAGAATAGGGGCGTTGACCAAGCCGCGAAACACATGTGAAATGTTTCCGGCAAACCAAACGCGCGATATGCGCCTATTTAAGTTGGAGGCAACTATGGGTCTGCTCGATTCGCTTAAGTCCACCTTCACCTCGACCGGCGAGGCGTCCGTTCCGCCCGCAGCAAGCTTCGCTACCCGCGAAGGCGTCATCTACGCCCCCGTCAACGGCGTGCTCGTCAACCTGGACGAGGTTCCCGACGAGACGATCGCCTCGGGCATGCTTGGCCAGGGCTATGGCATCGAGCCCATTACCGGCACCATCTATGCGCCCGCCAACGGCCGCATCGGCGCCACCACTGTCACCAACCACTCCATTGGCATGATCACCGAGGACGGTCTTCGCGTGTTTATCCATGTCGGCCTGGGCACCGTGGAAATGAACGGCAAGGGTTTTGCCCGCTTTGTCGAGATGGGCGATGTGGTCAAGGCAGGCCAGCCGCTCATCAGCTTCGATCGCGAGGCCATTAAGGCCGCTGGTCACGAGGACATCGTGACCGTCATCGTCTCCGAGCTCGATCGTCTTAAGAGCATCGACCATGTCGGCGAGTCTGGAACGCTTATCGGCGGCAACCCGCTCGTCAAGCTTGGCGACCCGCTGCTGGTAGCCAAGACCAAGTAGCCAGGCCCCGCGCCACACAGCCAAAAGGCACCTCGTCAAGTGCCCGCGACCATTTGGCCGCGGGCACTTTTCGTTTGAAAAACCATCTCGCCAATGCCTTATCTGTATAGCCCAAATGAGCCGAGCTGCTAGAATATCGAACTGTATGGATAACTATCATTCAACCGTTATGGGAGGATACGTGAACCGCACCAAAATCGCGCAGCTCTATGCCGATGCCGAGTCGCTCGGCGGCCAGACTGTCACCGTCGCCGGCTGGGTTAAGTCCGTCCGCGACATGAAGAACTTTGGCTTTGTTACGCTCAACGACGGCAGCTGCTTCCGCGACCTGCAGGTCGTCATGAACCGCGAGGCACTCGACAACTACGACGAGATCGCCCATCAAAACGTCTCGGCCGCACTCATTTGCACCGGCACCGTCAAGCTGACCCCCGATGCGCCCCAGCCTTTCGAGCTTTCTGCCACCTCCATCGAGGTCGAGGGCACGAGCGCCCCGGATTACCCGCTGCAGAAGAAGCGCGCAACCGTCGAGTTCCTGCGCACCCAGCAGCACCTGCGTCCGCGCACCAACCTGTTCCGCGCCGTGTTCCGCATCCGCTCTGTCGCGGCTGCCGCCATCCACCGCTTCTTCCAGGAGCAGGGCTTTGTCTACGTCAACACCCCCATCATCACCACGAGTGACTGCGAGGGCGCCGGCGAGATGTTCCGCGTGACCACGCTCGACCCCAAAAATCCGCCCCTCACCGAGTCCGGCGAGGTCGACTGGAGCCAGGACTTCTTTGGCAAGCATGCAAGCCTCACCGTGTCCGGCCAGCTCAATGCCGAGAACTTTGCCATGGCCTTTGGCGACGTGTACACCTTTGGCCCCACCTTCCGTGCCGAGAACTCCAACACCACGCGCCACGCCGCCGAGTTTTGGATGATCGAGCCCGAGATGGCCTTCGCCGACCTCAACGACTACATGGACAACGCCGAGGCCATGCTCAAGTACGTCCTTAAGGACGTTATGGCCACCTGCCCCGACGAGCTCAACATGCTCAACAAGTTTGTGGACAAGGGTCTGCTCGAGCGCCTGGACCATGTCGCCAACTCCGACTTCGCCCGCGTCACCTATACCGAGGCCGTCGAAATCCTGGAGCAAGCCGTCGCCGCCGGTCACAAGTTTGACTATCCCGTGAGCTGGGGCATCGACCTGCAAACCGAGCACGAGCGTTTCCTGACCGAGGAGCACTTTAAGCGCCCGACCTTCGTGACCGACTACCCGGCCGAGATCAAGGCGTTCTACATGCGCATGAACGAGGACGGCAAGACCGTCGCCGCCGCCGACTGCCTGGTTCCCGGTATCGGCGAGATTATCGGCGGCTCCCAGCGCGAGGAGCGCCTGGATCTGCTCGAGGCCCGCATCAAGGACCTGGGCATGAATCCCGAGCAGTACAAGTACTACCTTGACCTGCGCCGCTACGGTTCCTGCAAGCACGCCGGCTACGGTCTGGGCTTCGAGCGCTTGGTCATGTATCTGACCGGCGTGGGCAACATCCGCGACGTCCTGCCGCACCCGCGCACCGTGGGCAACGCCGACTTCTAATCGTCGGACGCTAGCTCGCGTCGCCACACGCCAACGCTCATCGCACAAGCGTCTCTCGACATCGGTCGAGAGACGCTTTTTTTCAACAGCATCCGTCAAGCTTTTGGCAAGTTTTTGGTCAGTTGAGTAGGGCTGTTGAAAACTCAACCCGCCGTTTGCCGACGACTACCGACCGCCCAGAGCGCCCTGCGCCCCTGGGAAAGCCCCGCGTCCTAGGCTCCATACCGTCGCCACCCAAAACGGAAAGGACGTGGGCACGATGACCGAAGCCGCTGTTGAAACCTACGACACCACGACGAGAGGCGCCGCCTCGATGGCAGCCTATCGCGCCGTTCGCATCCTGCAGCTCTTGAGCGAAAACACCGGCGAAGACAAGGCCATACTTTCCGATGAGCTGATCCGGCGCCTCTCCCATCCCGACGACCCCGCCCGCATGCCCATCTCGGCGGCGCGGCGCAGCATCTACACCGCCATCTCCGCGCTTCGCCATGCCGGATACGAAATTGAGTACAAACGCGGCGTGGGCTACAAACTTCTTACCCGCCCGCTCACCGATGAAGAGATCATCCGGCTCCACGGTATGGTCATGCGCAACCGCTCCACGCCTATCGCTATCCGCAAGAGCATGGCGCAGCACTTAGTTGCCATGGCGAGTGCCGACGTTCGCGGCTACCTCGATACACCCGAACCCGTTCCGAGCGCAGGCAGCAAGGCTACCAAGGCAACACGCACGCCCATCAAGCGCATCGACACGTGCGAGCTCGTCGAGCAGGCCATCGACCATGGAACCACGGTGAGTTTTGATATTTCGAGCGTCACGGCACGTGGCGAAACCGAAGTAGCACGGATGACGCTCCGCCCCTTTGCCATCAGGCAGCGCGATGGCATCTCGTATTTGCTGGGAACGGTCTATGACGCCCGAGGTGCCGATGACACGCTGCGCACCGTAGAGATTGGTCGCATGAGAAACGTCACCACACGTCTCCTCGACGGCAAGAAGCTCTTCGCCGCCCTCGACGAGGAGGACGACGCCTCCTCCGCCGCATAAGACCCTCCGCCGCCCATTCGACTACCCGTACCGCCCATCCGATTCTGTATTAAAAAACCCGCCAGGCTGTTGTAAAAATGGACATCAGCGCTACTATAGTTCCACTTGCACTTTGTCCCAGTGCAGTGTTTCCAGCCATTTTTATACTGGGGGTAATGATATGAAGGACATCACCATCAGTCGCAGGAGCCTTCTGGTCTCCGCCGGCCTGCTCGCGCTCGCCCCGCTCGCCGGATGCGGCGGCAACTCTGGTTCCGGCTCTGCTGCCGCCGGTTCCGACTACACCATCGGCGTTCTGCAACTCACCGAGCATTCCGCACTCGATGCCGCCAACGACGGCTTTGTCAAGGCCATCAAGGAGAGCGGCCTTAAGGTCAAGATCGACCAGAAGAACGCCCAGAACGACCAGTCCACGTGTAAGTCCATTGCCGACAAGTTTGTGGGCGACAACGTCAACCTGATTTATGCCATCGCCACGCCCGCCGCGCAGGCTGCCGCCGGCGCCACGGCCGATATCCCCATCGTGGGCTGCGCCATCACCGACTACGCCGCCTCCGGCCTGGTCCAGGACAACGACAAGCCCGGCACCAACGTCACGGGCGCTTCCGACCTCACCCCGGTCGCCGAGCAGCTCGAGATGATGCAGAAGGTCCTGCCCGACGTTAAAAAGGTCGGCCTGCTCTACTGCACCGCCGAGTCCAACTCCGACGTCCAGATCAAGGCCGCCAAGAAGGAGCTCGACAAGCTGGGCCTCGAGTACACTGACTTCACCGTCTCGAGCTCCAACGAGATTCAGTCCGTCGTCGAGTCTGCCGTGGGCAAGGTCGACGCGCTGTACTCCCCCACCGACAACACCATCGCCGCGGGCGCCTCGCAGGTCGGCCAGATCTGCAAGGAAAACAAGCTTCCCTTCGTGACTGGCGAGGAGGGTATGTGCATGGCCGGCGGCCTGTTCACCCTCTCCATCAACTATGAGGACCTGGGCTACGCCGCGGGCGAGATGGCCGTTAAGATCCTGAAGGGCGAGGCCAAGCCCGAGGATATGCCGATCAAGCACCTCTCGAGCAAGGACCTGGTCGTCGTCAAGAACGACGAAATGGCCGAGGCCCTGGGCATCGACCTTTCCGCTCTGGACGCGTAATGCCATACGCGGCATGCGCCTAGAGCCCGTGCTCGCGCTTTAGCCGCGTTATTCAATATCTGAGCCACAGGGGCGGGCGCTGTAGACCGGCGTCCGCCCTGCTTGTTTCAGGTAAAACAAAACGTCTGTCCGTAACTCTTCTATGCATTGTTACCGCTATTATGGTGAATCACGTGTCCACCCTATCCTAGGAGGTATGAAGCATGCTCATTGCATTGCAGGGCGCCGTTTCGCAGGGCGTCCTCTGGGGCATTATGGTGCTTGGCGTGTTTATCACGTTCCGCCTGCTCGACATTCCCGATATGACCTGCGACGGCAGCTTTGCCCTCGGCGGCTGCGTCTGCGCTGTGCTCATCGTCAATAACAACGTCGACCCGCTGCTCGCCGTGCTGGCCGGTATGTGCGCCGGCGCCATCGCGGGTGCCGTCACGGGCATTTTGACCACCGTCTTCGAGATTCCCGCGATCCTCGCCGGAATCCTCACCCAGATCAGTCTGTGGTCCATCAACCTGCGCATCATGGGCAAGTCCAATACGCCCATTCTTGCCAAGGGCACCGTGTTCTCGGCCGTCAGCAATATGACCGGCCTGCCGCAGTCCACCGTTGCCATCATCTTGGGCATCCTGCTCGCCGTGGCTATCGTTGCCATCCTGTATTGGTTCTTTGGCACCGAGATCGGCTCGGCGCTGCGCGCCACCGGCAACAACGAGTACATGATCCGCGCTCTGGGCGTCAACACCAACTCCACCAAGATGATCGCCCTCGTGCTCTCCAACGCCCTCATCGGCCTTTCGGGCGCACTCATCTGCCAGAGCCAGAAGTATGCCGACATTGGTATGGGCACCGGTGCCATCGTTATCGGTCTTGCCGCCATTGTTATCGGCGAGGTGCTCGGCCGCCTGCTGCCCGGCGGTCTCACGCAGTTTAGTGTCCGTCTTGCCTCCGCCGTTTTTGGCTCCGTAGTGTACTTCCTTATCCGCGCCATCGTGCTGCAGTTGGGCATGGACGCCAACGACATGAAGCTGCTCTCCGCCGTAATCGTCGCCGTGGCCCTGTGCGTGCCCGTGGTTTGGGAGCGCTATAAGCTCCGCAGCTCCTACACGAAGGGGGATGAGGCAGATGCTTAAGCTCTCACACGTCAAGAAGACCTTTAACAAGGGCACCGTCACCGAGAAGCGTGCTCTTACCGGCGTCGACCTTACCCTCAACGATGGCGACTTTGTAACCGTAATCGGCGGCAACGGCGCCGGCAAATCCACGCTGCTCAACATGATCGCCGGCGTATATCCGCTCGATTCGGGCGTTATCGAGCTCGACGGCACCGATATCTCGCGCCTGAGCGAGTCGCAGCGTGCCAAGTACCTGGGCCGCGTGTTCCAGGACCCCATGCGCGGCACCGCAGCCGACATGCAGATCGCCGAGAACCTGGCCCTCGCCAAGCGCCGCGGCCAGCGTCGCGGTCTTTCGTGGGGCGTCACCAAGGCCGAGAAGGACGAGTACGTTGAGCTGCTCAAGCGCCTGGACCTTGGTCTGGACACGCGTCTCAACGCCAAGGTCGGCCTGCTCTCGGGCGGCCAGCGCCAGGCACTCACCCTGCTCATGGCCACGCTCACCGAGCCGCGCCTGCTGCTGCTCGACGAGCACACCGCGGCCCTCGACCCCAAGACGGCCTCTAAGGTGCTCAATTTGACCGAGGAGATCGTCGACGAGAACCACCTGACCACGCTCATGGTCACGCACAATATGAA
>DXLY01000030.1 GCA_019414465.1 Collinsella sp.
CTTTGGCAACGACTACCCCACCCCCGACGGCACCGGCGTGCGCGATTACATCCACGTGTGCGATCTGGCATCTGGTCACGTGGCCGCCCTTAACTGGATGAACGGCAAGACCGGCGTCGAGATCTTTAACTTGGGCACCGGCACCGGCACCTCGGTACTCGAGGTCGTCGCCGCCTTCTCCAAGGCTTGTGGCAAGGAGCTGCCCTACGTGATCCGCGAGCGCCGCGCCGGCGACATCGCTGCCAACTGGTGCGATGCCTCCAAGGCCGAGCGCATGATGGGCTGGAAGGCCCAGTACGACATCGCGGACATGTGCCGCGATAGCTGGAACTGGCAGAGCCACAACCCCAACGGCTTCGCCGACGCCGAGTAGCAAAAACCTACATACCGCTCTTGCCCCGATCTCACGTTGTGAGGTCGGGGCTTTTTCATGGCATGTAACCATTCGCCGAAAATCGACCAACTTTTTTATCTTGCCTGTACATGTTTAAACAACATGTTTTACAATAGGCGTATCGAATCAGGACATCGGAGGCGGACTGCACACCCATCGGCAGGCCGACCCCACAACAAGAAGGTTGGTGAGCGCATTCATGGAGCGTGCAAGCGGCGTCCTCATGCCCGTCTCATCTCTGCCCGGACCATACGGAATCGGCGGCTTTGGCTGGAATGCCTACGACTTCGTCGATTTTCTCGCCTTGTGCAAACAACATTACTGGCAGATTCTGCCCCTTACGACGACCAGCTATGGCGATTCGCCCTATCAGTCGTTCTCGGCCCGCGCAGGCAACCCCAACTTTATCGACTTTGCCGAGCTTATCGAGGCAGGGTATCTGGAGCAGCGCGATATCGATGGCGTGTACCTGGGTTCTGACCCCAGTAACGTCGACTACGGTGCCATCTTTGGCGGCCGCCGTCAGATTCTCGACCGCGCCGCCGAGCGCTTTGCTGCCGACAAGCCGGCCGATTTCGATGACTTTATCCAGGCCAACGAGGACTGGCTCATCCCCTACTGTGAGTTCATGACCGTCAAAGAGGAGTGCGGTCTCAAGGCGTTTTGGGAGTGGCCCGCGGAGCCCCGCACCCGCGGCGAGGCTTCCGCCAAGGTCTGCGCCGACCATCCGGCGCGTATGCTCTACCACCAGATGACGCAGTACTTCTTCGATCGCCAGTGGAACCGCCTCAAGGCCTATGCCAACGAGCGCGACATTCTCATCATCGGCGACCTGCCCATCTATGTCTCGCGTGACTCCGTCGAGATGTGGGCGACGCCTGAGCTCTTTAAGATCGACGCCGCCGGCAATCCCGTGAGCGTCGCCGGCACGCCGCCCGACCAGTTCTCGGCCACCGGCCAGTACTGGGGCAACCCCATCTACGACTGGGACGCTATGGAGTCCGATGGCTTCTCCTGGTGGGAGGGCCGCATTCGCGCCGCCCTCGACATGTACGACGTCATCCGCCTGGATCACTTCCGCGGCTTCGAGGCCTATTGGGAGGTGCCGTTCTCCTCGCCCGATTCGTCCTACGGTTCGTGGACGCAGGGCCCCGGCCTCAAGTTCTTCAAGACGCTCGAGGAAAAGCTCGGCACGCTGCCCATCATCGCCGAGGACCTGGGCTTCCTCACCCCCGGCGTCATCGACATGCGCGACAACTCGGGCTTCCCCGGCATGAAGATCCTGCAGTTTGCCTTTGAGGGTACCAACTCGTACTACCTGCCGCATAACTACATCGCCAACACCGTCGCCTATGTGGGCACCCACGACAACGAGACGGCGCGCGGTTGGTTTGAGGGAACGGCCACCCCGCGTCAACGCGAGCAGGCAGCCCTGTACACCCATCAGCAGGCCGGCGAACCCATGGCAGATGCACTCAATCGCACCATCGCCGCCAGCGTGAGTGACACGTGCATCTACACCATGCAGGACCTGCTCAACTTGGGCAACGAGGCGCGCATCAACACCCCTGCCACGCTGGGCGGCAACTGGACCTGGCGCATGCTCGACGGCGCCATCACCCGCGAGCTCGAGCACAAACTCACCGACTGGACCGAGACCTACTTCCGCATCCCGTCGGAAGCCGAAATCAAGCTTCCTCAATAGGAGCTACCGCGCCCGACCCCTCCCCACCGTGCGGACGCGCTTGCTTTTCCCGCGCGAGGCCACCCCAATCCCCTCGCGCGGGCTTCTTATGAATTGCAGACATGAAACAACCCATCACAGGAGAAAACATGCCCCAAATTAACCTCATGGAACTCGCCGAGCAGTCTTTTGGCACCTCGCTCGAGCAGCTCGACGACCGTCGCATTTACAAGCTGCTGGTCAAACTCGTGCAGGAGCGCTCCGCCGCCCGCCCGCTCAACAACGGCAAGAAAAAGCTCTATTACATTTCCGCCGAATTTTTGATCGGCAAGCTGCTCATCAACAACATGATCGACCTCGGCATCTACGACGAGGTTAAGGACCAGCTCACCGCCGCAGGCCACGACCTCAACAAGATCGAGGAATTCGAGGTCGAGCCGTCGCTCGGCAACGGCGGCCTGGGCCGCCTGGCCGCATGCTTCCTGGATTCCATCGCCACGCTGGGCTTGACCGGCGATGGCGTGGGCCTCAACTATCACTACGGCCTGTTCCGTCAGCGCTTTGTCGACAACCAGCAGAAGGCCGTCCCCGACGAGTGGCTCGGTGAGCAGGACATCCTAGTCGACGACGACCGCTCCTACACCGTCGAGTTCGGCGATTTCGCCGTCACCTCCAAGCTCGTCAACATCGACGTGCCCGGTTACGGCCAGCCCACCAAGAACCGTCTGCGCCTGTTCGACCTGGCGAGCGTCGACGACGGCCTGGTCCCCGGCAGCTCCATCGACTTCGACAAGACCGAGATCGCCAAGAACCTCACCTTGTTCCTCTATCCCGACGATTCCGACGAGCAGGGCCGCCTGCTTCGCATCTACCAGGAATACTTCATGGTGAGCAACGCCGCCCAGCTCCTGATCGACGAGGCCATCGAGCGCGGCAGCAACCTGCACGATCTGGCCGACTACGCCGTGGTCCAAATTAACGACACGCACCCCACCATGGTCATCCCCGAGCTCATTCGCTTGCTCACCACCGAGCATGGCATCGAGTTTGACGAGGCTGTGACCATCGTACGCTCCATGGTCGCCTACACTAACCACACGATTCTTGCCGAGGCGCTCGAGAAGTGGCCGCTCGTCAGCCTGCAGAAGGTCTCCCCTGCCATCGCTGACATTATCGTCAAGCTCGATGAGATCGCGAAGGCCGAGCACGATGACCCGCGCGTCGCCGTCATCGACGAATACGACACCGTCCACATGGCCCACATGGACATCCACTTTGGCTTCTCCATCAACGGCGTAGCCGCCCTCCACACCAAGATCCTGAAGGACACCGAGCTTCATCCGTTCTACGAGATCTATCCCGAGAAGTTCTCCAACAAGACCAACGGCATCACCTTCCGCCGCTGGATCCATGGTGCCAACCCCGCGCTCGCCAGCCTGCTCGACGATGTGATCGGCACCGATTGGCGCAGCACCGGCGATCTGAGCAAGCTCGCCAAGTTCGCCGACGACAAGGACGTTCTTGAGCGCCTGGCCGCCACCAAGACCGAGGCCAAGGCCATCATGCGCCAGTTCATGGCGCTCGAGCAAGGCGTGACTATCCCGTCCAACGCGATCATCGACGTTCAGGTCAAGCGTATCCACGAGTACAAGCGCCAGCAGATGCTCGCGCTCTACATCATCTGGAAGTACCTCGATATCAAGAACGGCAACAGACCTAAGCACCCCGTCACCATCATCTTTGGCGGCAAAGCGGCGCCTGCCTACACTATCGCGCAGGACATCATCCATCTGATCCTGACGCTATCGCAGTGGATTGCAAACGACCCCGACGTGGCTCCCTACCTGCAGGTTGTCATGATCGAGAACTACAACGTCACCGCCGCCGAGCGCGTGATCCCCGCCGCTGACATCTCCGAGCAGATCAGCCTGGCCTCCAAGGAGGCGAGCGGCACCTCCAACATGAAGTTCATGCTCAACGGCGCCCTAACCCTGTGCACGCTCGACGGTGCCAACGTGGAGATTGCCGAGCTCGTGGGCGACGAGAACATCTATACCTTTGGTGCCTCGTCCAAACAGGTCGAGCAGCTCTACGCCGACGGCACCTACAACGCCGGTGCGCTCTACCGCAAGCCCGGCATTAAACTGCTGGTGGACTTCATCACCAACCCGGCCTTTATGGCAACCGGCAACGCCGAGCGCCTGCAGCGCCTGCACGACGACATTAAGGGCAAGGACTGGTTTATGGCCCTGCTCGACATTGAGGAGTACATCCAGACCAAGGAGCGCGTGCTGGCCGACTACGAGGACCAGGACGCCTGGATGCGCAAGGCGCTCATCAATATCGCCAACGCCGGCACCTTCTCGTCCGACCGTACGATCTCCCAGTACAACGACGAGATCTGGCACCTGGACTAACCCATTCCCCTTACCCATTCTCTTGAGGAACGGAGTCGTGGCAACACGGCTCCGTTTTTTGTGCCCGCACGTTACCCTGTGATCCAACTCGGCCAAACAATCTCGATCCGTAGCAATTACTCAACCAAAACGGTCCCAGCCGTTACAGATTGAGACATACCGGCCACTCCCCTCGGGTTTATCTCAATCTGTAACATCTAGCAGGTGAAATTCGCCTTTGGTGTTACAGATTTAGATGAAATGGTTAGCTCAGCGGAACCGTCTCGATCTGTAACATCTAACGTCCGAAATCGGCCCTATCCGTTACAGATCGAGACAAACGACCGGTCAGACAGTCCCAACACAAAGAAAGGCTCCCCTCTCGCCCAGTGGACGGGAGGGGAGCCTTATATGTGACCGCGGCAAAAGGATGGCAAAGCCGCAGTCGCCCAAAGGGAGGGCCTGGATGCACCGGGCCTAGATAAGGTTCTTGCCAGAGACCTTATCGAAGAGGTGGGTCGCGTTCTTCTCGAACTTGAACCAGATGGTGTCGCCAGCCTTGAGCGCGCCCTTGGCCTCGAGGTCGACGACGGGGATAATCAGGACAAACTGGCCGTCGGGAGCGGTCACGTGGACATGCTCGGTCGAGCCCATGAGCTCGGTCACCTCGACGGTACCCTGGAGCGCGCCCTCCTCGCCCTTGTCGGCAAGCAGGATCTGCTCGGGACGCACGCCGGCCGTAATCTCCTTCACGTCGCCGCCGTCCCAGTTGAGGGCAAGCTGAGCGCAAGTCTCGGGGGCGAGCGCCACGTTCATATCCTCGGTCTTGACGGTAAAGCCGTTGCCCGAGCGCACCAGCTGGGCATCGAAGAAGTTCATCTGCGGCACGCCGATAAAGCCGGCGACGAAGATGTTCGCGGGATGGTTGAAGACCTCCTGCGGGGTGGCGATCTGCTGGACGACGCCGTCCTTCATGACCACGATACGGTCACCAAGGGTCATAGCCTCGGTCTGGTCGTGGGTGACGTAGATGAACGTGCCTTTGATCTCGTGGCGCAGCTTGATGAGCTCGGCACGCATCTGGTTACGCAGCTTGGCGTCCAGGTTGGACAGCGGCTCGTCCATCAGGAAGACCTTAGGATCACGCACGATGGCGCGGCCGATAGCGACACGCTGACGCTGGCCGCCCGAAAGCGCCTTGGGCTTACGGTCGAGGTACTCGGTGATACCCAAGATCTCGGCAGCGGAGCGAACCTTGCGGTCGATCTCGTCCTTGGGGACCTTCTTGAGCTCAAGCGTAAACGCCATGTTCTCGTACACCGTCATGTTGGGGTACAGAGCGTAGCTCTGGAACACCATGGCGATGTCGCGGTCCTTGGGAGCGACGTCGTTGACGCGCTTGCCGTCGATGAGCACATCGCCCGAGGTGATGTCCTCCAGGCCGGCGACCATGCGCATCGTCGTGGACTTACCACAGCCAGAAGGGCCAACGAGGACGATAAACTCCTGGTCATGCACGGTGAGGTTAAAGTCCTCCACCGCGAGCACGCCGTCCTCGGTAACCTTGAGGTTGTGCTTCTTCTCCTCGGTCTTCTTCTTTTTGCCAAAGAAGCCCTTCTTTTTGGACTCGTTGTTGGGATACACCTTCTGAACATGTTTGAGAACGATCTCGGCCATGTCTCTACCTTTCGATACGCGGCGCCACGCTGAGGGGCGCCGCAGAAACTTGCAAAACAGTTACGGCATCAGCCCTTGACGGCACCTGCCACCACACCGTCGATGATGTACTTCTGGCAGAAGATGTACATGATGACGATGGGGACAACGACCATCATGATGCAGGCCATCATGGGGCCGAGCTCGACGTGGCCATAGCCGCCGCGGAAGTACTGGATCAAAATAGGAATGGTCTTGTACTTGGTGGAGTCGAGCGTAAGGTAGGGCAGCAGGTAGTCGTTCCAGACCCACATGGTCTCGAGGATGCCGACCGAAAGATAGGTGGGCTTCATAATGGGAAGGACGATCTTAAAGAACACCTGAACCGGGTTGCAGCCGTCAATCATGGCCGCCTCCTCGATCTCGAGCGGGATGTTCTTTACAAAGCCGGCGAACATAAAGACCGCCAGGCCCGCGCCAAAGCCCAGATAGATAAAGCAGATGTTGAACGGCGTATTAAAGCCGATGCGGTCCGCCAAATTGGACAGCGTGAACATGAGCATCTGGAACGGTACGACCATCGAGAACACGAACAGGTAATAGAAGAAGTTCGAGATCTTGTTGTTGACACGAACCACGTACCAAGCGCACATGGAGCAGCACACCAGAATCAGCACGACCGACGTGACTGTGATGATGAGCGAGTACATAAACGCCGAGGCAAAGCCCTGCTCGTTAAGAGCGTGCACGTAGTTTGCGAGGCCGTTGAACGTCTCGGGCGTGAGCAGATCGAACGCCGTGGTGGTGCTGATTGCGGTCCCCTTCTTAAAGGAATTGAGCGCAATCATGAACACGGGGTAGATCCATGCGAGCGACAGGATCGTAAAGAAGATCGAGAGCGCGCGGTTAATAGCCTTATCGCGTTTCATTACTGCTGCACCTCCTTGGACCTCGTGGCCTTAAGCTGGATCATAGAAATAGCGACAACCAGGATGCAGAAGATAACTGCCTTGGCCTGACCGATGCCCTGCCATGCGATGCCAGCACGCGAATAGAACGTGTTGTAGATGTTCAGGGCGAGCATCTCGGTAGAGTGCGCCGGGGCACCACCGGTAAGGGCGAGGTTCTGGTCGAACAGCTTAAAGCCGTTGGTGATGGACAGGAACAGGCAGATGGTGATGGTCGGCATCAGGTTGGGGATCTTAACCTTCCAAAACGTCTGCCATGCCGTAGCGCCGTCGACCTTGGCGGCCTCGATGTAATCAGACGGAATGGACTGCAGACCGGCGATGTAGATGATCATCATGTAGCCGACCTGTTGCCACAGGGTCAGGATGATAAGGCCCCAGAAGCCAGCGGCGGAGTTGAGGGCGATAAGCTGGGCACCCACGTTGGAGAGCAGGCAGTTGATCAGAATCTGCCAAATGTAACCCAGTACAATGCCGCCAATCAGGTTAGGCATAAAGAAAATCGTACGGAAGATGTTGGTGCCCTTGAGCGCCTTGCGGGTGAGCGCCTGCGCAATGGCCAGCGCGATCACGTTGATGAGCACCGTCGACAGGAAGGCAAACGCCACGGTAAAGAAGAACGACGTGGAGAACTGCGGGTCGGTCAGTGCGCGCACGTAGTTCTCGATACCGACAAAGTGCGCGTTATTGATGGTAATAAACTGGCAGAACGAGAGATAGAAACCCTGGATAAAGGGAATCACGAACCCGATCATAAACGCCAGGCACGTGGGCAGCATAAAGAGCGGCCACCAGCGCTTGAGTGCTTTGCCCATAGAAGGGTCCTTTCAATATGCAGGGGGCGGGCAAACCTACGTCTGCCCGCCCCCTGTCGCTAATCAGATAGCTTGGGCAGCAACTGCTTACTCGGAAGCAGCCTTCTCGGTCTTCCAGCCATCGACGAAGGCGTTCTTGACGCCGTCCCACTTGGTGTTGTCGGCAGCATAAGCGATGAGAGCCTGCTTGAGGTTCTTCTTCCACTCCTCGGAGGGGATGTAAACGAAGTCCCAAGCGACAGTCTTCTTGCCGTCCTTGGCCATAGCAACGGCCTGCTGAGAGAAGACGTTGGTGGTCTCCTTAGCGCTCTTGAACGGGGCGGTCAGACCCATCTTGTCAGCGATGATGCTGGTGGCGGTGTCAGAAGTGACGCACCAATACATGAAGTCCTCGGTGGCCTTCTGGGCATCCTCGGAAGCCTGGGAGCTGACGCACCAGTAGTTCTCGCCGCCGGAGCACAGGCCCTGGTTCTCCTCGCCGTCGACGCCGATGTAGATCGGCAGCATGCCGAGCTGGTCGTCGGTCATACCGGCCTTGGTGAGGTCGGCGTAGGCCCAAGAGCCGTTCTGGTAGAAGACGGCCTTGCCGGTTGCGAACTCGTTGGTGGCGTCGTCACCGGTCTTGGAGGCGAGCTGCGAAGGATCGCAGGTGGAGTCGGTGATGTACAGGTCGAAGATCTGCTTAAAGTTGTCGAGATACTCGCCCTTGATCTCGTCGTCCTCCTGGTTGTGCTCCTTCTCGAACTCGTAGTAGAGCGGGAGGTTGGCGAGGTGGGTGGTGTAGCGCCAGCTGGAGGAGTCATCCATACCGGCGGAAGTGAAGGCACCGTCAACGCCGAGCTCGTCCTTGCGGGCCTGGATGTCATCGGCGCAAGCCTTCAGCTTGTCGAAGGAGTTGATGTCCTCGGCCTTGTAGCCGGCCTTCTCGAGGAGCTCCTTGTTGTAGATGATGCCGTAGCTCTCCTGAACCCAGTCGATACCCAGATCCTTGCCGTCGGACTGCAGCGCCAGGGAGTCGTCGATGAGCTCGCCGCGGAGCTTGGTGTCGGAAAGATCGGCGCAGTAGTCCTTCCAGTTCTTAAGGCCGGTGGGGCCGTTGACCTGGAACAGCGTCGGAGCGGAGCTCTTGGACATCTCGGACTTGAGCTTCTCCTCGTAGGTGTTGGAGGCGGCGGTCACGATCTTGACCTCGACGCCCTTCTCCTTCTTGTACGCCTTGGCGATCTCCTTCCACTCCTTGTCGACCTCGGGCTTGAACTGGAGGAAGTAGACCTCGGCAGCGTCACCAGAAGCAGAGGAGCCAGAGCCGGCAGAACCACCGCAGCCCACGAGGCCCAGACCAAGAACCGCAGCCGCGGAACCAGCAAAGCCCAGGAACTGCCTTCTGCTCATTTCGTTCTTCATTACAATCCACCCTTTCACACCGTGGCGGCACCCTTTGCCGCCGCCTTCGGAGATTGGCTCGGGGACTTTGCCCCTTTTGCTGACTTGTACAATACGCTATTTGGCTAGTTGTTTGAACAAGTATTACTAGAGCGGTAGAAAAACTTCGGTGAACGGTAATTTCGACTTGATACTTGACAAGTTTTGTATAAACAATTATTTGTTATCGAATGCAGAGAAAACGCCCGATCAAGCCGATGCATCGTCGGTTTGACCGGGCGTTTTCGCTTTGAGGGCATGAGTCTCGTCAGGCTGCGAGCTAGCCGGCTATCGCTTGGAATTGACGCGGTAATGGAAGATCTCGGGGTGTGTGCGGGCATGCGTGACCTCGAACAAGATGCCGTCCGAGGTGTACGACTGGCTCTCCATAACGGCGACGCAGTTGTACTTGCCGAGGTCCAGATAGCTGCAGTCTTCATCGTTGGCGAGCTCGACACTCACCGTACGACGGCTCGCCATCACTTTGACGCCGCGCTTGTGCTCCAGATAGCCGTAGATAGAATCCGCCGCGATCTCGGGGGTCAGGCCCTTGGCGATCGACGCCAAAAAGTAGCCATGGTCCACTTGGCGCGCGCTGCCGTTGAGGCTTCGGACACGCACTACGCGAATCAGCTCCTCGCCCACCTTAAAGCCCAGGCGACGAGAGAGTTGCTCAGTGCAAATCAAATGTTCAAAAGACTTGACCTCGGTCGATGCGACGGCATTGTTGCGTTTTGCGAACTCGCCAAACGACTCAACCTCTTCGAGTGCGCCCAGCATGTCGGTTTCGCCCTTGAGCCAAATAACGCGCACGCCCTTGCCGTGTATAGGCTGCACAAACATCTGGTCGGCCAGCATGCTCAAGGCGCGTCGAACGGTATTGCGCGTGCAGCCAAACTCCGCGGTCAGCTCGGCTTCGGTTGGCAGCATCTCCTGAAACGCATAGGTCCCGTTGATGATGCGCGAACGGATCTCGCGGTAGATTCCTTCGTAAATCGCTTTTGGCATGATTTCACCTCTAATGAATATGTATGGCTAGGCACGATAGCATTTCTTTGGGTTGTTTAAACCGTCTATCGGCAAAGCACCGATTATTAACTGTCAACGGCGCCCGTGATGCTCCAATCGATTCGAATCAAAACCAACAATGCGGCGAACGCTCACTCCCCTACAATTAACTCATTGTTTAAACGTTCCACCGCAGACACGGCGGGCTTATGGTCGAGAGGCAGAATATGCTGCAAAAAATCCAACGCTTTGGCGGGGCAATGTTCGCGCCCGCCATGCTGTTTTCTATATCAGGCCTCATGGTCGGCATCTCCGCCCTCGCCACGACCGTAGACATCGTCGGCGACCTCGCCGTATACGGAACCCCTTGGTACGTTTTCTGGACCATCATCCAGCGCGGCTCGTGGACGGTCTTTAAACGTCTCCCGCTCCTTTTTGCCGTAGCGCTGCCTATCGGTCTTGCCCAAAAGCAACCGGCACGCTGCTGCCTCGAGGCACTCGTGGCCTATTTTGCCTATTGTTTCTTCTTGAGCGAGATCATTAAGCTGAGCGGCGACAACCTTGGACTTAAGTACCCGGCGTCTTTGACCCCCGCCAGCGGCATCACCGTCATTGATGGCATCAAGACGCTCGACACCGGCATTATCGGACCGCTGGCGGTATCGGCAACCGTCGTCGCCATCCATGACCGCTTCTACGACGCCAAGGTGCCCGATTGGCTCGGTACGTTCTCGGGCTCTTCGCTGGTCTACCTCATCAGCTTTTTTGCTGTGTTCGCCCTTGCCGCTATCTCGGCCGCCATCGTGCCCTTCGTATACGCTGTGACCGAAACGCTGCGCCACGCACTTGCGGGCGTCGGACCCTTCGGCGTGGGCATCTTTGTGTTTTTGGAGCGAGCACTCGAGCCCATGGGTCTGCACCACCTGCTCTACATGCCAATCTACTACGACAATTTGGTTATTAACGACGGCATCTACGCCACGTGGACCAACTTGCTTCCCATCCTCTCACACAGCACACGCCCCCTCAACGAACTTGCGCCTTGGGCTGGTTACACCGCCACCGGCTGGGTCAAGCTCTTTGGCCTTCCCGCCATCGCTGCGGCGTTCTACACCACCGCCAAGCCCGAACGCCGCGCCGGCCTCAAGGTTATCCTGGTTCCCGCCATCGTTGCCTCAGTGGTCTGCGGCATCACCGAACCACTCGAGTTTCTCTTTATGTTCACCCACCCCGGGCTCTTTTTGCTCTACGCCGTCCTCTCGTCTTGCCTCGCCATGACCATGAATTTCTTTGGTATCGTCGGCATCTTTTCGGGCGGCTTCATGGAAATGGCCGCCTTCAACTTCATTCCGCTCATGCGCACGCATGCCGGTGCCTATCTTCTTGCGCTCGGTATCGGCCTTGCCTTTAGCCTCATCTTTTTTGTTAGCTTTCGAGCACTCATCTTGATCTATGACCTTAAGACGCCGGGGCGCGAGGATCATGTCGCCAATCGCGCGGCAATCGATCGTTTAACGGATAGCGGCTTTGCCAAAAAGCAATCTCCCAATGACGAGGTCAATAGTCGATCCGATCAAGATCACGTCCTCGCTGAGCGGGTAATTCAGCTTTTAGGTGGCGTTGGCAATATCGTGGGCGCAACCAACTGCGCCACGCGCCTGCGCGTCGAGGTCGCAGACCCTTCCATCGTTGCAGATAACGCGTCGTTTGTCGCGGTGGGCGCCAAGGGCCTCATCATTACGGGCAAGACCGCCCAGGTGATCATCGGCATCTCCGTTCCCCGCGTTAAAGAGCATTTTGACCAGATCATGGGCCTCGAGCCGGGATTTGTGCCCACCACCTCGGCCTCCCCTGCCGCCAGCCCAACCCACAAGCACGGCGATATCTGCTTCTTCGACATTGACGGCACGCTCGCGTGGCAAGACCCAAGGCTCGCCCAAGACCTTCCCGAAGACGAGCGGGACCTCTCCCCCTATCCCAACGAGGCGGTTTCGCAGGCAATCCGCGAGTTTGTCGCCAACGGTAACATGGCCTTTATCTGCACGGGACGCACCCTGAGCTGCATCCACCCCAAACTTCTTGAGCTGCCGTGGGCAGGAATTGTCTGCTTGGCGGGAGGCTACGTCGAACTCGACGGACGCATTGTGCGAAATGCAGCCATGAGCCCCGGCTTGCTGCAACGCCTCGCCCCGTATCTTGAGCAATCGGACGAGGTGATTCGCTTTGAAGGTCTCGATCGCGTCGTGCGCATGAGCGCGGACGCCCCCGATGGCGACGGATATGCCCGTACCGTAGGCGATGCCGTCACAAAGCTCAAGCATTACAGCGCCTACAAGATCCTCATGTCTACGAAGCTCGCCAACCGCATCGCCCAGGATAAAGAGATCGAGCCGCTGCTGTGCTTTAACGAGCTCGAACTCGAGGTAACCGAAATCTCGCCCCGCGAGTGCACCAAGCGAACCGGCATCCAGGCCGTGCTTGGCGCCCTGGGGCCAAACCACGGCACCGTGTACGGCATCGGCGATGCGAGCAACGACGTCGCCCTTATGGAAACAGTCGATGTTGGCATCGCCATGGGCAACGCACCGGACTTCCTTAAGGAGAAGGCGGACTATGTGACCGATTCTATCGATCACGACGGCGTCGTCACGGCACTCGAGCACTTCGGGCTTATCTAGCCGTCATCTTCCGCTGAGCTTTACGCCTGCGGGTCCAATTGCCTTCGCCCGCCGCGCCAAGCACCCCAATGTGGCAATATGTTGTCTGCATATTGCATCAATGCGACCTTCAGAAAGAATGCGAGAGCCTGTGTCCAGTCCGTTTACCAGCTTTTTAGCCCAGCACTTCGACCAGATTAACGACTATCTGGCCACGTTCTTTGACGGACAGGCGACCTCTGCCGATATCGAGCGCTACCTGTACGCTCCGCTCTCGGCTTTTACGGCCAACGCCGGCAAGCGCCACCGCCCGCTTATCTGCATGCTCGCCGCAACCGCAGTGGGCGGTAGCTTTGAGAGCGCCCGCAGCGCCGCGGCAGCTATCGAGCATTTCCAGTCGGGCGCGCTGATTCACGACGACATCGCCGACAACGGACAGCTTCGTCGAGGCAAGCCCTGCATGCACCTTACCGAGGGCACGGGCCTTGCCATCAATTGTGGCGACCTGGCGCTCACCATGGTCACCAAGACGGTTCTCGACGACCCCACGCTGGAGTCCGACGTGAAGCTGCGCGTACTCCACGAGCTTACCGAGATGATCGTCCGCACCATCGAGGGTCAAGCGCTCGACCTGGGTTGGGTCCGTGACGGGCGCTTTGATATCTCGGTTGATGACTACCTGGACATGGCGACGCACAAGACCGCGTTTTACAGCGGAGCCACACCGCTTGCCGCCGGGGCCATTATCGGCGGCGGCAGCGAGGAGCAAATTGAGGCGCTGCGCGCCTTTGGCCTGCACACGGGCCTTGCCTTCCAAATTCAAGACGACCTGCTCAACTTGATCGGCACCAAGGAGGCCGCCAACAAGGACTTCCGCACCGACATCACCGAGGGTAAGCGCACGCTCGTTGCCGTGCACGCCCTGTCTGATGAGCGCTATCACGACGAGATTGAAGCGATCCTTTCCTCGGGCACCGAGGACCCCGCGCAACTCGCACACGCCGTGGAGATCTTCCAGGAGACCGGCTCTATCGATTACGCCCACACTTATGCGCTCGACCTGACCGCCAAGGCCAAAGCGGCCATCGAGGACGTTGAGCTTGATCCGCACGCACGAGAGTTGTTCCTCTCCATGGCAGATTTCTTTGTGGAGCGCCTTAACTAACGGGGGTTATAAAACCTGTCAGCAGCGTATTTAGGCACAACTTGCTACACTGTTGAGTGCATGTTTATGCATCCCTTTGCGTCGTCTATCCGACAGGCGCTCAAATAGTACGAATGATACGCCGAAAGGGGTTCGTTCATGGAACCTATTACAACGGGCATGCAGGGAGCAGCCGTCGAGGACGTGCAGTCTCGTCTCCTGCAGCTCGGCTACACGATTGATGCCACCGAGGTTGCCGACAAGCACTTTGGTACTACCACCGAGCAGGCCGTTAGCACCTTTAGGCTCGACAGCGGTCTTGCTGCCGGTCACGCCGTTGACATCCCCTGCTGGAGTGCCCTGGTCGACGCCTCGTATAAGCTGGGCGACCGCACGCTCTATCTGCGCATGCCCAATTTCCATGGCGCCGACGTGCAGGCCCTGCAGAAGGCACTCAACGTTTTGGGCTTTGCCTGCGGCGAGGACGATGGCTACTTTGGCCCTCACACCGAGGCGGCCCTTCAGCAGTTCCAGGAAAACGTCGGTCTGTTTGCCGATGGTATGGCTTTCCAGGATACCTACGCCTACATCAACCGCCTGCACCACGTGTGGGAGGGTAAACCTTCGGTGACCGAGGCCGAATCGCGCATCGGCTTTGCCCGCGCCGCCAACGTGCTCGAGCGCTTCCAGATTGCCGTCATCGGTGAGGACCCCATCGCGCGTAGCGTTGCATCGCGCATGTGGAACATCGCCACGGCGACGACCGACAGCAGCGGCATGATGCTTTGCGATTCCGAGGTTCCGACCGACGTGGATCTGGTGCTCGAGATTGCAAGCGATGAGCTACCCACCGACGCCGCTCCACGCGCCACAATTGCCCTCGCCGAGTGCCACAACCTGGCCCAGCGCATCCGCACCGCCAATGTCGCCGCGCAGCAAAAGCCCGCGCGCATCCGCATTGAGCTCACGGGCATGACGCGCTACAACGGCACCTTCACTGCCAGCGACGCCCAGACGCTCGCGGTACGCCTGCTCGATGGCGTTTGCGATGCCCTCGCAGATTAGGTAAACTAAACGAGTTGCTTTTGTGCAACACCCATACTGGGACGTAGTTCAACGGTAGAACTCCGGTTTTTGGTGCCGGCTGTTGGGGGTTCGAATCCCTCCGTCCCAGCCATTAAAATTGAGCGCCCTGAGCCCATAACGGCCCAGGGCGCTTTCTTGTGGGCAAGCGGAGGGATTCGAACCCGCAAGGGTGCGGAGCTGAGGAAACGCGAAGCGTTTTCCAGCGCAGCACGCAAGGAGCGAAGCGACGCAGCGGGGCGCGGCCGCCGACCAGGCGGACGCGGAATCCCTCCGTCCCACACCAGCCAAGAGCCCCTCACGTCAAGCAAATCGAGCCAACGCCGCCAAGCGGAGGGATTCGAACCCGCAAGGGTGCGGAGCGATGCAGCGGGGCGCGGCCGCCGCAGGCAGACGCGGTGTCGGCACTTGGGGACGCTCCTAAGTGCCGGCATTATAGAAACGTCCCCAAGTGCCGGCTCGGGACTATTTTCGAGGACCCTCCGAAGGACTGTGGCCAAAAAACGGCAAATATGAGTACTGTTACCGTTGTAGCTACATTATTTTCGTTAATAAAAGAAGATCTTAATGAGATTTATTCGCATCAAGGTCTTCCTTTAAGGTAGCGCGCAGAGATGTGGTGTAAGAGGCGGGGAATGCCCCGCCTCCGCCCTTTCTTGAAAGGGAGGGGACACCGCCTAGAATTCGTCGTTGGAGTAATGAAGGTGACGAATGGAAGGAAAGGCGATGCCCCAAGAAGAGAGTGTACTGCGCCTCGGCCGCGACGAGGCCCTCGAGGCGGCGAGGCTTTGGCAGGAGTGCGGCGACGCGCGCGAGTTCGCGTGCAGGGTGCTGGGCAGCGTGATGAACGCGCTGATGGACTCCGAGGCCCAGCAGATGTGCGGCGCGAGCCGCAACGAGCGCAGCGACGGCAGGGAGAACAGCCGCAACGGCTACCGCCCCAGGTCGCTCAAGACCGCCGTGGGCGACGTGGAGCTCGAGATACCCAAGCTCAGGCACGGCACCTACTACCCCGAGGGCATGCTCGCGCGATGGTCGCGCGTCGACACCTCGGTGGCCGCCATCGTGCAGGAGATGTACGTATGCGGCGTGTCCACCCGCAAGGTCGAGCGCGTGGCGTCCAAGCTGGGCATATCCTCGCTGTCGAGCTCGGAGGTCTCGAGCCTCTGCTCCGACCTCGACGCCGAGGTGGCGGAGTTCCGCCGCCGCGACCTGTCGGGCACGCCGTGCTGCTACCTGTGGCTCGACGCCACCTACATGAGCTGCAGGGTCGGCTCGTCGGTCGTCTCGCAGGGCGTCGTGACCGCGATCGGGCTGGGCGCCGACGGGCGCAAGCACTTCCTGGGCTGCGACGTGGTCGACACCGAGAGCGAGGACTCCTGGGCGGCATTCCTCGGCGGGCTGCGCGAGCGCGGGCTGGCCGGCGTTCGCCTCGTGGTCTCCGACAGCCACGCCGGGCTCGTGGCCGCCGTCTCGCGTCTGTTCCAGGCTGCGCCTGGCAGCGCTGCGTGACGCACCTGCAGCGCAACCTCCAGAGCGCCTGCTCGGGCAGGCCCGAGGACTCCAAGGCGGCCGTCAGGGACCTCGTGCATGCCGCGGTCTACCAGGACGACCCCGACCTCGCGCGCTGCGTGTGGGCCGAGGCGGCGCCCTGGGTGGCGTCGGTGTCCGCCAGGGCCGGCGAGGTCTTCGAGCAGGCCGAGGACTCCGCGCTGGCGTTCACGGCCTTCCCCAGGGCGCACTGGGCCAAGCTCCGCACCAACAACGTCCAGGAGCGCGCCAACCGCGAGATCAAGCGCCGCTACAGGGTCGTGCAGTCCTTCCCCTCGAGGGAGTCGATGCTGCGCCTGACGTGCGCGAGCCTCATGGAGACCGAGGGACAGTGGTCCCAGCAGCGCGTGTTCTCCGAGGCCTCGGCCGCCGAGGGCTTCGCCGAGCCCGCGGACAGGCCGGCCCCGACAGAGGGGAGGCGCCGCGCGCTCGGGCGGCGCGCCAGGGAGATAGTGGACGAGATAGTCGAGAGGCGCGGTCTCAAGAAGGAGTAATATCGGGACTTGCAGCGACGGACCTCAGGACGCTCTTACACCACGTCTGCGCGCGCCACCGATTTATTCGCATCAAGGTCTTCCTTTAATGAACACTTGAGGAGATACGGCAGCTTATCTGCTCGATCGACACGTCAAATCACCTTAAATGTGGTCAAAATTACTGCTACTAAAAGAGTATCAGTACTCATATTTGATGTTTTTTGGCCACGGCTCTTTATAGACACCCTGCACAGCGACGGTGGTAGATTTCGGAACGTGTCCGTCAGCCCCGTTCCGAAAAGCGAGCCGCATGCAACGGCCAAGCCACGACAGGCCCCGGGAGAGCGGGGACACCGGCTTAGGTTTATCGCGAGTTCCGCACGAACAGGAGGCCACTTAATGTGGCCTCCGTCGTGAGCAGGACTGTAGAGCAGGAAACCTAAGCCGGTGTCCCCGCTCTCCCGGGGCCGGCGGAATTTAGTTGTTCAGCATGCGGTCGAAGCTTCCCGAGTCGCCATCCCGATAGTCGGCGGTCATCAGAATCTCCTGCGGAATGCGCCCGCCCTCGCGCAGCACATTGCGGAACTGCACGCGCGTGACCATGGGCAGATCCTTGATCGTCGCCGCCAAGTTCTGCGGCACGCCCTGGTTGGCAGCCGCGGGCTCGCACTCGCCGCCGGCCTTCACGCGACGCTTATGCTCGGCGAGCATGGCGCGGTACATGCCGGCATGCAGGCGAATCTCAACCACATTGGCATTGCGAGCCTGCTCGACGATGCGCGCGCCCTCGCGGTCGATATCGCCCACGTAGTAGACGTAGTTAAAGCGATAGCCGATCTCAGCCAGATAATCGTCCAGGGCATGCGAGACGCTCGCCTTGCATCCGCCGCCAAAAATCACGCCGCCCACCTTGATGCCAAAGAGCTTAGCGTGCTTGCGGCCGCGCAGGAGCTTGACGATCTCGTCATAGGTGTCCAGGTTCTCGACCATAATGAACGGCTTGTCGGCGCCCAGCGTAAAGAAGCCCGTAAAGTGCACAGGGCGGTTGGGGGCGACCTTAATCGCCTGCATGCTGATGCCCTTTTCGGTCATACGCCGAATTAGACGCTCGCCGTGCTTGCCGTCAAAAGCCTTCTCGTCGTTAAAAATCTGGTAGGCACGCTGGCGGCGCGAGGCAACCGGCGTATCGGCACCTCGGTTTTGCTCGATCCAAGCCTGGATGATTGCGATTTCCTCGGCAATCTTGCGGTTGGACATCTCGTTGTGCTGAGTGCGCTGCGGAGCCTTTTTGCCGTCCTTGCCCTCGACCTTTACGATCTGTGTCTGCTGCTCCTTGATCTTAGAGAGCGCCGTAGGCGTAGGGACAACTTTGAGCAGCTGCCTGCCCAAAACGCGAGCCAAGGCAAATGCCGAAACCTCGCCATGGGCAGCGGCATCGGGCTGTTGAGCAGCCGCATCGGCCACGGCAGGTTTGGGCCGTGCTTGACGCCTACGCTTAGAATCGGCCTGGGCGCCGCGCTCTCGCTTCGGCGCGGACTCATGTTTTTTCGAACGCTCGGGCTTGTCCTCTTTCACCGACTGGCGCACTGGCTGCTCCGCCGGGCCCTCGGCTTTCACACCTTCGTCGCGCGGCGACACTTGCTCGTTGGTCTGGGCATTCGACCCGCGGCCGCCACGGTGACGACGACGGCGAGGCTTGTTCGAAGCGCTCTCCCCCACCTGCTCGCCTGTAGGCTGTTGACCCTTGGCCTCGACATCAGTCACAGGCTGCTGCTCAACAGGCTTCTGCTCGCGAGCCGCCGGCTCGGCAGTCTTCTCGACCTTCTCCGCTTGCGCCGCAGGAACCTGATCGACCTTTTCCTGACGCTTTACGGGATACACACGTCCCACAAAGCCGCGTCCGGGACGACACGAGCCCGGAGCCTTCTTGGCCGACCCATCGGACGCATCGGCTGCCTCAACGGGCTCCTGAGCCTCGCATGGAACACCCTGCCGCGCGGTCTTAAAGTGGGCACCACGGCGACGCTTGGGCTCCTGGACTTCAGCGGGCTTCTGCTCCCCAGCAGACACCTGTGACTCAGCAACAGCCCCATCCTCGACCGCCATAGCGTCCGCAGCATCCTTTTGAGCCACGGCACGACGGAAGCGCTCCTGCTGAGCGCGGCGTTGCGCATCGCGCTTGCCGCCTCCGCCAAAGCCACCACGGCCCGCCTTGGCCGTAAAGGCGCGAACAACGTTCTCATCGAGCAGGTCATCAGTATCGACATGCTCTCGCGGAGCTGTCTCCTCCATAGCGGCAGCCTCTACGAAATCCTCAGTGACGGCATCTTCGACAGCCTCGGCAGGTTGCTCCTGAACATCATGAATCTCGGCATTGATGGTATAGAACGCCGGGCGTCCGTTAATGCCGCTGCCCTCAATTTTGGTAACGATCTTCGCCGCGATAAGCTCATCGCGCATGGCCTTGGTGTCGCACTCCTTGTCAACGGAACGAAAAATCTGCGCCAGTGCGCTCGACTTAATCTTGAGCGCTTTGCGACAGAGCAGGTCGTAAGCAACGAGCTTCGCCCGGTCGGCAGAAAGCGATGTTTGGCTGCTCAGGCGCTCGGCCAATGCATCGACATTGTTTTGGTTATCGGAATATACCGTCTTGGCCACGGGGCCCCTTTCATATGCACACATATACGTCCATATGGTACAACGCTCGAGCCTATCCACGCAAAACATCTGCGAGGACCCCTCCACGTCGTTTGTTTTCGCAAAAAAGACCGGGCCCGCATAATTGCGGACCCGGTCTTTCCGAGTCATATGGATGGAACGGTCACTCCATCAAGTCGACTAGGCCTTGGCGGCCTCGGCATCGGCGGGAGCCTCCGCAGCAGCAGCGCGACCGTACTCAGCCTTGCCCATCTCGGACCACTCGGGCTCCTCGTCGGGCATGGAGCCGGCCTCTTTGCCGAAGAACTCCTTGAGGCAGTTGACGGCAACGATGAGGCCCAGGACCATCAGCAGGACAGCGAAGACGAGCTGCAGGCCCTTAGTGGCGGCGACGGAGACGGCAGCCGTGGTGGCGGTAGCCGGGATGGTGCCAAAGAAGCCATAAGCCTGGACGGCGGTCATGCAGCCCATGGCGCTCTGGACCAGCGAGGTGAACGTGCAGCAGAGCAGGAAGGCGACGGGCACGTAGAGCATCCAACCCTTGCGGCCGGTGCACTTGCAGAACACGGCGAGGGTGATCATGGTCATACCGCCGAGCAGCTGGTTGGAGGCACCAAAGAGCGGCCAGATGTTGGCATAGCCGCCAAAGGCGAGGGCGAGGCCGGGAAGCAGGGTGACGACCGTGGCGAACCAGGGGTTGCCGAGGACCTTCATGTAGCCGGCCTTGGACTCGATGGCCAGGGCGTCGTTGGTCTGGGCAAAGAACTCGGAGAACGAGGTGCGGGCGATGCGGGCGACAGCGTCGAGCGAGGTCAGGGCCAGAGCGGAAACGTTCATGGTCATAAAGACGGTAGCGAGCGTGCCGTCAACACCAAAGGCCTGCATACCGCGGGAGATGCCGGCGGCAAAGATCTGGAACGGGGTGGAAGCGACACCGGCGTTGAGGGCTCCGGTACCGGCGGTGTTCATGTCGGAGAACATGATGCCGGCGACGATGATGGCGAGGATGCCGACGAAGGACTCGACGACCATGGCGCCATAGCCGACCTTGACGGCGTCCTGCTCCTTCTCGACCTGCTTAGAGGAGGTGCCGGAAGAAACGAGGCTGTGGAAGCCGGAGAGGGCACCGCAGGCAACAGAGACAAACAGGACGGGGAACATCATGCCGGAAGCGCTGGAGAAGCCGGTAAAGACCGGGGCGGTCATCGTGGCCTGGCCGTTAACACCAAGGACGACGATGCCGAGGACAGCGCAGGCGATCATGACAATCATCATGATCGAGGTGAGGTAGTCACGCGGGGTCTTGAGCATCTGGATGGGCATAGCGCCGGCGAAGACCAGGTAGACCATAACGACGGCGAACCACTGGAACTTGTCCAGGTAGACCGGGAACTGCATGCCGACGGCGAACATGAGGACCATGAGGACCACGCCGGTGACAAACTCGGCAGCACCGGTGAGATTGAACTTCTTCTGGGCCCAACCAAAAGCGATAGCGACGAAGGTGAACAGGATGGAGATGGTACCAGCGCAGCCGGCGGCATAGGACTTGGCGAAGTCGACGGCACCGGTGGCGGCGCCAGAAGCGTCAACGGCCGGGGTGAACATGAACGTCTTGCAGACCATATCGGTGA
>DXLY01000031.1:0-615 GCA_019414465.1 Collinsella sp.
GGCCGAGCCTGAGGTGAAGGCTGAGGTTGCTCCTGAGGCAAAGGCTGAGGTCAAGCCCGCTGCAAAGCCCGCAGCTAAGAAGACCACGACCCGCAAGACGACCACTAAGAAGGTTACGACGACCAAGTCTGCCGCGACTAAAACAACGGCTGCCAAGGCAACGACCACGCGCAAGCGCACGACCGCCGCTGCCAAGAAGGCCGCCGAAGCCGAGGCTGCTCCCGAGGTAAAGGCCGAGGTCGCTAAGGCCAAGCCGGCCACCAAGGCTCCGGCAAAGACTGCTGCCAAGAAGACAACGGCAGCCAAGAAGACCACGGCAACGAAGTTGACGACCACGAAGGCCGCCACGACCAAGTCAGCCGCAAAGCCGGCAGCCAAGGTCGAGGAGACGCCTGCAGAGTCCAAGGCGGAGGTAACCGTCGAGACCAAGCCCGCCGCCAAGACCACCACGCGAAAGCGCACGACGACGGCCAAGAAGACCACGGCAAAGACCACGACTCCCAAGGCAGAGACTAAGCCAGCTGCTGCCAAAGAGGAGCCCAAGGCCGAGGTAAAGACTAAGCCGGCGCCGAAGGCCGCTGAGGTCAAGGCCGCACCGAAGGCAGAGACTAAGCC
>DXLY01000031.1:625-21502 GCA_019414465.1 Collinsella sp.
TCCGAAGGCTACGGCAAAGACCAAGCCCGCCAAGGAGACCCCGGTCTCCCCCGCCGCTCCGGCAGAGAAAAAGGCCCCGTCCAAGAAGACGTCCGTCCGCAAGGCAACGGCCACCCGCAAGCGCCGCTAGCCCACAGACGATCCAAAACCTAATCAAACCCTATGCAAGGGGCGCTCCAACCGGGCGCCCCTTCTCTGTAGGTAGTTGGTAAAACGATTTTCTAGGACAACCGTTCG
The DNA here is from genome assembly GCA_019414465.1 of Collinsella sp. Lineage (GTDB taxonomy): Bacteria > Actinomycetota > Coriobacteriia > Coriobacteriales > Coriobacteriaceae > Collinsella. The sequence continues at coordinate 863 of DXLY01000031.1, forward strand.
CCGATGGTAAACGGATGTTGTTTATACAGCCTGTGTACAACAGATATACTTACATCCTGTGCGTAAAGCCCATGGCCCGCAGGCCGTGATTCTATTGAACTGGACCGTATTATGAGATTGATTCACAACAGCCGTCTGCCGCAGTTTCGTACTCCGTTTGGCGCTGTGACCACTGGAACTTCCGTTTCGCTATCGGTGATTTTGGAGGATGCCGACCCCAACCAGGCAACGCTTACCCTGCGTACCTGGGTCGATGAAATCGGTGAGTCTCTGTATCCCATGACGCACGAGGGCGACGGCATATTTACCGTAGAGCTTGAGTGCACCGAGCCCTGTCTTATTTGGTACAGCTTTATCTGCAACATCGAGGGCCAGCCCGAGGTCCGCTTGGGTGCACCGCAGGGTCGCACCGGTGGCGAGGGTGTGACCTACGATTACGCCGAGGTCCCGTCGTTCCAGATTACCGTCTACAAGCATCGCGAGAACCGTCCCACCTGGTACGAGCGGGGCATGGTCTACCAGATCTTCCCCGACCGCTATGCCCGCGACGAAAACTGGCGCGAGCGAACGCTGGCCGAAGTTGAAAAACCGCGCAACGGAATCCAGCGCCGCATGGTCGAGGACTGGAACGAACCGCCCGAGTACGAGCGTGCCGAAGACGGCTCCATCAAGACCTGGGATTTTTACGGCGGCTCGCTCAAGGGTATCCAGAATGACCTGCCTCGCATCGCCGAACTGGGCTTTACAGCCATCTACCTCAACCCCATTTTTGAAGCCGCGAGCAACCACCGCTACGACACCGCCGATTACACCAAGATCGATCCGATTCTGGGCACCGAGCAGGACTTTACTGAGCTGTGCGAGGCGGCCGAGAAGCTGGGCATTTCCATCATTCTGGACGGTGTGTTCAACCATACGGGCGACGATTCGATCTACTTTAACCGCTACGGCAACTATCCCGGTGTCGGCGCGTGGCAGAGCGAGGACTCTCCGTGGCGTGATGCGTTTTATTTCCACGAGGACGGCTCGTACGACTGCTGGTGGGGCGTGGGCAATATGCCCGCCATCAATGAGAGCTCCGAACTGGTACGCGAGCGGATTCTGGGCAAGGACGGTATCATCCGCAAATGGCTGCGCGCCGGTGCCCATGGCTGGCGCCTCGATGTGGCCGACGAGCTTTCCGATGACTTCCTGACCGAGATCAAAAAGGCCGTGCTCGCCGAGAAGCCCGACGCGCTGCTGCTCGGCGAGGTCTGGGAAGATGCCTCCAACAAGATCAGCTACGGCCATCTGCGTCGCTATCTACAAGGCTCCGAGCTCGACTCGGCCATGGATTACCCCTTCCGCGACATGGTCATCGGCTTTTTGATGGGCTACAAAAACGCCTACCAAGCAGCCGAGGATATCGAGACCCTGCGCGAGAACTACCCGCTCGAGGCATTATCCTGCGCGCTCAATCTGCTGTCGAGCCACGACCGCCCGCGCATTATCTCGGTGCTCGGCGGTGGCCCCGACGAGTCGCAGCTGCCCGAGAGTGAGCGCAGCAAATGGCGCCTGGACGAGAACTCCATGGGCCTGGCCAAGAGCCGCTTTTGGCTGGCGACGCTCATGCAGATGACGTTCCCGGGCGTGCCCTCGATCTATTATGGCGATGAGTACGGCCTGGAGGGCCTCACCGATCCGGGCAACCGCCGCACCATGCCGACCAAGGAAAACCTACACGACTTCGATACGTTTGCGATCGTCAAGAATGCCTCGGCCGTGCGCCGCGCGCTGCCGTTTATGATCGACGGTGAGATCAAGGCCTTCGCGCTCAATGACGAGGTGCTGGCCTACAACCGTACCGGTAAAGACGGCGAGTCCGCGACCGTCATCATCAACCGCAGCCTGCGCAATTCGCATCGCGTGACGATCCCGGCGCTCGGCGAATGCGCGAGTGACGTGATCAGCGGTCACGAGTGTGAGATCCATAACGGTACGGTCACGCTCGATCTGTATCCGCTGGGCTCGTCGATCATCTATCACCATGCCGAGCAGCGCCTGCAGGAGCCGCTCGATCACGGTGCGGGTGTTGTGTGCCATATCACATCGGTGCCGACCGACGACGGCAAGCCCGGTACGATCGGTGCGCCCACGCGTCGCTTTATCGACCATCTGGCCGCCATGGGCATGCGCTACTGGCAGGTTCTCCCCGTCAACCCCACGGACTTCTTCCGCTCCCCATACGCCGGTCCTTCGGCCTTTGCAGGCAATATCGACCTGCTACCCGAGAGCCACGAGGAGCTGGCCGCCGACTTTGAGACCTGGAAGGCCCGCGGCGGCGAGGATGCCGACCCGCTGTACACAGCGTTTAAACATCGCAATGCCGATTGGCTCGAGAAATACTGCGTCTATATGGCCGTCAAAAAGTACTTTGAGGGCGAGTCGCGCCACAATTGGCCGGCAGATGTCGCTCGCTACAACGAGCATCTAATCGACGACAAGCGCTTCCACAACGAGGCCGAGCTTCAGGCGTACATGCAGTACCGCTTTGACCTGGCCTGGTGCGAGCTCATGAACTACGCGCACAAGAAGGGTATCGAGGTTATCGGCGACATTCCTATGTACGTGTCCGACGATTCGGCAGACGCGTGGAGCGAACCCGAGAACTTCTGGCTGTCCGATACCGGCAAGGCGATTGAGATTTCCGGCGCGCCGCCCGACAACTTTGCGCCCGAGGGTCAGGTATGGGGCAACCCGACGTTCCGCTGGGACCACATGAAGCAGAACGGCTATAGCTGGTGGATGGATCGCCTGCGCCGCGCGTTCTCGCTCTACGACCGCGTGCGTCTGGATCACTTTCTGGGGTTCCACAGTTACTTTAGTATCCCCGCAGGCAAGGCTTGCGCCGAAGGTCGCTGGTTGGCGGGACCGGGCAAGGACCTGTTCCAGACCGCTTATGACGAGCTGGGTCCGCTCAACTTTATCGCTGAGGACTTGGGCTATCTGACGCCCGGTGTTCGCGCCATGGCATCGACCTGCGGTTTCCCCGGCATGGACGTGCTGGAGTTTAGCGACTACGACGTTCGTTGCGGTGTGCATCCCACGCCCGGCAAGATTCTGTACACCTCGACGCACGACACGTCGACGCTCGCCGGCTGGTGTACGCGTTCTTTTGCGGGCGGCGATGAACCGAGCGGTGTTGAGGTGGCGGCCAAGCTGATGAGCGACGCGCTAGCAAGCGACGCTCCCCTGGTGATGATGCCGCTGCAGGACGTGCTGGGGCTGGGCGACGACGCACGCATGAACGTGCCGGGCGTGGCCACGGGCAAGTGGACCTGGCAGGCTGACGAGGCGGACATTGCAGCCGCCGAGGGCAAAACCGCGCGGCTCCTGCGCAACAACCATAGATTCTGGGGCGAAGCGTGATAAAACCCCCGATATAGGGTACAGTTACAGACGTTTGAATTTTTGCGGGCAGAGTAATCTGCCCGCTTTGTGCTGAAAAGGAAGTATTTATGGCGCGCTACGATTACAAGTGCTCGAGCTGCGGCAACGTGTTTGAGGTTGAGCATCCCATGTCCGAGACCCCCGAGGTCGTGTGCCCCAGCTGCGGTGCCCCGGCGGCCAAGACGTTCTCAGCCAGCGGCATAAAATTTGAGGGCAGCGGTTTCTACAACACCGACCAGCGAAGCGGCGGCTCCAGCACCAGCGCCACGAGCGGCTGCTGCGCCAACTGCCCGCACAGCCACTAGAAACAACGCGGCCCCGCGATCAACGCCGATCGCGGGGCTATTTCTTTGCTCTATGGGTAGCTAATCAAGCTACCCAGGTTTCCTTGTGAGTTGCGGTGAAATAAGGACTGTTTGGCGGACAGAAGCGGCTTTTCAATCCCTATTTCACCGCAACTTAGTCGTTACTTGTGGACCAGCCTGGCGCAGAAGTGGCCGTCGTAGGAATCGGCGTTTACCGGCACGCTTTGGAAGAGGCCTCGATCGTTCTGGCGTACGGAAACGAGCTTCTTGGCCTGATCGAACTCGGGGAGTTGCAGAATCTGCGCTTCGGAAAGCGGCGCCACGCTAAAGCCGGTGCCCTCGGGAGAGTTCAGGAAAGCATCCACCACCTGCGTGTTCTCCTCGTCGAAGACCGAGCACGTCGCATAGATGAGCTCGCCGCCGGCAGCCACGCGCGCAGCGGCTTCCTTGAGCATCGTCAGCTGCAGCTTGGGCAGCTCAACCGTCACATCCTTTTCGGTCAGGCGCCACGGGATCTCGGGATGACGACGCATGGTTCCGGTGCCAGAGCACGGCGCATCGATAAAGACTGTGTCGAACTTAACCGGCTCGCCAAGCATGGCATCAAACGATGTGAGCACCTCATCAAGCTCGCAAGCATCACCAGAAACCGTACGAACGCCCTGAATACCGGCCTTATGCAGGCGAGCGAGATTCAGATCGCACTTGCGATCATGCAGATCGAGCGCCGTATGCTGACGCTCATAGCCCGTACGCTTGGCCTGGCACATCATCACATAGGTCTTGGTGCCACGACCGGCACCAATCTCAAGGCAGCTTCCAGGGCGCGTGGCAGCTGTGGCGATGAGCTGGGCGTTAAGATCAGATGCCACCGCGGCAGCACGCTCAAACACACCAGAAGCAACGGTAACTTGAGCATCGACCGGGGCATGGCAGCCCGGGAAAACAGGCGCGACGAGCTGCGAGATATACGGATCGGCCTTGGTCGCAAACGCATTCTCGTGCAGAGCAAGCGGCGCGGGCGCCAGATTGCCGGCAAAGTTGAGCGCGCCCTCGGGCGTATCGAACGAGGCCATGATACGAGCGCACAGCCAGCGAGGAAGACCCATCAAACGAGACAGACGAACCAGGCGGCGCTCGGACTCATCCATATCGGACGCAGTAGCAAAGTCCTCAACATTGTCCGCAACCTTATGCAGTACAGCATTGGCCAAGCCAGCGGCGGACTTAGCACCACTGCGCACCAGCTCAACACCCTGGCTCACAGCAACGCGGCCCGGCGTATGCAGGTAGAGCATCTCGAAGGCCGAGATACGAAGCGCCATGCGAACGCGCGGCGCAACCTTTTTGGGTTTATCGAGAAACTGATCGAGCAGCTCGTCCAAAATACCCTGCGTGGCGGCCACGCCCAGCGCCAAGCGGGCGGCAAAAGCGGAATCGCGCTGGTCAATAGCCTTGGCCGATGCGCGAGAGGACAGCACGTCGCGTGCATACATGCCGCGGCGATCGGCCTCCATCAGCACATCGAGCGCAAGCTTGCGCGCGGGAGACAGCCTGCTCATGACAAAACACCCCAGATAAGATCGGCACCCTGCAGGCCAGCAGACCAAGCAGAAGCAGTCATAGCACGCTTGCCATCGGGCTTAACCTCGAGCAGTTCAACCGAGCCATCAGAAAGGCCCAGGTAAACACGCTTGGCCTTAACGAGAACCTGACCCTCGCCGAGCGACACATCAGCCGCCGCAGCATCGAGCACACGCACGGTCTTGCCGGCAATCACGCAACGAGCAGGCGCGGTATCGGACGAAGCGAGCACATGACGCACGCAATCGAGCGCCGCCATTTGCGGATCCAAGCGCATCTCCTGCTTAGAAATCTTGGCAGCATGGGTAACGAGCGCCTCATCCTGTTCAGTCCACACGGCAGTGCCATCGGCAAGAGAGGGAAGCGTATCGGTAAGCAGTTTGCCGCCGAGCTCAGCGAGCTCCATGGTCAGCGCCTCAGCATGCTTACCGGCAACCGAGGTCGAGGCCTGCGCACAATAGGCGCCGGTATCCACGCCATGCCCAATGCGCATAATAGAAACGCCAGCAATCTCATCACCAGCAAGGATGGCACGCTGAATAGGAGCAGCCCCACGCCAACGAGGCAGCAAGGACGCATGAACATTCACAATACCAAGCGGCGCCATATGCAGCACCTCATCAGGCAAAATACAGCCATAAGCAGCCACACAGAAAATATCAGCCTGGGCAGCCTGGAGCACCTCAACAACCTCAGGCGTCATACGATTAGCCTCAACAACCGGCAACCCCAGCTCAAGCGCCTTAGCCTTAACAGGAGACGGCTCTAGCTTCTTACCTCGCCCACGAACAGCATCGGGACGAGTAATAACGAGCGCAACCTCATTACCAGCCGCAACAAGCGAAGTCAGCGAAGGCACAGCAAAATCAGGCGTACCCATAAACACAATACGCATAAAAGTTAGTCTCCTCTCAACCAAAGCCGAGACGGCTACAAAGAACAGCGGAAAGCCAAGTCACCAGCCCATCCGCAATAACATTTCAACAAGAACAAATATACCCAAAACCAAAGAAAGAGCCGCAATAAAAGCAGCTCTTTCAGCAAAGCACCTATCAGCGAAGACGCCCATCCCTGGCCCGACGGCACCTGGGCGAGACAAGCAGCGTCAACGTAGTCCCCGGGGCGCCTGCCTATATCGTCCCGCGCGCAGTTTCGCAGCGCAGCGAGAATGTTTGAGCACGGGATGATATGTGGGCGCTCAGCACCGGGGACGGACAAACCTACTCCGTCTCGCCCGGTCGAGCGCCGCGGGCCAGGGCGTCCTGGTACTCCTTGACTGCCTTGATCCTCTGCATCGGCTTCAGTCGCTCGAACATGGTGTTGCCGTGCAGGTGATCGATCTCATGCTGCAGGCACACGCAGAACAGATCGCCCGAGGCCTCATAGCGAATCAGGTTGGCGTCCAGGTCATACGCCTCGACGACGACATGGTCGGGACGCTCGATCTCACAGCTAATGCCAGGAATGGATAGGCAGCCCTCGCTATACGGAACGAGATGGTCGCTTTGCTCGACAATCACGGGATTGATGAGCACGTACGGGTCGTAGTCGTTCTTGTCGCTGTAGTCGCAGTCGATGGTGACGAGCTGAATAAGCTCGCCGATCTGCGGAGCAGCCAGGCCGCAGCCGCCGTTCTCGAACATCATCTTCTTCATCTTCTCGGCAAGCGCCTCGATCGCCGGGGTGATCTCCTCGATGACGGCGCACTCCTGGCGCAGACGAGGGTCGGGCGACAGTACGATTCCGTTGGCTTCCATGGCCATCCTTTCGGGTTGTTACATCAAATCATAGGCGTCGACGTCAACGCTCACGCTCACGCCACGCACGGAACCCACCTCTTTGAGGCAGGCATCGATATCATCAGAGACATGGTACCCCACGGGCGACTTCACAAGCAGGTGGAAGCGATAACGGTCCTTTGCTCTCTCGATTACACACGAAGCCGGGCCTAGCACCTGCGGCACGGCACTCCCCGCCCGCAAAAAATCGGGCGCGGCGGCATGCCAGCGGCGCTTAAGAAGCTTTGCAATGCGCCCAATGTAGTCCTGCGCGTCGTCTCGGTTCGCCGACCACACCAAAATGTTGACCAGACGCACAAACGGCGGATACAGCGCGTCGCGACGCTGGTCCAGGTCGTAGTCGGTAAAGATCGAACGGTCGTGCTTAGCGACGGCGCGAATGACCGGATCCTCGGGCAGGTAGGTCTGGATGATCACCTCACCGGGACGATCGCCGCGACCGGCACGGCCCGCCACCTGTTCCAGCAGATCGTAGGCGCGCTCCCCTGCGCGGAAATCGGGCAGCTTGAGGGCGAAGTCGGCATTGACCACGCCCACGAGCGTGACCTCGGGAAAATCGAGACCTTTAGCGATCATCTGGGTACCCAGCAACACGGCGCAATCCGCCGCATCGAACTGCTCGAGCAGCTTTTTGTGCGCATCCTTGCCACGCGTGGAATCGGCATCCATGCGAATGATGGAAACGTCCTCGGGAAGCAACTGGTGCAGTGCGTCCTCGATCTGCTGCGTGCCCAGGCCCATTTTTGCCAGGTAGCGACTGCCACATTTGGGGCAACGACTCGTGGGCGCGGGATACGGCTGCACGCGCCAGGAGGATCCGCATGTGTGACATTGCAGCGTGTGCGTGCGCTCGTGATACGTAAGCGCTGTGGAGCAGTGGTTGCAGGTGGGAACGCAGCCGCACTCGCGACACATCAAAAACGGCGCAAAGCCACGGCGGTTATGCAGCAGCACGGCCTTCTCGCGACGCTCGACCACACGCTCCAAGCCCTCCATCAAGGGTTTTGAGAACATGGAGCGGCTGCCGTGTGAAAACTCGCGGCGCAAGTCGGCAATCCGAACCGTAGGCAGGACTGCATGTCCCGGGCGCTCGGGCATCTCGACACGTGTCCAGGTGGCACCGTTATACGTGCCACGGCGGCAGCGGTCGAGGGCCTCGGCAGAAGGCGTGGCGGAGCCCAGCACGAGAGGGCAGCGATAGCGCCGCGCCATCTCGGCCGCCACCTCGCGCGCATGGTAGCGCGGGCTGGAACCCTGCTTGTAGCTGGTCTCGTGCTCCTCGTCGATGATGATGAGGCCTAAGTCGCTGAGCGGGCAAAAGAGCGCCGAGCGGGCGCCCACGACCACGCGGGCCGCACCGCTGGCAACCATGTCCCACTGGTCCAGGCGCTCGCCGGCCGAAAGCCGCGAATGGAACACGGCGACCGTCTCGCCAAAGCGCGAACGAAAGCGGCCGACGGTCTGGGCCGTCAGCGAGATCTCGGGCACCAGCACGCAGGCCGAGCGACCTGCTGCGAGCACGCGCTCGATGGCGGAGAGGTAAACCTCGGTTTTGCCGGAGCCGGTGACGCCGTCGACCAGCACCACGTCGCCATGAGCGTCCAGACGGGCGCGCTCAATCTGCGCGAGTGCCTGTTGCTGGCCGTTGGTAAGGGAGACCGGCGCCTTGCCGCTTGCCGAGGACAGCGTGGTCTGCTCGCTGCAGCCACGCCATGCACGGCGCTCCTCAACCACCACGACGCCGCGCTTTTCGAGCGCCTTGATGGTCGCCGACATGCTGTTGTAGAGCAGGTTGAGGTCGCGCGTCGTGACCGGTCCGCACTGAAGCGCCTCGATAAGTTGGCGCTGGCGGACCGCGGTCTTGGGTGGCGAATAGTCAAAGCCATCGGGCGTAAGCATCACCCAGCGGTTTTGGATAAGCTTGACGGCCGGGCGCTCAACCGTCCACGCCCCGTCATCACCCTTCACGACACGTGGACTTCCGCCCGGGGGCAAGAACAGACGCAAGCATTCGGAAAGCGTCGCGACATACTCGCGGCTCATCCAACGCGCAATGCGGGCAGCCTCGGCGGTAAAGAGCGGCTTGCTGAGGATAGCCTCGATAGGCTTGATGCGCGAAGGGTCGAGGGCGTTGTTGCCCTGCAGGTCGCCCAGCTCGGGCGTAATGTCGACGATGTAGCCTGCGGCGGCACGGTTGCCAAAATGAACTAGGACGGTGGAGCCGATCTGGGCATCGTTGGCAAGGGACTGCGGGATGCCGTAGGCGAATGGCTCGGAGAGCACACGGGTGGGAATGTCGAGGACCACGCTCGCATAGGCGGCGATGGGTTCGGGTGCAGGCTCGGGCTTCACCGGAGTCTCCTCCGGTTCCGGCGAACCAAACAGCGACAGTTGTTGAGCCATACACCACCTCTAACGAACGGACCTGAAAGGGGTGGGACAAAATAATCAGTAGAGTTTGTCCCATGGCCGATACGAGTGTCGAGCTCGTTGCGTCACTCGAACATGGGACAAACACTACTGATTATTTTGACCCAGCAACCCACTCATCGGTACAGAAACGAGAGCCCCGCTCGAGGGAACGGGGCTCGGATACATGCGTTTACGCGTCTGCTACAGCGCCATCGTGCGGGCGCGGTCGATGCGTGCCAGGCAGTCGTCGCGGCCGACGAGCGCCATGGTCTCGCCCAACGGGGGGCTCACCATGTTGCCGCAGACGGCGACGCGCACGGCCTGGAACACCACGCGCTTCTTAAGGTCCATCTGCTCGGGCAGCGGCTCAAGTGAGGCGTCGATGGTCTCGGCAGTCCACTCGCCCACACCCTCAAGCGCGGCCTTGGCGGCGTCCAGAATGGCACCCATGCCCTCCTTGGCCAGGCCTTTGTTGACGGACTTCTCGTCATACTCGAGTGTCTCGGCCGTGGCAAAGATGGGGGCGGCGACGGTCACGGCGTCGGCCGGCATCTTGGTGCGCGGCTTGACGATGGCGGCAAGCGCATCAATCCAGTCCTCGCCGTACTCGACATTCCCCTCGATGAGACCCGCCTCGTGCAGTTCGGGGACCATGATCTCGTCGGCAAACTGGGCATCGGACATGCCGTTGATGTACTCGGCGTTGACCCAGTCGAGTTTCTTGGGGTCGAAGGTCGCCGGGTTCTTGGAGATGCGGTCGAGCGAGAACTTGCTGGCCAAGACATCGCGCGGGATGATTGTGGTCTCGCCGTCGAGCGACCAGCCGAGCAGCGCCAGGTAGTTGACGAAGGCGTCGGAAAGGTAGCCGGCGTCGCGGTACTCCTCCACCGAGGTGGCGCCATGGCGCTTGGAGAGCTTCTTGCCGTCGGCGCCCAGGATCATGGAGATGTGGGCGAACGTGGGCACGGGCGCGCCGAGGGCCTCGTAGACCATGACCTGACGCGGGGTGTTGGACAGGTGGTCGTCGCCGCGGATGACATGGGTGATCTTCATCATGGCGTCGTCGACGACGGTCGCAAAGTTGTACGTGGGCGTGCCATCGGAGCGGAAGATCACAAAGTCGTCGAGCTCCTTGGCGTCGAAGGTCACCTCGCCGTGGACGGCATCGTGGATGACGACGTCGCCGCGGTCCTCGGGCACCTTGATGCGTAGGACGTAGGACTCGCCGGCCTCGATGCGACGGCGGGCCTCCTCGGGATCAAGATCGCGGCAACGGCGCTGATAGCCCTGGAAGGGGTCCTTGCGCTCCTGCGCGGCCTTGCGATCGGCGTCGAGCTGCTCCATGGTGCAGAAGCAGGGATAGGCCTTACCCTCGTCCCAAAGCTTCTGGGCGGCCTGCTTGTACAGGTCCAGGCGCTCGGTCTGGGCGTAGGGGCCAAAATCGCCGCCCACCTCGGGACCCTCGTCCCAGTCCAGGCCCAGCCAACGCATGGCGCGCAGGATAATCTGCGTGTTCTCGTCGGTAGAGCGGGTGGGGTCGGTGTCGTCGATACGCAGGATGAACGTGCCGCCGTTTGCACGGGCGAAAGCCCAGTTATAGATAGCGGTGCGGGCGCCGCCGATGTGCAGCTTGCCCGTCGGTGAGGGTGCAAAGCGGACGCGAACGTCTGATGCCATGGAAATCTCCTCGATTGCAGGATGGATGTCTAACCGCATCAGTATAAAGCATCAAAGCAACCTCCGCACAAAGGGCACCGACCAGTCATTGGGGACAGACTTAAATGACCATTCGTTGGGGACGTTCTTCGAAGCTAACTGAACAGGAGTGTCCCAAACTGCCGTCACTTGGGGACGTTCCTAAACTGCCGGCAGAAAAGGACCGTCCCCAAGTGCCGACACATAAGGAACGTCCCCAGGTGCCGTAAGAGTGTTCCTATTGGCTGGTCATTTAAGTCTGTCCCCAATGAGTAGGTGCGGAAAGGGTGTGAATGTTTGATTTACGCGCTATGATGTGCCCTTGCATAGAGAGCCCGGCGGAATGGTAACGGTCGCTGGGACACGTTTTTGAAAGGACAATCATGTCAGAAGAACTTCGTTCCATCCCACCCCAACACGGGTCCTTTGTTTTTACGTCGGAGTCGGTGACCGAAGGTCATCCCGATAAGATCGCTGATCAGATCAGTGACGCCGTCCTCGACGCAATCCTCGCCAAAGAAATAGAGCTGCAGGAGCAGGGCTATATTGCGCCCAACGGTGTGCCCGCCAACGTGGAGAACGTCCGCTGCGCCTGCGAGACCCTCGTGACCACCGGCACGGTCATCGTCGCCGGCGAGATTCGCACCCAGGCCTACGTCGACGTACAGGAAATCGCCCGCGGCGTCATCCGCCGCATTGGCTACAACCGCGCCAAGTTCGGTTTTGACTGCGACACCTGCGGCGTTATGAGCCTCATCCACGAGCAGTCGCCCGATATCGCCCAGGGCGTTGACGAGTCCTTCGAGACCCAGACCGGCGCTACCACCGACCCGATCGACCTGATCGGCGCCGGCGACCAGGGCATGATGTTCGGTTATGCCTCCAACGAGACCAAGACCCTCATGCCCATGCCGCACTACCTGGCAAGCCGCCTGGCCGAGCGCCTGGCCGCCGTGCGTCACGACGGTACCCTCGCCTATCTGCGCCCCGACGGCAAGACCCAGGTCACGGTGCGCTACGAGGAAGGCAAGCCCGTGGAGGTCACGACCATCGTCATCTCCACGCAGCACGCCGCCGAGATTGAGGACATGGGCAAGATCAAGGCCGACCTCATCGAACACGTCATCACCCCGGTCATGGCCGCCGAGAACATGCCGTGGGACAACGCGGACATCTACGTGAACCCCACCGGTCGCTTTGTCGTGGGCGGCCCCATGGGCGACACGGGCCTCACCGGCCGCAAGATCATCGTCGACACCTACGGCGGCTACGGCCGTCACGGCGGCGGCGCCTTTAGCGGCAAGGACTGCACCAAGGTTGACCGCTCCGCCGCGTATGCCGCGCGCTGGGTCGCCAAGAACGTGGTCGCCGCCGGCCTGGCCGACCGCTGCGAAGTCGAGCTTGCCTACGCCATCGGCGTTTCCAAGCCCCTCTCAATCATGGTCGACACCTTCGGTACCGCGCATGTTGCCGAGGACAAGATCGTCGAGGCCGTCGAGAAGACCTTCGACCTGCGCCCGGGCGCAATCATCCGCGACCTAGACCTGCGTCGCCCCATCTACGAAAAGACGGCAGCCTACGGTCACTTCGGCCGCGAAGACGCCGACTTCACCTGGGAGAATACCGACCGAGTCGAAGAACTCAAAGCAGCCTGTGGCCTGTAAATAGGTTCGCAGAGCCCAGACAGCAAAGCATTAGAACCAAAAGAAGTACCGGCCCCAACCGGTACTTCTTTTTATTTACACGGTGTTTTATTTACACGGTGGTGTGAATATTTCGATGCGCAATGAACAGCACGTCCCCAGCTGATGAATTTTGCGGCAAGCGTGCCCCTACCATGTATCCTAAGTTCCGAGGGCTTTGGTATTTGGTCGATCGCGAGTTCCGCACGAGCCGGAGGCCACTTAATGTGGCCTCCGTGCGAGCCAGGACTGTAGAGCAGGCGACCAAATACCAAAGCCCTCGGAACGACGGGATAGAACAGGAGCGCATATGGCAGGCAAGCCGCAAACACTAGCTACGACCTCGGCATTCGAGATCTTGGGGCCCGTCATGGTCGGCCCCAGCTCATCGCACACCGCCGGCGCCCTGCGCTGCGCACAAGTTGCCGCCAGCCTGCTGGAAGGCCGCATCACCAAAGTCACCTTTGGCCTGTGGAACTCCTTCGCCCACACCTACCGCGGCCACGGCACCGACCGCGCTCTCGTCGCGGGCATTCTGGGCCTCGACACCGATGACGAGAACATCAAGCAGGCCTTTGACCTCGCACGTGAGCAGGGCCTCGAATATCACTTTGACATCAAGGGCGACGACGCCTCCATCCACCCCAACACCGTCGACATCGATATGGTCGACGCCACGGGCGCCACGGCGCAGGTCCGCGGCGAGAGCTTGGGCGGCGGCAAGATGCGCATCAGCCGCATTAACGGCGTCGGCGTTGACATCTCGGGCATGTACTCAACGCTCTTCGTTGCGCACAAGGACGTCCCCGGCGTGCTCGCCGCGCTCACCAACCTGCTCGCCTACGCCCATGTGAACATCGCCTTCTGTCGCACCTACCGCACCGAAGTGGGCGGCCAGGCCTACTCCGTCTTTGAGACCGACGGCGCGCCCGACGACACTGTTGTCCCGATGCTGCGTAAGCTCGACAATGTCGATTACGCGACCTTTATCGAGCTCCCCGGTTCTGCTTCGTCGCTCTCCCCCGGCGTCTCGGCCAAGGAAATCTTCGACGACGGCGAGCAGCTGCTCGATGCGTGCGAGGAACTGGGGCTCAGCATCGGCGCCGTTATGGCCGTGCGCGAGGCGCGTCTGACCGGCGAGGCCCACGCCGTCGCCGCCATGCGCCGCGTGCTCGACGTCATGCGCGAAGAGACCACAGCCCCCATTTCCAATCCACAGCGCTCGCTCGGCGGCCTCATCGGCGGCGAGGCAAAGCTTGTCGATGCCACCAGCCGAAACGATCTGAGTATAAGCCTGATGGGCGCCGTCCAAACCGACGCCGTGGCCCGCGCCATGGCCGTGCTCGAGCGCTCCGCCACGATGGGAGTGATCGTCGCCGCTCCCACGGCAGGCTCCGCGGGTGTCGTGCCCGGCTGCGTGCTGGCGCTCGCAGACCATCTGCAGCTGGACAACGAGCAGGTCATGGATGCCCTTTATTGCGCCGCCGCCATCGGCCTCAACCTCACCACGAGCGCCTGCGTTGCCGGCGCCGAGGGCGGCTGTCAGGCCGAGGTGGGAAGCGCCGCCGCCATGGCAGCCGCCGCGCTGGTGCAGATGCTCGGCGGCACACCCGAGCAGGCGCTCGACGCCAGTTCCATCGCGCTGAGTAATCTGCTGGGCCTCGTTTGTGACCCCGTCGGTGGCCTCGTGGAGGTGCCCTGCCAAAACCGCAACGCCATCGGCGTGGCAGCCGCCTTTAGCTCCGCACAACTCGCCCTCGCCGGCATTAAGAGCCTGGTGCCGTTTGACCAGATGGCACACGTCATGCTCTCGGTGGGCCACGCGTTGCCGGCCACGCTGCGCGAGACGGCAAAGGGCGGCATCGCGCAGGCTCCGGCCGCACTTTCGGCCTGTGCAAAATGCGGTGTGTGCGGATAGCGACAAAGAACGGCTCGAAGGTGGGACAAATGTCCCACCTCTTTTGAATGCCACCGTTTCCATACCACAATCAACTAGGTAATCGCTATAATGCAAGCCCAGTAAAAACACGATGAGCCGCAAGGCGAAATTCGAAGGATATGCATACGATGTCGCAAAACGATCGAACTCAACTGATTCCCGATCCGCAGCAGCCGAGCAGGCACACCGGCGGCGTTCAGTCGCCGCGTCCTATCGCGCCGAGCCACGGTCAGCAGCGTGGTGCGGCAAACGCTTCGCAACGCCCGAACCAGCAGCGCCAGCAACGTCAGCAGCGCCAGGCAAACGGCAATACGCCCAAGCAGCCCCCCACGCACGGTCGAGGCGATCGCGGCCCCGCGCGCAAACCCACCGGGAACAATAAGTCGGGCAAAAAGACGACGCTCTTTGTCCTCCTGGGTCTTATCGTCATTGTCTATATCGTAGGCGTCGTAGCGTTTTCGCAGGTAGCCTACCCCAACACCACCATCGCCGGCGTCGACGTCTCGTTCTCCAACGCTTCGTCTGCCGCCACCAAGGTCAACTCGGCGTGGAAGCACTATAAGCTCACCGTGGCGGGCGATGACTTTAGCTGGACCTATCAGCCCGAGTCCGATGAGCCCATCGTCGACGGCGAAGCTGCCGCAAAAGAGATCATCAACCACAACGAAGCCTTTGTATGGCCGGTCCGCCTTGTAGAATCCTTAAGCGGCAAGACCAAAACAACCGCTACCTCCAACGAAGTAGATCTTGATCAAGACGTCGACCTGTCCATGCCCTCCGATACCTTTGACCAAAAGCAGTTTGAGAAGGATCTGGGCACCGCCATCGATGAGTTTAACGAGAGGCGTTCGGGCGCGTTCGAGGCCAATAGCTCCTATGACGAGCAGGCCGGCAAGTTTACCGTCGAGAAGGCGCGCTCCAACGAAAAACTCAACCGCGAGCATGTCATTAAGTATGCCGAGCTCGAGCTTGCCTCGCTGGCCGAGACCGTAGATCTTTCCAAGCTCGGCAACGATGCCTATGAGCCGCTCAACGGAACGCTGACCGATGATCAGATTCAGGCCGCATGCGATGCCGCCAACAACTTCCTGGGCGTCAACGTGACCCTCAAGCTCAACGGCGAGGATGCCGGCAAAGTTGATGGCAGCTCCGTGTTGCAGTGGATCAGCTTTGCCGATCCGGCCAAACCTACGCTCGATACGTCGCAGATCAGCAGCTGGGCAGCCGAGCTCGCCAACGGCTTTAACACCGTGGGCTCCACTCGCTGGTGGACGCGCGCCGATGGCAAGCAGTGCGCCGTCGAAGGCGGCGACTTTGGTTGGTCCATCGACAGCAGCTCGCTCGCCAAGCAGGTCGAGGACGCCATTAACAACAAGCAGACCGGCGAAATCGAGATCAAGTACTCCCAGAAGGCCGACACCTTTACCGCAAAGGGAGAGCCCGACTGGAAGGCGTATATCGACGTCGATCTGTCCGAGCAGCACGCGCGCTACTACGACGAGAGCGGCAATATCGTGTGGGAGGCCAACTTTATCTCTGGAAAGCCGGGCGAGGACGCCACCCCCGAGGGAGTATGGCAGATCAACAGCAACGATGGCGCCAGCAAGCTTATCGGTACCAAGGACCCCGAGACCGGTAAGCCCAAATACGAGAGCCCGGTAAGCTATTGGATGCCGTTTGAGGGAAACATGGTCGGCTTCCACGATGCAACGTGGCAAAACGACAAGAGTTTCGACGACCCCAACTCCTACAAGTGGTGCGGCAGCCACGGTTGCATCAACCTGCGCCTGGCCGATGCAAAGGCACTTCACGACTGCATCAAAGTCGGCCTGTGCGTGGTTGTCCACTCGTAGTGCAACGCGCGCATTCCCACAACGTGGAGCCGCTGCGACCAATCTAACAGTTCCGAAAGAATCCGCCATATGCGCCCGCCTTACGCGACGGGCGCATATACTTATTGAGGAACTTTCTATAAAGGAGACGCTATGCCGAATGTCCCCACGATCACCCCGGGCCCGAATGATACCGAGCACACGCCCGAAGATGCCGCCGAAACGCTTCCTCTGATTACAAACGTACATGCCGACAAGCAGAACGGACGCACGAACGATACGGCCGAGATTTCCGATGAAGAGGCATATGCCAAGCTCAAGGCAAAACGTGCCGAACGTCGACGCAAAAAGCTGATTCGACGCGGTATTGCCGCCGGCGTCGTTGTTGCCATCGCGCTCATTGTCATCATCGCAACGCTGGTCATCAACGCGCAACCCGCAGGCACCAACGGACCGGTGACCGACATGGTCACCGAAGGCACGTTTACCACCACAGTCGAAGCCAAGGGGCAGCTTAAGCCCATCTCGGCATCGGTCGTCTCCCCTTCTGTCGACGGTACGGTTGAAAAGATCAACGTGCAGGCCGGACAGAGCGTCAACGAGGGCGACGTGCTCATGACCATTAAGAACGACGCGCTCGAAAGCGCTGTTTCCGAGGCGCAGCGCGCGGTCGCGGCCGCCCAGGAAGACCTGAACAATGCAAAGGTGGCACTCGCGGCCGCACAGGCCGCACCGACAACGGACAGTGACGGATCGACCGGCCCATCGGACGCAAACGCCAACGCAAATGCCGTCTCGACCGCCCAGCGCAACCTCGCCTCGGCCCAGGCAACGCTGGAGCAGGCAACTGCAAAGGCGGCCGAGCGCACCGTAAAGGCCCCCAGTTCGGGCAACATCGTCGAGCTCAACGCCAAAGTCGGTGCCACGGTGACCGGAGGCACGATCATGGGCGAAGGCGACACGAGCGGCGGCAAGCAGTGCATGCAAATCGCCGACCTGTCCAAGATGAAGGTGACGGTTCAGGTGGGCGAAAAGGATATCGCCAAAATTGCCGTGGGCCAAAGCGCCAACGTGACCTATCCCGCGTTTCCCGATATCGTGAGCCAGGGCACCGTCACGGCTATCGCCTCGGTGGCAAACTCTGACTCCGGCTCCGGTAGCGGCGGCAGCGTGACCTTTAACGTCGACATCCTCATCGAAGCACCCGACAGTCGCCTTAAGCCGGGTATGACTGCCGAGGTCTCGGTAGTGACCGAGAAGCTCGACGACGTGGTTATGGTGCCGACCATGGCGCTGATGACCGAAGATGGCGAGCACTATTACGTCAATCTGGCCACCGATTCGGAAGGCAAGAAGACGCGCCGCGTGAAGGTGACCGTCGTGACGCAAAACGACAACGAGGCTGTAGTCGGTAAGACGCAGGTCAAGCGCGACGACCAGGGCAACGAGATCAACCCAGACGTCCCGGTTACCAAGTTACGCGACGGCGACACCATCGTGACGGATACCGGCGCAGGCATGACGGCAGACGGCGGCGACAATATGTCTGCCGACGAGGGCAAGTAATGCGTCCCGTCATCGACATCCGCAACGTGCACCGCATCTTTGAGAGCGAGGCCGGTTGCGCCCACATCCTGCACAACGTGAGCCTGGCGGTGAACCCCGGTGAGTTCGTCGCCATCACCGGCCCCTCGGGCTCGGGCAAGTCGACGCTCATGAACATCCTGGGCTGCCTGGACAAGCCGACGGCGGGTGATTATTTCCTGCAAGGGCTCAACGTCGCCGAGCTCGACGATGATGAGCTCACCGAGGTGCGCGCGCTGAGCATCGGCTTTGTCTTTCAGAGTTTTAACTTGCTGCCGCGTCTGACGGTGATCGAAAACGTCATGCTGCCGCTGTCCTACACCAATGTGCCGCGTAGCCAGCGCGAGATGCGCGCCGTGCACGCGCTGCAAGCCGTCACACTGCCGGTCGACCATTGGGACCACCGCATATCGGAACTCTCGGGCGGACAGATGCAGCGCGTCGCCATCGCGCGCGCCCTCGTCAACGACCCGCCCATCATTTTGGCCGACGAGCCAACGGGAAATCTAGACTCGACAACCGGGGCGCTCGTCATGGAAACCTTCCACAAGCTCCAGAAACGCGGCAAGACCATCGTACTCATTACGCATGACCCCGGCATCGCCGCCGAGGCCGACCGTGCCGTGACCATCCGCGACGGTCGCATTCACGACGGCGCGTATATTCCGCATGCACCGCGGACCCTACGCAGCGCCGTAGATAACCTGCCCATGATTTCCGCCTCCGCCAACCCGCCGAAAGGAGTGATGGCATGAGCGCCCGCGATCTTATCCAGGAAGCCCTTCACTCGCTCGAGGCCAACAAGGGGCGCAGCCTGCTCACCATCCTGGGCATTGTCATCGGCATCGCCTCGGTCATCGCCATGACTTCGCTCATCGGCGGCATCCAAAACAGCTTGGTCAACAGCCTGGGCCTCAACGCAGCTCGTATGGTTCAGATCTATTCGTCCCAAGAACTCTCTGATTCTGACGTCCAGAAGCTTAAAAAACTGGTGCCGCAGATAGAACAGATCGGCATTGTCAAAAGCGCGTATACCGAGTACAAGACCGGCGATAAAAGCTATACCGTCATGGCACAGGGTGTCGATAGCGACATGCTCGACGCCGTGGGTGCCAGTAAGCTCGTTGCGGGGCGCACCTACACCGATGTCGAGTCAAAGGCAGGCTCGCGCGTCGCGCTCATCAGCCGCGGCGGCGCCGATCAGCTTTACGGTAACGAACAGGATGCGCTGGGAAAAACCATCAAAGTGTCCAACGGCGAGGTGCAGATTGTAGGCGTGATTGATGGCGGCAGCGACTCCATGGGCTCGCTCACTTTGTATATGCCACGCGAAACCATCTCCAGCCTATTTGGCGACGAGAATCCTTCATTCCCCAGCGTGACGGCACTTGCCGCCGAGGGCACGGACATGGATGAGCTCTGCAAGACCATCGAGTCCAAGGTGCGCGCGATGAAGGGCATCGCGAAGGATGATGAGTACGACAGTGTATCGGCGACCTCCATGAAAAGCGCTATCGACTCCCTCAATTCCTTTATGGGCGCCTTCTCGCTCATCATGGGTGCTGTCGCCAGTATCTCTCTGCTTGTCGGCGGTATCGGCATTATGAACATGATGCTCACCAACGTGACTGAGCGCATCCGCGAGATCGGCATCCGTCGCGCTCTGGGCGCCAGTCGTCGCGATATCACCGCGCAGTTTTTGGCCGAGTCCTCGGCGCTGTGCGTCACCGGTGGCCTGCTGGGTGTCCTGATAGGCTATCTGCTGGCCTGGGCCCTCGCGATGTTTGCCTCCGGATCCGGGATTCTTGGCGAGCTCGGTGCCAGCGGGCAAATCACACCGAGTTTTTCAATCGCCACGGTGCTGCTGGCCTTCGCCGTCTCCGTCGGCATCGGCGTAATCTTTGGCTTCTACCCCGCTCGACGCGCGGCAAAGCTCGACCCGGTGGAGTGCCTACGCTACCAGTAAGCCACCACCAATAAGTTGCGGTGAATTAGGGACTGAATATGCTATCTAGCAGCAAAAACAGACACTATTTCACCGCAACTTATTGAAGGGCTGTTTGCGCCAGTTCCGGGCGTCGTCCTCGAGCTATTGGCGGATGACGGGCTTGTACGGGTCGAGCTTGCTCGAGGCGATCCTCCTCGCGGGCGGGAGGGCGCGCAGGCGCGGCAAGCGCCTAGCGCGCGAACTCCCGTAAGAGCGCGTCTTCCACTTCCCGAAGCGAAAGGGCCCCGCTTCCCTCGGCGGGACGGGTGACCACGATGCAGCGCGCTCCCACGTCGCGCGCGGCGGCGAGCTTCTCGACCGTGCCGCCTACGGTTCCCGAGTCCTTGGTCACAAGCCACTGGGCGCCCACCTGCCGAAGCATCGCCTCGTTG
>DXLY01000032.1 GCA_019414465.1 Collinsella sp.
AACTGCGGGAATGGCCTATTTGCTCAATGTGTTCGGCTGAGATCGGAAATCAACCAATAAATCAGGAGGGCATTCACTGGAACACCCTCCGGTTTTGGTGATTACCGTGCGCCTACCCTTGTTTTTTGCCTTGCGGCCCGTTTCCGTTCCTTTTCAGCCTGTTCCTGCTGGTAAGCGGCCTCTAATATTCTGTCCGCCTGTTCCGTGTCAATGGCCCGCCTGACCCGCTCGTAGTCCCTGACCTTTCCCTTTAGACTGTCTCTCTCGGCGCAGACCTCGTAAATCCTTTCTGACAAAGAACTGTTTTTGCTGACCTCCCGGCCATAGTAAGTGAATCAGCGCGGGTGGTTTGCGCGCCATTTGCAAAACCCCAGGTCGCGACCCTTCGCCATTCGTGGGAAAAGTGAGTAGTCTCAGGTGGCTTACTCATGAGTTGAACCGCTTTCGCGATTAGGGGCCTAATAGCGGCTTCTCCACTAACTGCCCCTGGGTTTGCCTTTGTCCGCCGCACGGGATGGCTCCCGAGGCAACGCGGTGAGATAATGCCATCCAACGCAGGCAATGGAGCCTGAAAATATAGGTGACGGCGGCATGGCCCGAGCCAGCACTTTTGGCCCGCCTCCGTAGCCTCCTTTTTCATATGCGGTCCGCGATACGCCTATGGGAGCGATTCGCTCGTGCAAGGCTGTAAACACGCAGAGAAAACGAGGTATTGGATGAATAGCGAACCGATCTACAAAGAATTCCTTCTTGGAGAAGGCTTAAGCGAGTTGAAGAAAATTCGAGATGGCTGGAGGGATGAAAGCGGCTATTCCGAGTCGAGGGGAGGAACCTCTTTAATACCTGAAAATCTATGCAATGTCTCAGGGTCCGAACGGCTTAACTATACCTTCATCATGGACAGAGCCAATGAGTGCATGTATCGACTGATTTGCGAGTCGATTTCCATGCTTCTTACAGAATATGGATACATAACACTACGTGCCCGCGTTCGCAGAAGCGATGCTTACCAATATCTCCCAAAAGACGGCCTAGCCGGGCCGACCGTCCTCAAAGCGAGCAAGAGGGTGGTCCGCATAATCAAGGTGGATGTCGATGGCTCCCCGAGCGTTTTTGTATTCAAGGAACCTGGATTAGACCAGAGTCTCCCGAAAGAGCTTGAGGATTCGCTGAGGGAAAACTTTGGGGTATCGAAAATCACCTACGTCTCTTTGGTTATGGACGGAGCGAAGAGGGAGGTTCTCAATTACGAGTCGGTGAAGGACGCTACGCCCTACATCTCGGTTAAAGAGTTCTTCCGCCTGTTCTTTCCACAAGAGGAGTTCGACAAATTCGAGGAGGCTGTGGTTGAGCTTAGGCAGAAAGCGCGTTCCTACTATGGCTTGAGCATAACCAAATCGCTTAACCATTTGCGCATGGGCCATTTCAGGAGAGACATCCGAGACCGTCTGATCGGCTACAAACCAGACGTGGAATTGGGGTCCGAACAGAGAATGGCCATAGACAAGAGCTTTGTCGTAGACGGCAGATACTCGGCGTTGACCGGTGACACGGATTTCGCAGTAAGCTTCCAGACCGCAGAATGGCTAAGGGATTCTTTAACGCATGCAGGATGCATAGATTTCGCCCCCATCGCGTTGGAGTACTTCAAATCGCTCGAACAATTCCTGTACAGATTTCTTTACGCCATACATAAGACTTCGAAATCGAAGAGTAGGCGTATTTACTACGGCAAAAAGCTCGGAGAAAACCCTTACTACCTGCCTGCGAAAAGAGATGGCGTTCCCGACAAATCGCGACACATAGAAGTCAAGGACGGAGAAATCGAAATCAACGATGAGCTTTTCACGGATGGTTTCGAATATGTCTTAGACCTCGGTAGGCTCACAAGGTTCTTCGGCGACTATGTTTGCGAGAAGCAGCAGCTGTACAGCCGCAATGAAGACCTTCTCGATACGGCGATAAGCGAGGATACGTACGAGTCGATAATTCGCGCACTCCAAAGCGCTCGAACGATGAGGAACGGCATTGCTCACAAAGACAATCTCTACGATTGGACCGAGATGGAAAGCGCCCGGTCGTCAGTCCTCTTGGCTTTCTACTTAGTCCTAGGTTCTTACAGCATCGATACTGAAATGCGAAGCCTCCTCGGCATCGAAAGCGATTGCGTGCAGAAAAGCGAGGAGTGGAAGCTCTGCAACTACGTGGCATCGGCGGCCGTTCCTAAAGGCAATCCTCTTGAGTTTCCCGTTTTTTATCTCGATGGCGACGATTCCCCCGAGGCCGCCTTGTTTGCTTGCCCCGACGACGAAGAATCCGATCCCGACCGATATGGAAAAGCCCAATCGTTCTCGGGTGTGTACTTCAAGAGAATCGGATCGCATAAGCGTTACGATATCTCGTACCCAACTGACCGTCTTCCCTCATTGGTTGAACAAGGGATGCTGATTATCTGCGGTGAGGGGCTGAAGCTCATGGGGCCTCAAAAGGTCATCTACAGAGACGGAAATTACCTTGGGGACACGAGCGCAGAGTGACTTCGAACCCAGGGCGTGGACCTCGCGCTCCCGCCCTAAAGACCATCGTGGCCGGTTTTAAGGGCGGGAGCGCGAGGAATGTCCGTAGGGTTCATGCCTTCCCGGGCGCAAGCCACCAGTCCGTAACCGCAGGTGAGGCAGCGCCGTGGCTTGCACGCTGGTGGCAAATTCGCAGGTCAAACATCTCCGTCATCTATCGACGAAACGAGAAGCCCCACGTTGACGCGTCTATGAGTTGATGACCTGAACGACGGTCGTCCTAGTTGCCAGCTTCCGCATCAGAGAAACCACTTGGAGCAGAAGCCGATCTGGAAGACCGAATGGACGAGCATCGAGATTCCGAGGCAGACCATCATCGCGCAAAACCCGATTCCGGCCCATTTCAAGAAAGGGTCTTTTTCTTGCTTGTCGGAAGCTCGCTCCATCCAGTCGCGCGAATACGTATCGCCGTACTCGTCGCTCTTTGAGGCCTCTTTCGAAAGCAGCTCGAGAGCTTCGTCGAGGTCATCAGCAAGCTTGTTTCCGTCGATTCCGACCTTGAAAAGATGAGTCTCATCATGCTGCTTGAGCGCCGATTGGTTCTGCAAAAGGTAGAACCTCTCGCCGTTCACCCCGTTCGCCAGAGCGGTCCTCTCGCTCGAAAACGACCGAATCTCCTTCTTGAGCCTTGAGAAGGCCCCCCTTGCCCTCGATTCCGAACTTCTGCGCGAGCGACTCAAGCTGCCAGAGCAGGTCGTACAGCCCCGCCGCGGGCAGGAGCCCGGCCCCGTACGCCTTCTCGAGCATCGACCGCTCGAAGCGATCGTAAACGGGGATCGCCTCCCCGTACGTCAACCTGGTGCCAACTTCGGGGAAATCATTGCATTCCATATCGTCTCCTATCATTCGAATCGAGAGTTAATTCCTTGGGGCGCGTCACGCGTCGACGACGCCGCGTCCCACAACAGCGGTTGTTGCTTCCGCGTGGGCGCATCGCCTAGCACGCAGGGCGCAGATCAAGCCTGAAATCACCTTTGGCGATAGAGAGGCTGTAGTTCGACCCGACTAAAACAGCGATGCCCATCAAGGCCAGACCGCAAGCGGCGATCAGCTGCTCCGGCGAAAAGCCGAGGATCCTCCTTCCGTTATCGCACGCCGCCTCCGCTACGGCATCGGCTGACGAAATCGTCGGGGCGTTCACCGCCCGTCCGGCGTCGTTCATAGTTGGCTCCCTACTCTCTCTTCCATTGCTTCGACCCTTATTTTCAACCGCCATCGGAATTTCGTCTCCTCTGACTGGTTTGGATTGCCTACAATTTCATAGGCAATAAAGCTGTTTATGGAGGACCTGCAATGTCTAGGACATTCACCGAGGAGGAGATCTCCGAGTTAAAGGAAGCCGGATTCGCGGCGAGCGGCACATCGAGAAGCAGGATCCTGTCCGTCCTCGACCTCCTCGTCCGCTTCACCGATGAGAGGACGGGCATATCCGCATCGGAAATCGCGCGCGTCATAGGCATCTGCTCCGAGAGGCCGACGTCGGAGAACGCCATTCTCAAGGACCTGCACCAGATAAGCGAAAGCATGCCCATGGGAATCCGCATGGCGATACCTGGCCACGGCGAGAACGTCGGGTTCAGGGCCGTAAACAAACCCCTGTCATCCGAGGAGGCGATCCTCATCTCGGACGTGCTGGGGACGAGCTCCTTCATCGGCGAGGGGCGGAAGGACAAGATCTCCTCGAAGGTGCTCGCATTCTCCTCCGACTATGACGTCGACGAAAGCGTGGAGACCGTGTTCGTCGACCGCAAGGCCGGCAGGGACACCGACGCGATTTTCAACGTCCTCCATGCCGCATCCCGAGCGATCCGCATGAACGAAAGGCTCGCCTTCAAGAAGCAGGTTCACCTGATGAACGGATCGACCGTAAAGATTGGGCCGTACGAGGAGGACCCGGTGGCGATCGTGTTCAGCTTCGGCCGCTACTATCTCGAGAGCATGCATATCGACGAAGGCGGTTCCCCCAGTCCCTACTTCTACCGACTAGACGATATCGCGGACCCGGTTGTCACCGGAAAACCGGTGTCGGATCGGGATAAGGTAGAGGCGCTGAGGACGCGCGTGGTCGCGGACACGCGCCAGCGGGTCGACATGTTCGGCTCGGGCACCGCCAGAAAGCTGTTCCTGGAAGTATCCGGCACTCATGCCAAGTACGTTTACGAAAGGTTCGGCCACGACCTCAAATTCTGTCACATCGACGAGAGCGACGAAAGAAACGTCATCGGCTACGCCTGCGTCAGCGCGATGCCGTCTCCGACCTTTTACAGGTGGCTATTCGGGATGGACGGCGCGGTGAGGCTGGCGAAGCCTAAGGGGAAACGGTGGGTCGAGAGCTTCCCGAATGCCGTCGCCTCCGACCTAGAATCCTATATCCAAGATTACGAAGCAGCATCAGAGGGCTACAAAGCCGCACTGGATGCAGCTATTTCACGATTGGACTCGAAGAGCTGCCGGCAATGAGGCAATCCCAATCGGTCCGATTCAAAAGCCAATATTGACTAACTCGAATTCGGCTCGCATCCTCGCGCCGTTCGTCTGCTCCCATTCGTCCGAAATGACAACCACAGCAGGTCGTGTCCCAACGGATGGGTACCATTTATCCGGGTGCACCTGGGGCAACGGGTTGAAGAACCTGCACAAGGTCGCTCGCAGAACACGCAACATCAAACACGACAGAAGAGGCGAACGACAGATGCCGGACCCCGGACGACAGCACCGCGGAAGACGAGCATTCCGACCACAACCGAACAACTCCAGCTACTAGGCAGGCGCCCGCATGGGTGCCTTTTACTTTTCAGGGACTTAGCTGCGAGCTAAGGCACGCGGCTCATGGCCGTTTCGTGAAGGCACGACCAGCTCGACCCACTTCGACCCGTCTCCGCTCCTGCCGTGCTCACCAATCGCCATCAGGCGGTTCAATCGTCGTGCAGACGAAAAGGCACACGGTGTCGTGCGGTGTCCTCGCGCGGTGCCGCACGGGAAGATTGGAGGAACCATGGCACGCACAGCCGAATGCGCCGCGCCCGAGGGAAGCCGAGATCGGGACGAATGGATGACGGTGATCGAGATGCAGGAGTACATGAGGGCGAGCCGAAACAAGGCGTACGACCTCATCTGGTCGGGAGAGATCGACTCGTACAGGCTCGGAAGGAAGCTCCTGGTGTCGAGGGCGTCAGTGGACGCCTACATCGAGTCGAGGAGCGGCAGGAAATGACGGCGGCGACCGCCCCGGGAGCCGCCCGCGGCCGGGCACGCGAGGGAGCCTCGAGACGAAAGGAGCTCGAGGACGACCATGACCAAGAGCATTAGCGGGAGCCAGGTGAGGCTCATCGCATCGACCAACGCGATATTCGGCACCGACGAGGCGTGCGCGATGCTGCGTATCAGCCACGACGCAATGTACCGGCTCGCCAAGGACCCCAACGACCCGTTCCCGATCCAGTTTTCACATGTGCACCGCCTTTTGTTCTTGCTTATGACGATGCCCTCATCCCGAAGTCGGGACCGCCCGTGATGAGCTCAGACACGCTCTCGTGGATGATGCCGTTGCTCACCTGAATCGGGTCCGCACAAACAAGGACTAACTTTGGTTAGTTATCACGAACCGGCTTCAACAATCGATTCTCGTGATTCGCGGTCTTAAAGAAGCTGCGAACCCATTCCGGGGACACCATCAGCAGCAGCTTCATCCCGCTCCCCTCTTGTACTCACCGTCAGCGCATGCTATAAGGTCGTTGGTGGCTCATTGAGCTACCTCCAAGTGCCGGGGGAGTCCCCCGGCTTTTTTATCCATTCCATTAGGAGTCCCCATTGGCCGAGGAAAACGGCGAGACGTACAACAAGTTCTTCGGAGATATCGGCTCTTTCAAGAGGAACTGGCTCAAGCAAGCCCGCAGCAAGCGGATATAGGTGGTTCCGTAATCTCATAGGGAACGGCCATCTCTCCTCCGGCCAGGAGTCTCAAGTGGCACGCTTCGAGCAGCGATGGCGAAACGCAAGCAATGGCGTCGAGGGCGCCTCGTGCGCTACATTGTGTCCATGTGGTCATCTCCTATCGTCTCAGCGTGGTAACTGAAGATTCTAGGCGGTGGCCACACCCCTTTTCCGGGGTGCTGACACCAACGTTTGGCACGCAACCGCAGTAGACGGCAACGTCCGTCTACTGAGCAAAAGCAACGAGCTTTTCCGGGTCCAAGACCGATAAGCGAAGATGAATCAAGTTTTACTCCCTTAGTAGGCCCAACTTGCCAAGCCACTCGACAAAAGTAGTGATGATCCGCTCGGTGCGCATTTCGATGTCGCTCTCGGCGAAGTCGCCGCATCGCGCAATTTCCACGAGTTCGCGAACAGCGGTCCCCGACACCTCAACGCCCTTATCGTTCACATAGCCCTCATAATACTTGCGTTTATCCGTCAGTTGGTAATCTGAGGCGCGAATATTTACGCGCTTCTCCAACATCGCCTTGTTTCCTAGTGCTTCAAGATTTGAGCGATTGGATAGCGGGTGCACCTCGTTACGCTTTCTTGCATAGATGTGTTCAATCTCGAGCGTTGTGTCCAAGTCCATGAGAGGTTGCTTAGGATCTGAATAGGCCCACCAAACAAGCATCGATCGTGTGAAGCGACGCTGGTTGGTGAACTGATAGCTTCTGAAGCGTCCCGTAATTGTTTCACGGTCGAACAGATGGGCTGAAAAGTCGACCTTGCGACCTTCTACGATATCTATGAGTGCGGGATAGACGGGACCGCGCAGGGCGTTTACGCCGGGACGCTCAAGTGAGTAGGCGTAGATGAATCCAGTGATGTAGCAAAGGAAATCGTAGAGCTCTTTGTCGTCTAGCTCGCCTTTGGTATTGCGCTTTGCCAGGAACCAGGTACTCAACAGATAAACCCACATGCCGTTGGGTGCATAATTGAGAACGAATAGACGGCGTGCTACACGCTCGGAAAAGCCCTCCTGCGCATCAACCCGTTTCCAAAAATCGAGCAGAGACTCCAAATCGTCGAGCGTCGCGTCCTCGCGTAGGATTTCGTACGAGCTGTCGCTGTAGAAGTCGCGTAGACTTTTGGTTGTCGTGTCGCGGATGCCCTTCTTTGCACGGCGATAATACATATAGCGGGTGAAAAGCTCGTCGAGCGGCGTGCCCGAGGTTGGTTTGAAAATGAGGTTGGCTGTTTCCTCAAGCACTTTCCAACGCGCAACGAACTCGTCTTTGCGACCCTCGATGGAGAAGTGCTTGTAGAACTGGCTCTTAAAGATGTCAGCGTCTGCCAACGGGAGTCCACGGTCGTTCAAAGTCGAGAAGATTCTGAGCGCGGTGTCCTGGGATTCCGCTTCGATGGGAAGCAAGATTACGTTATTGAGAATGCGAGCGGCAAATAGGGCGATGTAGCTTGGCCACTCGCTTGCCATTTCGGCCATTCTTTTAGAGAAGAAGGCGTAATTGCGTGAATAGGCGCTGTGGGCCATGGGGCCCACGGAGCCGTGGCGCAATATATCTAGAAACTCATCTTTGTCGGAATCGCTCGCCACCTCTGAATCGATTTTCAGTGCATTCATGTCGGGGTCGTCGAACTCATCGGTCTTCCAGACGCAGCCAGCAATCGAGTCACGCACTTTAATTGATTGCTTGTCCTTCATGTTTGCGAACTTGTCGTAAAACGCCCTAAGCAGCAACATGATGGTTGTAAGTCTCTGCTGGCCATCGATTATTTCAAGCTGGCCTGCGTCGTTCTTGAAAGTAACAATGGGGCCGAGGAAGTATTCATCACTAGTGCTTTCGAAGGCGTCGCAGTCGTCGTTGGGAAACGCGAAGGTGAAGAGATCGTCCCATAGCGTTGCACACTCGTCTTCGCCCCAGGCGTAAGGTCGCTGGTAATCTGGGATGAGGAAGTCCGAATGCTTATCTGTAAGGAGCAGCTTGATCGTTTTCTGGTCGATGTTGAGCTTGGACATGCTGGAAACCTCCGTGCGGATATCCTTTTGCATCCAGAATTATATTTCACAGAGTAAATAAGGTGCTTGATGACGGCACGATAGGACCAGAGAGCGCGGGGACGAATTGAAGGCCCGCATCCAGCACTCTCTTTATGTTCTAGCGGTTATTAGTCCCAAATAGCATGGAGAACCGCGTGCCCACTCACTTGGGATAAATCCTTACTCTCGTTCTTCCGAATACCACCCGTACTTTGTCATCTTGAAATACGGGGAGTAAATGGCGAAATCGCAGGTGAAAGGGAGTAAAACGGCAAAGAAAAAGCCTCCGTCCCAACGCGGGAACGGAGGCCAGATTATCGTTTTTACTCACCGCCGTCGCTGGCGGCTTTGCCGTAACTCTCGTACGAAACGAAACTCAGGAGCACAGTGCAATACTCAAAAGAGCAGGTCAAAACCCTGTCAGCCTACTCCCACTCGATGGCGTCGGTTCTGCCGTCCCGTCATTCCAGTTGCACCCAGTTTTCGGCATCGACACGGAACGCGTGCCGCCGAATGACGCGATGTCGCGTTTCGTCGGCTTCGGGGACAAAAGTTGGGACAACCTCAAAAAACTTTTTTCAAACTCAGGGCTTTGAGTTTTTATTTTTGTCCCAAGGGGCACGGAGAGCCGCCTTTGGAGGCTCGATATCGCCGAAAACGCCCGTTTTGAAACTCAACCGCCTTTGAGCCTGCAAGCCACCAGCTTCAACAGTAAGTGAGTCGACGCGGGTGGCTTACGAGCCGTTCACAAAACCGCAGGCCACAGGTCTTTGTCAACGATAAGCAAAGTGAATAGTCTCAGGTGGCTTGCCCATGAGTTGGCGTAAGCCTGTTTAGCAAAAGGCTAATCGGACACGACAGGCCGCCCGCATGGCGACGGCGTTTCCCGTGCGGGCACAAACAGCCCTGCGTGCCCTGTCGCGCGATATCCCAATGCGACGTTCAGAACCCTACCCGCCAAGCAGCCACCTCGCGAAATTCAGCACGAGCACGCCCTCCCGGGTATGGGGCTCATGCCTCGTGCGAGTGATGAGAATCTTCGGGAATGCATCCCCGATGGATAGAATCGGCGCAATCTCCCTCTCGAGCGTCGAATCGGCGCCGATATCGTCGCTCACATACACTCTCCTTCCCGGTTTCGAAACCTGGAAGGCAGTATGCGCAAGGATGCGTCGAGGTGCGATCCCAGTCGTACCATGCCAGCAGAGATGTCGAGGCACATTCGTTCATGCTGCAATGCGGGCATCGGAGATGAAAAAAAGCCCGTCGGGTAGTCATGGGCGTGCGGGAGCCCGCATCAGTAACCTGCCTCCTCGGTTGTCCCTTCTTTGCATGGTCGTCTACATAAAGGAGGAACCAGCCATGCAGATCAGCATGCTTGCCCTTCTTGGGTCACGGACCGGGGAGGCGAGGGCCTCCGTCGGGACCGCCCCGAGCAACCGGCATATCCAAGGAATGACAAGGCTCGATCGCTGTGCTGGTCAGGATGCCGAAGCGGGCCGTCCGCCAATCGGAATGCGGGTCAGGATGCTGCAACGTGATTCCAGCTGCAGGATACGGCTCCTTTGCGGTTGCCGCAAAACCTGCTGGCAACATTCTTACTATCCGAATGATGTACGCATCCCTTGGGATCGTTTCGCCTGACCAGGGCCATCTTCAGCGCCTCATCGGCCAGCTCGGCAGGCGCCTCTTCCACGCGTAATAGCCCTGGCGGGTCACCTACGCAACCAAAGATACAAAAGGGATCGAATGGCCAGAAAGGATTGTCCTTGCCGACAGGCAATCCTTGACAAACGAGCTTCAGCCTCCTTAAAATTGCGTGGTTTGCCGAACTGAGTCAGCGAAGGAGGGGTGTCGTGGTTGGTCTTTTCCGCACGTGGATGAGCGCCTAAAAAGCGGCGCTGTTATGGCGTCGCGCTGTTTTGCACGCCATTCCACGATTGGACATAACCATGATGTTTGAAACCTCTCGGCGCAGGTCTGTTTCGCTGTGCCATTCATGGCAATTTAAGATTTGTTTCGTATGGGGCGGGGAGCTCGTGTCGACATTGACGAGCTCGATTCTCCAAATGGGTCTCATTTGGCATATCGCCCTCACGACAGGATCATCTTCTCTCCTCTCCCTGGCATCGCTGGCAGGCTTTCTGCCGATTGCTTTGTTCGGAGTCCTTGCGGGCGCCGTTGTCGACAGACTGCCTTTGAAGCGTGTCCTCATCGGCGCCGACCTCTTCGTTGCCGCGGTGGGTGCCGCCTTGGCGATTGCCTCGTTGGCCGGCAGCTTACCTGCATGGCTAATTCTCATCGCCTTGTTTCTCCGTGCAGTTGGTACTTCGTTCTACACGCCGGCCTCCCAATCTCTCACGCCCCATCTCGCCCCGCCAGAGCATCTCGTTCGCCTATCGGGGGTGACTCAGGCGATTCAGTCCGGCGGATACATTCTTGGCGCCGCGCTCGCGGCAGTGATTTATCCCGTGGCGGGCATTACCGCTATGATTGTCCTCGACGTGCTGGGGGCGCTTTTCGCTTCTTTAGCCGTCCTCGCCGCACAGATAGACGCAGGGGGCCTCGACGAAGCCGACCGCAGCTTGTCCTTTTCCAATAAGGTTCGAGAGCTCTTCTCTGAGATTTCGGACGGCTACAAGCTGATTAGGGGGTACAGGGGGCTGTTCGCCCTTCTTTGGTGCGGGTTCGTCTTCGCTTTCGCGTTCTCTCCGCTCGCGGCATTGTTCCCAATAATGACCTTGGGGCATTTTGGCGGTAGCACGGGGGATGCCGCTTTGGTGGAGGTCCTTTTTTCTGCAGGCATGCTGGCTGGGT
Source organism: Collinsella sp. (assembly GCA_019414465.1). Classification (GTDB taxonomy): domain Bacteria; phylum Actinomycetota; class Coriobacteriia; order Coriobacteriales; family Coriobacteriaceae; genus Collinsella. Next base: position 11,371 of record DXLY01000032.1, read on the forward strand.
CCGGTATCTTGGCGGTTACGGGAGGGTTCCGCAATAGGTCGTTCACCATGGTCGCCGCGATTGCCGGCTTCGGCATTGCCGCAATCGTATCCGGATCGCTCGGCCCGTCGCTGTTCGCTGCTTTCCTGCCGGTGAGCTTTCTTATGGGCGCATGCTCCCCGTTGTACGCGGGAACCCAGACTGCCCTTATGCAGGAGCAGATACCTCCTGAGTACCTAGGCCGCGTTTTCGGCCTCTACGGAACCATCATGGCTTGGGCCATGCCCATGGGCCTCGCAGCTCCCTCCGTTTTTGCGGATCTGCTTGGAGCTCCGTTATGGTTCGTCGGCTCTGGAGCGACCATGGTACTGCTTGCGATGGCTATGCTGCTTGCTCCGAGCGTCCGAAGCGCGGGGAAAAGAGATACCGGGCAGATTCAATAGCCCAAGCATTCGAAAAAGAGGCGGCAGCCATCGGTTCAAGCGTCAGCCTTCAAGCCCTTGCGACGACGAGGTATTGCGCCGACATCCCACATCGCGCTCCTTATTCGTCGCCAACTATCATTTTCGGATTTGCCGGCTTGCGCAAGGTCAAAACGCTCGCGCCGGCAATTGGGCAAAGGCGAAAAATCGACGTGAGCGATTCTTTATTGGCATGGCTGCGCTTCCAGAAAACGACAATACACAAAAGGTGGTTCAACTTATGGAACTCATAGTCAAAGCTAAAGACATCTTTTTGGAATATGCCGGCCGCGATATTCTGGACATCGAAGAATTGGAAATCTACCCCTACGATCGCATCGGCTTGGTAGGAGACAACGGTGCAGGCAAAACCAGCCTGCTAAAAATCCTGAGCGGCAATCTAACCATTGCGGACGCCGACGTCAGGCGCTTCGGCAGCATTGCCCTCATCGGCCAGCTCGACGAACTCGACCTTGATGCGGCTCAGGACAACGGCGAGATGCTCTCCCGTCTCAACGTCGCCGAAGTGGCGCAGGAGACGATGAGCGGCGGGGAGGAAACACGCGCCAAGATTGCCTCTGCGCTCTCCCAGCATGCAAGCGCGATCTTCGCCGACGAGCCTACGAGCCACCTCGACCAAGACGGCATCCGCCTTCTCGTCGGACAGCTCAAGGCATTTGATGGGGCCCTGCTCATCGTGAGCCATGACCGTCATTTTCTCGACCAGGTGGTAGACAAGATCTGGGAGCTCAAAGACGGCGGTATTTCCGAATTCTGGGGTGACTACTCCGACTATCTGCGACAGAAAGAAGAAGAGCGCAAAGCTCAGGCGACTCGATACGAAGAGGCGATGCGCGAGCGCGATCGCCTCGAAGCCGCCATCGAAAAACAGCGGAAAAAAGCACGGCAGGTCGACGCCAAGCGGAAGGGTGCGAAAAAAAGCAACGAGTATGCAGGTCGCTTGGGGCATCAGAAAACAACCGGCACCAAGCAGAAGAAAATGCATCAGGCAGCTAAGAACATGGAGAAGCGCCTCGAAGCGCTCGAAGGGATCGAGGCCCCAGATAGCATTCGCGCCGTGCGCTTCCGCCAGAGCAAGGCCCTGGAACTGCACAGCAAATTTCCCATCTCGGCAGATGATTTCAGCTTGAGCTTCGGCAACTGCGTGCTCTATGACCACGCGAAATTCGAGATACCGCTCGGTGCCAAAGTGGCCATCACCGGTGGCAACGGCACAGGAAAGACCAGCCTGCTGAAGGCAATCGTTCGACGCGCCGACGGTATCAACATCTCTCCCAAAGCAGAGATCGGCTACTTCGAACAGACAGGTTACAAGTTCGACGCCCGCCAGTCTGTGATCTCGTTCATGCAGAATGGTTGCGAGTACAGCATGACCGAAATTCGAGGCATCCTCGCCTCTATGGGAATCGGACCGCGCGACCTGACAAAGGACGTTGGCGTTCTCTCGGGAGGCGAAGTCATCAAGCTGCTACTCGCGAAGATGCTGCTGGGCAGATACAACATCTTGCTCATGGACGAGCCTGGAAATTACCTGGACATCAAGAGCGCCGAAGCCCTCGAGCAGATGATGAGCGCCTATGCCGGAACGATAGTGTTCGTCTCCCACGATAAGAGGCTGGTCGAGAACGTCGCAGACATTGTCTACGAAATAAAGGACACCAAGCTAGTCAAAATCTTTCAGCGCGAATAGCCCTAAATGAGCAGGAAATAATCCCCGAACGGAGACAAGGGAGTAAAACGGCAAAGAAAGAGCCTCCGTCCCAACGCAGGGAACGGAGGCTCTTTAATCGCTTTTACTCATCTCCGTCGCTGGTGGCTTTGTCATGACTCTCGTACGAAACGAAACTCAGCGGCATAGTGCGGCACTCAAAATCGCAGGTCAGAACCCTGTCGTCCTACTCCCACTCGATGGTCGCAGGCGGCTTGGACGTAATGTCGTAGCACACGCGGTTGGCACCGGGAACCTCGGCCACGATGCGGCCCGAGATGCGGGCCAGCACGTCGTAGGGCAGTTTGGCCCAGTCGGCGGTCATGGCATCGCTGGACTCGACGGCGCGCAGGATGATCGGGCGCTGATAGGTGCGCTCGTCACCCATGACGCCGACGGACTTGATGTCGGGCAGGACCGCGAAATACTGCCAGCAGCTGTGCTCGGAGTTGCGCTCGCCGGTCTGCTCAAACAGACGCTGATTGTAGGCATCGAGCTCCTCGCGCACGATAGCGTCGGCATTCTTGAGGATCTCGAGCTTCTCCCTGTCGACCGCACCGATGATGCGGATGGCAAGACCCGGGCCCGGGAAGGGCTGGCGGAACACGATGTGACCCGGCAGACCCAGTGCCAGACCAAGCGCGCGGACCTCGTCCTTAAAGAAGTGGTCGAGCGGCTCGATAAGGTCGAAGTGCACGCCCTCGGGGAACGGAATCAGGTTGTGGTGGCTCTTGATGGTGGCCGTCTTGCCGCCCGTCTTGCGAGCGCCGGACTCGATGATGTCGGGGTAGATGGTGCCCTGAGCCAGGTACTTGACCGGCTTGCCGTCGCACTCGAGCTGCTGGGCGACCGCGAAGAACTCTTTCCAGAACTGCGTGCCGATGATGCGGCGCTTCTCCTCGGGCTCGGTCACGCCGGCCAGAAGCTCGGCGTAGCGGTCCTCGGCGTGGACGTGGATAAAGTCGACGTCAAACTGCTTGGTGAAGACCTCCTCCACCTGCTCGGGCTCGCCCTTGCGCAGCAGGCCGTGGTTGATGAACACACAGGTCATCTGCTTGCCCACGGCGCGAGCGCCCAGCGCAGCCACGACGGAGGAGTCAACGCCACCGGACAGGGCCAGAATCACGCGGTCGTCGCCGACCTTCTCGCGGAACTCGGCCGTCATGGTCTCGACCAGGTTGTCCATGCTCCAGTTGGGCTCCAGGCCGCAGATCTCAAACAGGAAGTTGCTCAGCAGCTGCTGACCGTACTCGGAGTGCTTGACCTCGGGGTGGAACTGCGTGGTGAAAATCTTGCGCTCGACGCACTCCATGGCGGCACCCGGGCATACGTCGGTGCTGGCGGTAACGGTAAAGCCCTCGGGCACCTCGGACACGGCGTCGCGATGGCTCATCCACACGGTCTGCTCCATGGGCGTGGAGTTAAAGAGCTTGGCGCCGGCAGTGCGCGTAATAGTGGCGCGGCCGTACTCGCCCACCTCGGAGTGCCCGACCTTGCCGCCGAGCGTCACGGCCGTGATCTGATGGCCGTAGCAAAAGCCCAGGACAGGAAGGCCCAGGTCAAAGATGGCAGGATCGATGGACGGAGCGTCCTCGGCGTACACGGAGGCCGGGCCGCCAGAAAGGATGAGCGCAGAGGCGTTCATCTCGCGAATCTCATCGGCCGAGATGTCGCAGGGAACGATCTCGGAATACACGTTGAGGTCGCGGACACGACGGGCAATCAGCTGACCGTACTGCGCACCAAAGTCGAGTACGAGGACCTTTGCGGAAGCATTTTGATCCATGGTTTCCCCCTCTTGTTGGCGGGGAGCCGGTGCCCGCCCGCGCGAATGAACGAAAATAGCTTTCATAGTGTACACGTTATATGGGGTTTCTCGTCCCTCGCAGCCATCAGCGCACGGCAAACGCACGACCTGGGCCCTTATTTGACGGCAATTGAAGTGTTACTCAACGTTACAGATGATGTATTACGTTTGAACATTGGACGCCCTGTGCCACAATACTGCCGAACGACTCCGCCCCTGCGGCGGCAAATACGATAGGAATACCAGCATGAAGCGCATCCTTCTCATCGCCACGGGCGGCACCATCGCATCGACCGAGGACGGCAACGGCCTCTCCCCCGCCCTGACCGGTGAGGAGCTCGCCCAGAGCGTCCCCGAGATCTCGGGCCTCTGCGAGCTCGACGTCGTGCAGCCCATGAACATCGACAGCACCAATATGCGCCCCAGTGACTGGATGCGCATCCGCAACGTCATCGTTGAAGGCTATGCCGATCACGACGGCTTCGTGATTCTGCACGGCACCGACACCATGAGCTACACCGCGGCAGCGCTTTCCTACCTGATCCAGGACAGCCCCAAGCCCATCGTGCTCACCGGCTCGCAAAAGCCCATGGGCAACCCCTTTACCGACGCCAAGCTCAACCTGTACCAGAGCCTGCTCTATGCGCTCGACGAACACTCGCACGACGTCTCGATCGTGTTTGGCGGCGTGGCCATTGCCGGCACGCGCGCCCGCAAACAGCGCACCATGAGCTTTAACGCGTTCATTAGCGTCAACTATCCGCCCATCGCCTATATCCGCAACGACCGCATCGTGCGCAACGGGCTTCACGGCACGCATCAGGGCGAACACCCGGTGCGTTTCTACGACAGCATCGACCCGCGCGTATTTGTACTCAAGCTTACACCCGGCGTAAACCCGGGCATCCTCGACGCCCTTGCCGATAGCTACGACGCTGTAATCCTTGAGACCTTTGGCATTGGCGGTATTCCCGAGTTTGGCGAGTCGGGCGAGTCGTTCCAAGAGGCAATTTTCCGCTGGGTCGATTCGGGCCGCACCGTCGTTATGACCACGCAGGTCCCCGAAGAGGGCCTCGATTTGGGCGTTTATGAGGTCGGCCGCGCTTACGCCGATCATCCGGGCATTCTGCGCGGCGACGACATGACCACCGAGACGCTCGTGGCCAAAACTATGTGGGCACTCGGCCAGTCACGCGATGCCGCCGAGATTCAGCGTCTGTTCTACAGCCAAGTCAACCACGACCGCATCCCGATGGCGTAATTCAGTTGTCGACGGATATCCCCTATTCGATACCCTCGAGAAGCTCCGACACCGTCATGCCGAGTGCGGGCGCGATCTTAAATAGAACCTTGAGCGTGAAATTTGCCGTTCCATCTTCGATTCTGTCGAGATAGGGGCGGCTGATTCCTGCTGCCACACAAAAATCGACCTTGGAGATACCAAGGTCCCTGCGTGTCTGCTCGACTCGCTTGCCAAGAATCTGTTTCGCACGTTCGTCCATGCAGCCGAGTTTGAAATGGAGCTGAACAAAAACGTAAACTATAGTTTACGTTTTGCCGAATACACAGGAGTTTTCTATGTCGGGTTCTTCGGTCCGCATGTACCGAGCCACGCTTCGCACAAACAGCGCACCGCCCAAGCTTGTCGTCGTTGAAGCCGAATGCCTTTCACCCGATGAGCGCACAGCATTTGCATTGCTATCAAGTCGCGTCGCCGCCGTTCTGGTCCCTTGCCCGGCACAAGGTGAACTTGCCATCCAATGCCAAACGCATAGCTGCTCGCTCAATCAGGCTGCCGTAATCGCAACCAGCCAACGCGGCCTGCCCCTTCTCCTGGAAGCCGGTATCGCACTCGCCCTTCGCGGCGCCGGATACGAAAACGAGGCCGCCGCCGACATGGTCTTTAAACCACGATCGAGCGGCGGCCTCGCAGCAGCCATCGAATATGCTTGCAGGCTCGTTGCCTACTAGGACAAGCTAAAAGCCCAGGCCAAAGCCTGTGCCGGTAATCGCCGAATACATAAAGTAGACGTTGATCACGTTGAGGAATACACCCGTAATGCAGCCGTTTCGCAGGTAGCGCTCGCACACGATGCGCGCCATAGCGGCGGAGTCCTCATTGTTCTTGGCCTGGCGTCCCGCCGTAAAGTAGGTCGCCACGCTCAGCAGCAGGTTGAGTACCGGCAGCGCCAGCAGCTCGTAGCTCTTGCCCCAGCGCGTCACCTCGCCGGCCGCGTTAAACTTCGTTGCCACCTCGGGACCAATGTTGGGGAGAACAAACGCCGCAACTAACAGCGGAAGCACCGCAAGCACCAGCAGCGCGATGCCCATGTAGCCGGCTTTTTTGCCATATTTGAACATGCGCGCCATCCTTACACGTTAAAGCGGAAGTGCACGACGTCGCCATCGGCCATGACATACTCTTTGCCCTCAATACGCAGCTTGCCGGCAGCCTTGGCGCCCTGCTCGCCGCCGAGCTCGATGTAGTCGTCATAGCCAATGACCTCGGCCTTAATAAAGCCGCGCTCAAAGTCGGTGTGGATGACGCCGGCGGCCTGCGGGGCGGTCGCGCCCTGGCGCACCGTCCAGGCCTTGACCTCCATCTCGCCAGCCGTAAAGAACGACTGCAGACCGAGCAGCTTATAGGCCGCCTGCGCGAGCACGTCCAGGCCGGGCTGCTCCAAGCCCAAGCTCTCCAGGTAGTCGGCAGCATCCTCGGGATCGAGCTCGGAAAGCTCGGCCTCGATCTTGGCGCAGATGGGTAGCGGCTTGACGCCATCGATGGGCGCCAGGTCGTCGTTGAGCATATCCTCGTCCACGTTGGCCACATACAGGATGGGCTTCATGGTGAGCAGGAATAGGCCCTTGGCGGCGGCGCGCTCCTCGTCGGTCATCTCCATGGACGCGGCGCGCTTGCCCTCGTTGAGCCAGGCAAGCAGGCGCTTGGCGACCTCAAACTTGGGCATGAGCTCCTTGTCGCGCTTGGCCTCCTTCTCGAGCTTGGGCAGCTGCTTCTCGAGCGTACCCATGTCGGCCAGGATGAGCTCGGTCATGATGGTGTCGGCATCGCCGGCGGGATCGACGAACTCGCCGGTGCGGCCCACCTCGCGCATGACGTTGGGGTCCTTAAAGTAGCGCACGACCTCGCAGATGGCATCGGTCTCGCGAATGTTGGCCAGGAACTGGTTGCCCAGACCCTCGCCCTCGTTAGCGCCCTTCACCAGACCTGCGATGTCGACAAACTCGACCGTAGCCGGCACGATGCGGCCCGGGTTAACGATGTCGGCGAGCTTTTGCAAGCGGCTATCGGGCACATCGACGATACCCACGTTGGGGTCGATCGTGGCAAACGGGTAGTTGGCGGCAAGGCCGGTCTTTTTGGTAAGCGCGGTGAACAGCGTCGACTTGCCCACGTTGGGCAGGCCCACGATACCGATGGAAAGGGACACGACAGCTCCTTTTGGTACAGGTACTTCAAACTGCATAAGTATAGCGCCGCCGCAGCATCTGGGCGAACCCGGACGCCACGGCGGCACGAATGAAGCAGAGATAGGGGTCGCTGACTAGTCCGCGAGCTTCTCCACCTGGTCGAGCATCTTGTCGAGCTTGGCCTTTGCCTCGGCCTTGACCTTCTCAGCTTCTTCGTGGGCCTTAGCCTTCTGGGCGGCTTTTTCCTCGGCCTCGGGGTCGACGACAACCAGATTGGACGCGTCGTGCTCAACCAACTTGAGCGCATGCTCGGGGCACACCTTGACGCAGGCACCGCAGCCCAAGCAATACGTGGACTCCAACGCAAAGCGGCCGCTTCCCACCAAATCGCAGGCAAACGTGGGGCACACGTTGACGCACTCGCCACACGACGTGCACTTGTCAAAATCACACTCCGGCGTACTCACTTGCATGTTCTGGGCAAGCTCGGGATGGTTCTGTAGTGTCGAGAGCACCAACTGCCGCCCGTGCGTGAGCGAACGGCGACGCTTGGTCGTCGTGGTGCCGCACATGGTGTTGAGCGTGCGCTCCAGTTGGGTGATCTGATGACGATGGGCTTTGAGCTTCTGTGTCACCGAGGCCAGCGCCGCCGTCGCCGGGTTGAGCTTGGTCACCGTCAGGCCCGTCGTGCGGGCGATTTTTTCCATATACTCCTTGCGCTCGTACTCGCGAAGCTTATGGCACTTGAGGCTCTTGGGGTCGACCTCCAGGCCCATACCCGTGCCAGACCACTCCTCGGCCTTCGCAATCGCCTCATCCAGAATATCCTCGCCACCGGTGTTGCGGCACTTATCGCACACGCCCAGTGGCAGGTAGACGCTCACGTTGGGATAGTCGGCCAGCACCGAGAACCAGGTCTCGGCCGTAATATCGCCCACGCAGGCGACGACGACCTCGTTCTCGCGCGGCATGCGCTTAAGGGCGCGCGTGCAGGTAACGTAGGCGGTCTCGTGGCTCGTAGCTGCCGAGACAATGTCGTCGTAAAGGTTTTTGGGCGCCAGGCGCGGCGAGATGATCGCCTCGGTCGGACAGGCAGCGGCGCACAGGCCGCACTTGCGACAGGAGTCGAGGATCTCGATGGCGTCTTCCTCGACCTCGATAGCGTTGACCGGGCACACGTCCATACACGCGGTGCAACCGGTCTTTTCGTTTTTGCAGGTCAGGCACGGAATGGTGTTGCCGCGCGGACGCTCCTTATAGTCGGCAGGATTCCACTGCGGCGCCGACGGATCGAGCGCATCGGTCACACCGCCAAGCGGGTTTTTAAGAAAGTCGAAACCCTTGCTGATCTCGATAATGTCATCAAACAGATCGTGTTCCTGCGCCATGCGCGGCCCCTCCCTGAGCAGTGCAAACAAGCAAGAGATAATGATACGCTATCGGCCCACGCCTCGGGCAAATTACACGCGGAGCATCTTTGCGGCAAATAGCCCATGGCCTATCGCCGCCCCGATTGCACAAGGTCAATCAAGCGCCAAGCTATGCCTCGCACATGAGCTGCGCGAGCTTTTGTTTGGTCACCTTGGCCTGCTCGTTTGCCATGTTGCGCTCGTTTCTAAAGACCGCATTTGCAACACCCTGCAGATCGGCATCGGAAATCTCGCCAAGGCCCAGCTCCTCGAGCGTCGTCGGCAGACCAACGCGCTGGCAAAACACGAGCACCTGATCAAGCTCGGGCGCACGCTCCAGACGCAGCTGCACCACCAGGCCAAATGCCACGGCCTCGCCATGCATGGCCTTGCACTCGGGCAGAATCGTCAGACCGTTGGCGATGGCATGCGCCAACGCCAGGCCACCGCTCTCAAAGCCAACGCCCGAAAGCAGGATGTTGCACTCGATTAGGCGCTCAACCGCCGGCGATATACGGCCCTTTTTGAGATCGCGCTTGGCAGCGACGCCGCACTCCATGAGCGTGTCATAGCAGGCGCGAGCCGCAACCAGAGCCAAGTGCCCCGGCGCGCCACCGTGTTCGTTGGCGCCGTGCGCCGCGGCGCACGAACGCGCCTCGAAGTACGTTGCCAGCGCGTCGCCCATACCAGCGACCGTCATGCGCAGCGGGGCCGCCGCGACCACGTTGGTATCGACCACGACCAGATCTGGATTCTTCTCGAGCATCAGATAGCGGTCGAACGACCCATCCTCGTGATACAGCACTGAAATCGCGCTGCACGGACCATCCATCGAGGCCGCCGTGGGGCATACGCACAACGGCAGCTCAGCATAAAACGCAACGGCCTTTGCGATATCGAGCATCTTGCCGCCGCCAATGCCCACCACCATGTCGCAATACTCAGCCTGGGCTTCCTTGGCCATTTCGACAACGGCATCTTCCGTACACGGACCGTTGTAAATCTTAAAGAACGGCTCGCTTAGATCTTCATCCAGAAATCCATCGACGATCTGCCTGCACAGCCGATCCTCGGTGCCCTGGTCAA
>DXLY01000033.1 GCA_019414465.1 Collinsella sp.
ATCCCGGCAGCTACGAGAAGGGCAAGGTCATCACTGGCATTGAGGATGCCGAGGCCATGGAGAACGTGACCGTTTACCACGCGGGTACTGCCGTGGTGGACGGCCAGCTCGTGACCAATGGTGGCCGCGTGCTTGCCGTGACCGCTCTGGGCGACACGTTTGAGAACGCTCGCAACCTTGCCTACGAGGCTTGCGAGAAGATTGATTTTGAGGGCAAGACCCTGCGTCACGACATCGGCCTGCGCGCGCTGCGCGGCCGCGACGCCTGGGATGCCTAAAATCCGAGAGGAATGAGACGGATGGACGAGAAGAACGAAGAGCTCGTGGACGCGCAGATCGTCGAAGAGGACAGCCGCATGTATGGGCACGCCGAGGGCGAGCCTGGTGGCGAGGTCGCTGACGAGCCGGCGCTGGTGCTGGGCGATGACGACCCACACGATGCCGAGCTGCACGAGAAGATTCTTTCGGAGGAGTGCGCCTGGAAGGGCAAGATCCTCGACGTCCACCGTCTTGAGGTTGAGCTGCCCAACGGTCACCGCAGCGCCCGCGATATCGTTCGCCATCCGGGTGCGGCGGCCGTTGTGGCACTGACCGAGAGCGGCAAGATCGTGCTGGTGCGTCAATACCGCACCGCCATCGACCGCGTGACGGTCGAGATTCCCGCCGGCAAGCTCGATCCAGGCGAGGACCCGCTCGATTGCGCCAAGCGCGAACTGCATGAGGAGACCGGCTTTAGGGCTGGTCGTATTCGCTTTTTGACGTCGATTGTCACGTCCTGCGGTTTTTGCGATGAGATTATCCACATCTACTTGGCTACCAAGCTCGAGTTTGATGCGCCCAACCCCGATGATGACGAGTTTGTCAACGTGGACCTGGTGCCGCTGCACGAGCTGATCGACGCCGTACTCGACGGCAAGATCGAAGACGCTAAGACCGTCGTGGGCGCCTTGGCATGCGATAGCATCGCGCACCGCCTTGGGGGCACGGAGCTTTAACGAGTGGGGATAGCCCTGGGACAAGTACTACTGATTGCTTTGTCCCAGGGCCTTACGTTGCTGATATTTCTTTGAGGATCACATGCTGAAGAGGTTTCTTTCGTATTACAAGCCCCAGATGGGGCTTTTTGTTGCTGATACTGTTTGCGCTCTGGTGCTTGCTGCCATTGACCTTGCGTTTCCTATTATTCTGCGCAATTTGACCGGTGGGCTATTTACTCAGGGTCAGGCTGCCATTATGCAGGCGCTCGGCATGATCGCGGTGGGCTTGGTGTTGATGTATGCCGTCCGCTGCGCCTGCCGCTACTTTGTGAGCTATTGGGGTCACGTGATGGGCGCGCGCATGGAGTCCAAGATGCGCGAGGACCTGTTCGACCAGTATGAGCGCTTCAGCTTTGCGTACTTCGACCGCAACAGCTCGGGCGACATGATGAGCCGCGTGGTCAACGACCTGTTCGATATCTGCGAGGCGGCGCATCACGTGCCCGAGTGGATCATCATCTGCGGCATCGAGATTATCGGCTCGTTTGTGATCCTCTTTACCATCGCCCCGGTGCTGGCGCTCGCCATGGCCGTGGTGACGGCGGCGTTTTCGGCCATCATGTTTTGGCAGAACATGCGCATGCGCGAGGTCTTTAGCGACAACCGCAAAAAGATCAGCGGCATCAATGCGCAGCTGCAGGATTCGCTGGCGGGCATGCGCGTGGTCAAGAGCTTTGCCAATGAGGAGACCGAACGCTTCAAGTTCCGCGCCTCAAACAATCGCTATCTTTCGTCCAAGGAGAACATGTATCACGCCATGGGCGTCTATACCGCGACGTATGGCCTGCTTTCGGGTGTGCTCTATGTGATCGTGGTGCTGCTGGGCGGCTGGCTGGTCGCCCAGGGGCAGCTGCAGGCGGTCGATATGGCGACCTTTGCACTCTATATTTCGCTGTTCTGCACGCCGCTCGAGACACTCGTCAATTCGGCCGAAACGTATCAGAAGGCTATCGCCGGCTTTAAGCGTATGGACGAGGTGCTCTCGACCGCGCCGGATATCCAGGACAAGCCGGGCGCTACGGATCTGCAGGTGACTGCCGGCGCCGTGGAGTATCACGACGTGTGCTTTAACTACGAGGATGTTGAGCTGGGCGAGGGCGATGCCGACGAGCGTCCCGTTATCGACCATATGGACCTGTCCATCAAGCCCGGGCAGACCATCGCTTTGGTTGGCCCTTCGGGCGGTGGCAAGTCCACGACCTGTTCGCTGCTGCCGCGCTTTTATGACGTGGCCGCCGGATCCATTAGCATCGACGGCCAGGACGTGCGCGATGTGACGCAGCAGAGCCTGCGTCGCGCCATCGGCCTGGTGCAGCAGGATGTCTATCTGTTTGACGGCACGATTGGCGAGAACATCGCCTACGGCAAGCCGGGCGCCACGGCAGGAGAGATCGCCGAGGCCGCCCGTCGCGCCAACATCGATGCCTTTATCGAGTCGCTTCCACAGGGCTATGACACGGTCGTGGGCGAGCGCGGCAGCCGTCTTTCGGGCGGACAGAAACAGCGCGTTGCCATCGCGCGTGTGTTTCTCAAGAATCCCAAAATCTTGATCTTGGACGAGGCGACGAGTGCTTTGGATAACGAGAGCGAGGAGGCGGTCCAGGAGTCGCTCGAAGAGCTGGCACGCGGCCGTACCACAATCATCATCGCCCACCGTCTCTCGACCATTAAACACGCCGATGAGATTGCGACCGTTGAGCATGGTCGCGTTGTGGAACGTGGCACGCATGAACAGCTTCTCGCCCGTGGCGGCACCTATGCCCGTTACTATCGAATGCAGTTCGAAGGTGCGCGTGCGCACGAGCTCGACTGATTGATATGACAGGAAGTTTATGGCTGACAAGAACCCTTTGACTCCGGAAGAAGTGACGGAGTTATTCTCCGAAATCGATGCATCCGGTGTCTTGGATCCCACGCTTGCCAAAAAGCGAACCGAGCGCATGCGTGAGAAGGAGGCTGCGGCCAAGCGCGGTGACAAAGCGGCGCTAGCGCAGCTGCGCAGCGAGGACCGCGCGAGCCAGGCAAAACATATCGACCCGCTGTCCGAGGATGATCCTTCGGGTTCGCAGGTGAGTCATACCATTACGAAGACCGCGATGGCCGTGGTCATTGGTATTTTGGTGCTGATCGTGGGCATGCAGATTGGCTACGGCGTGATGCGTCGCCTGAACACCGCCAACCTGTCCGAGAGCGTTTCGGTCGATACCGTTTCGACGGCGCTGAAGGGCGGCCTTGAGTGGGGCAACGGCTTTACGCAGTTCCCGCTCGACTTTACCGTCGATGAAGCCGATGAGCGTACGGGCACGGTCGAGGTGACGGTGTTGGACACATCGTCTGCCAACGAGCTCGAGCTGCTGTCCAACGGGCAGATTCAGGCCGCGGCGCTTGCGACCAACGCGTTGCTCAACGATAAGATCGACCGCGTGGTGTATAACGTTCACGCCTATATCGACGAGGATAGCAACATTCAGCACGATTCCTTCTTTGGCATGTTTCCCGCCCAGGGCCACCAGAGCGCCATCCTGACGTTCGTGTGGACCAAGAGCTCATCCAACGCTACGAGTATCGACTGGAAGATGCGCATCGTGAGTATGGATGACACCATCGCCGAGCGCATTCAGAAGCAGGTGAACTCGGTGTCGTCGTTGATTGAGGACCCGGTGGTGAGCCAGACCAAGATTGACGAGGAAAAGGCCGAACGTGACCTGGAGCATCGTCTGCATGGCCGCGAGATTTTCCGCGGCGGCAAGCCCGATCGCACACCGTCCGAACTGCTGGAGCAGGACAAGATAAAATAAGACGCCATCATCCCGCGTGAGCCACAAGCCCCGCGGGATGATTTTTCCGGGACGGGGATTAAAAAATCATTATGCATAGAAAGTCATAATTATCATTTCGTAAACATTTCGATGAAATTAACGCCATGAGGCATGCTTGCGGTTACAATACCGCGAGGCCTAACTGCACACCTTTAAGCCGGTCCTGTGAGACCGGGAAGGAGAACTATGGCGAACAACCATATTGCGGGCGCTGCCGCCCGCACCATCGCGCCCAGCGAGCTGTGCCAGCGTATGCTGGCCAAAACCAGCAAGGGCGCTTGCGGTCCCTGCACCCTGTATCTTGAGGATGGGACCATTTTTTATGGACGCGCATGCGGCGCCGAGGGCACCGCGACCGGCGAAGTCTGCTTCAACACCTCGCTCGAGGGCTACTTTGAGGTCATGACCGACCCGAGCTATGCCGGCCAAATCGTAACCATGACCTATCCGCAGATCGGCAACTACGGTATCGACGAGACCGATGTCCAGTCGGCCTTCCCCGGCGGCGCCGTGCGCCCTGCGAGCGCTCCGGCCATGCGTGGCATGATCGTTCGCGACATGTGCGCCACGCCTTCTAACTGGCGCTCGGCCGTCAGCGTGCCGGAGTACCTGCGCGCTCACGGCATCGTCGCTATCGAGGGCGTCGACACCCGCGCTCTGGTGCGCCACCTGCGCGACAACGGCTCCAAGATGGGCATTATCTCGACCGAGATCTTCGACGTCGACGAGCTTGCCGAGCGTCTGGCCGCAGCGCCCACGCTGGTAGGCGAGAACCTGGTCAAGACCGTAAGTTGCCCCGCGCCTCACGAGTTTGTGGCCGCCGACCTGCCTGCCACGCATGACTTTGCGCTGGTTCCTGCTGCTCCCGCCCGCCACAACGTGGTCGCGTACGACTGCGGTGTGAAGCGCGGTATTCTGGAGGGCCTCGTCCGCGCCGGCTGCGGCCTTACCGTCGTGCCGTGGGATACGCCCGCGAGTGAGGTGCTCGACATGAATCCCGACGGCGTCTTTTTATCCAACGGCCCCGGCGACCCCGACGCCGTGGTGGAGACCTATGAGCAGGTGCAACAGCTGATCGGCAAGGTGCCGGTCTTTGGTATTTGTCTTGGTCACCAGATGATCAGCCTGGCCTGCGGCGCCCAGATGGAAAAGCTTAAGTTCGGTCACCGCGGTGGCAACCAGCCGGTCATGAACCTGGTAAGCCGTCGCGTGGAGATTACCGCACAAAACCATGGCTTTGGCCTGCTGTTCCCCAGCTTGGGCAAGCTTGTCCCCGAACTTTCCGGCGGCGAGACCGAGCATGCGGTCGATGGAGATCTGCGCGTTTGGGTGCGCCGCGGAATCGCGCCGGTCGTGATGAACGAGCGCTTCGGCCGCATTCGCCTGACGCATGTGAACCTTAACGACGGCACCGCCGAGGGCATCCAGCTGCTCGAAGCCCCGTGCTTCTCGGTCCAGTACCACCCCGAGGCCTCGCCTGGCCCCACCGATGCCCACTATCTCTTTACCGCCTTTACGCGACTCATGGACGGCGAGGAGAACTACCTGGACATCGACACCGCGAAGGACCGCCTGGCTGGCTGGAATTTCGCCGAGACTGAGACCGAGGAGAACTAACATGCCCAAGCGTACTGACATCAAGCGTATCCTCGTCATTGGTTCGGGCCCCATCGTCATTGGCCAGGCCTGCGAGTTTGACTACTCCGGCGCCCAGGCCTGCAAGGTGCTCAAGGAGGATGGCTTCGAGGTCATCCTGGTCAACTCCAACCCGGCGACCATCATGACCGACCCGGGCTTGGCCGACCGCACCTATGTCGAGCCCATCACCGCCGAGTTTATCGAGCGCGTGATCAAGAAAGAGCGCCCGGACGCGCTGCTGCCCACGCTGGGCGGCCAGACCGGTCTGAACGCCGCCGTCGAGCTGGCAAAGGACGGTACGCTCGACAAGTACGGCGTCGAGATGATCGGCTGCGACCTTGCCGCTATCGAGCGCGGCGAGGACCGCAAACTCTTTAACGAGGCCATGGCCGAGATTGGCCTGGAGGTCGCGCGCTCGGGCTATGCCTACAGCGTGGCCGACGCCGAGACTATCGCCGAGCGCGTGGGCTATCCCTGCGTACTGCGCCCGAGCTTTACCCTCGGCGGCGCCGGCGGCGGCATCGCTCACACCCACGAGGAGCTCGTCTCCATCGTGAGCCAGGGCCTCGAGCTCTCGCCCGCCCACGAGGTGCTGGTCGAGGAGTCTATCGAGGGCTGGAAAGAGTATGAGATGGAGGTCATGCGCGACCACGCCGGCAACGGCATCATCGTGTGCTCCATCGAGAACCTCGACCCCATGGGCGTGCATACCGGCGACTCCATCACCGTGGCGCCGGCGCAGACGCTCTCCGACCTTGAGTATCAGCGCATGCGCGTGGCCTCGCTCGCCATTCTTGAGAAGATCGGCGTCGAGACCGGTGGCTCCAACGTGCAGTTTGCCGTGAACCCCAACACCGGCCGCCTGATCGTCATCGAGATGAACCCGCGCGTGAGCCGCTCGTCCGCGCTGGCCTCCAAGGCCACGGGTTTCCCCATTGCCAAGGCCGCCGCGCGTCTGGCCGTGGGCTATACGCTCGACGAGATCGTCAACGACATCACCAAGGCTACGCCCGCCTGCTTTGAGCCCACGATCGACTACTGTGTGGTCAAGGTGCCGCGCTTTGCCTTCGAGAAGTTCAAGGGTACCGACCCCACGCTCACCACGCGCATGAAGGCCGTGGGCGAGATCATGGCGATCGGCCGCACCTTTGAGGAGGCCTTTGGCAAGGCTATGCGCTCGCTGGAGGACGGCCACCAGGGCATTTGCGCCGGCGGCAAGGAAGGTGCCGATAAGCTGAGCGACGACGAGCTTGCTCAGGCCGTGGCAACCCCGACCGAGCATCGCATCTTCTTTGTGGTCGAGGCCCTGCGCCGTGGCTGGGACATCGCTCGCATCCATGCCATCTGCGGTATCGATCCGTGGTACCTCAACCGTATCAACGATATGGTGCAGGTCCAGGAGAGCATCCGCGGCCTGCGTGTGGAGGATATCGACGCCGACGCGATGCGCCTGCTCAAGCAGTACGGTACGAGCGACGCCGAGATCGCCGCGCTGACCGGCTCGGACGAGCGCTTTGTGCGCGCCTATCGCAAGGGTCTGGGCGTGGTTCCCAGCATGAAGACGGTCGATACCTGCGCTGCGGAGTTCTCGAGCGCCACGGAGTACCACTACAAGACGTACGAGAACATCTACCGCACGAGTCCGGATGCCAAGAAGTGCGTGGCTCCCGACGAGACCACGCCGGCGGACAAGCCCAAGGCGATGATCCTGGGCGCCGGTCCCAACCGCATTGGCCAGGGTATCGAGTTCGATTACTGCTGCGTGCACGCGAGCTACGCGCTGGCGGCCCGCGGCTTTGAGACAATCATGGTCAACTGCAACCCCGAGACCGTCTCGACTGACTACGACACCTCGGACCGCTTGTACTTTGAGCCGCTCACCTACGAGGACGTCATGGATGTCATCGATGTTGAGCGACCCGACGGCGTCGTGGTGACGCTCGGCGGTCAGACCCCGCTTAAGCTGGCGCGCATGCTCGAGGAGAGCGGCGTGAACATCATGGGTACCAAGCCCGACGCCATCGACTTTGCCGAGGACCGCGAGCACTTCGCCGCTCTGCTCGACAAGCTGGGCATCATGTACCCGCCGGCGGGCCAGGCCACCTCGTTTGAGGAGGCCGAGGCCGTGGCCGCGCACATCGGCTATCCGCTGCTGGTGCGCCCGAGCTATGTGCTGGGCGGCCGCGGCATGATGATCGCCTACGATGCCGAGCATCTGCGCGATTACATGGCCGAGGCTGCGCGCATTAGCCCCGACTACCCGGTGTACCTGGACCGCTTCCTGGAGGGTGCGATCGAGTCCGACGTCGACGCCCTGTGCGATGGCGAAGAGGTATACATCGGCGGCATCCTGGAGCATATCGAGGAAGCCGGTATTCACTCCGGCGACTCCGCGACCTGCATCCCGCCGTTCAGCTTTAGCGAGAGCCTGCAGGCGAAGCTCCGCGAGACCACGCGCCGCATCGCGATGGCGCTGGGAGTCCGCGGTCTGGTCAACGTGCAATATGCCATCAAGGGCGAGACCGTCTACGTGATCGAGGCCAACCCGCGCGCCAGCCGTACCGTGCCGTTTATCTCCAAGGCCACCGGTGTGCCGCTGGCCAAATGCGCGGCGCGTATCATGGCAGGCGATTCCATCGCGAGCTTGGGCCTGCCGAGCGACGAACGTCAGCTGGACTGGTTCTGCATGAAGGAAGCCGTCATGCCCTGGGGTCGTTTCCCGGGCGCCGACGTCATCCTGGGGCCCGAGATGAAGTCGACGGGCGAGGTCATGGGTATCGCCAAGAGCTACCCCGAGGCATACGCCAAGACGCAGCTGGCAATCGACTACAAGCTGCCCGATCCGAGTTGCGGCAAGGTATTCATCAGCGTGTGCGACCGCGACAAGCGTCATATCCTTTCGGTCGCGCGTATCCTGCGTTACCTGGGCTTTGACATCTGCTCTACCGAGGGTACGGCGCGCGTGCTGCGTGGAGGCAACGTGACGTGCGAGATCGTGGAGAAGATTAGCGGCCCGCACGACGGCGAGCGCCCCAACATCGGCGACCTCATCGCCGATGGCAAGATCGCGGTAATCATCAACACGCCGTATGGTCCGGGCTCGCGTGGCGATGGCTACCTGCTACGTACCGAGGCGGTGCGCCGCGGCGTGACCTGCGTGACGGCGATGTCTGCGGCCAACACGTACGTGAGCGCCATCGAGGCCGTGCGCGAGGACCAGCAAGGTCACGGCAGCGCCAACGACATGGGCATGGACGTCATCGCCCTGCAGGACCTGCCGCAGCACACGGTGTAGTGTGACCGGTCCGGCCGGGGCGGGAGACGAACACTTTCTCTCGGAAACTGGGCTTCGCGAAGTTTTCCGAGAGAAAGGACCGTCTCCCGCCCCGGCCTGCGGTGACTTGGCTGCACCGTGTGCTGCGGAAGGGGCTTTGCGCGATGACTAGGGCTGAATAAAAAGTGAGTGTGGGATCCGCCGTTCGTTCGAACGGCGGATCCCACGTTTTTATTGCAGCCAACGTACGTCATGGCAATTCCCGGTAGGTCGAGGGTGCCCCGCGGCGGTCTGGTGTTTTCATCTGAACGACTTTGCGAAGCAACCGGAGTGAAGATGAAAACACCAGACCGCCGCGGGGCACCCGCAGACCGCAGGGACGGGAGCAGCTATACTACTCTCAGTAGTTAAGGGTCGCGGATTGGCCGCGTCACCGCTCTCAACAGGAGGTCTTTGTTTATGGCAGATCAAAAGCCGGTTGTCGGGATTATCATGGGCTCCAAGTCCGATCTGGGCGTTATGGAAGGCTGCACCGCCGAGCTCGAGGCGCTTGGTGTGCCCTATGAGCTCGTCATTGCGAGCGCACACCGCACGCCGGCGAAGGTCCACGAGTGGGCCTCGACTGCTGCCGATCGCGGTATCAAGGTGATTATCGCCGCCGCCGGCAAGGCCGCTCACCTGGGTGGTGTCGTGGCTGCCTTTACGCCGCTGCCGGTCATCGGCGTGCCTATGAAGACGAGTGACCTGGGCGGCATGGATTCGCTGCTGTCGATGGTGCAGATGCCTTCGGGCGTGCCCGTGGCCTGCGTTGCCATCAACGGCGCCAAGAACGCCGCCATCTACGCCACGCAGATTCTGGGCGCTTGCGACCCCGAGTACCGCAAGGTTATCGAGAAGATGAAGCAGGAGATGGCCGACGCCTAGGCGTTCCGCCGTTTCACCGCAGTATAAGGAGAGCCATGTCCGACTATCAGGGAAAACGATTCAAGGCTTCTCAGATTCCCGATCCGTCGAAGCCGGGTGCTGCCCATGCGGCACAGCAGGGTCGGACATCCTCTCCTCAGCAGCCGCGCGCGCCGCGTCCCGTAACGCCGATGTCCCATCATCGCCAGGATACGCCGGCTGCATATCGCCCTTCGTCGTATGATACGGCCAAGAAAGAATCGCGTTCTACGAAACAGTCGGGCGCTGCTCCGTCGAGCTATACCGAGCCGCCGCGCAAAAAGCGCCGCTCCGTTATCCCCATCTTGCTCATCATTATTGGCATCGGCCTAATCGTTGCTGCTGCCGCCATCTTTATCAACGCCCAGATTGGCTACAAGCAGGCGAGCGAGTCGTATCAAAAGATCGAAAAACAATATGTGAGCGACAAGGACGCCAGCGGCGTGCCGATTATCGACTTTGATGCACTTGCCCAGACGAATCCCGAGGTTGTGGGTTGGATTTATGCGCCCGGCACCAACATCAACTATCCCGTCGTGCAGACCAACAACAACTCCAAATACCTCAACACGCTGTTTGACGGTACGGCTAACGCGTCCGGTGCCATCTTCTTGGATAGCGACGACACCGCGCCGGGCATGGTGGATCAGCAGACCACGATCTACGGCCACCATATGAACGATGGGTCAATGTTCAACGTGATTTCGGACACCACCGACCAAGCGACGTTCGATAGCATCGAGTACGTGTATTACATCACGCGCGATGCAACGTATAAGCTGCGTCCGCTGGCGACCAAGGTGGTCGAGGACGCGTATGCCAAGGCGCGCACGCCCAACTTTGAGGGCGATGACGGACTGAAGAATTATCTGTCCGAGATGCTCGACGGTGCCTCTGCCGTGGCGAGCGATGCCACCGATCGTGCCGCTTCGGCAACCAAGGTCGTAACGCTTGTGACCTGCCGTTCGCTGTCATTTAGCAATACGCGCGCCGTCATGGTGCTCACGCCGGTCGAGGAATAAAGTGTCCGGGCCCCGTCCCAAAAAGACTACCCTGGAAATCAAAAGGAGAAATGATGCTTGAGAACGGCAAATCGATGCCTTCGGTTGATGCTTGGCTGCGCGAAGCCAAGGCCGATGTTTCGGCGGCTGATTGTGGGATGTACCTGACACACAACGGCGTAGTGCGCGCGACGCCCAAGGCCGAAGTGCGCGGAGTCGAGACCGATGGCGTGGCGCCAGGCCACAAGGTGGGCGGCATGGTGTTTGGCTTCGATGCCGAAAAGGTGCAGGCCGCTATCGAGGCGACGCGCACGATGCCGGGTATCGGCTATGTGCGCGTGTGGCTGGCGAGCGGCGAGCTTACCGTGGGCGACGACATCATGCTCGTGCTCATTGGCGGAGACATTCGCCCGCATGTGGTCGATGCGCTGCAGTCGCTCGTCGGCACCATCAAGAACGAGTGCGTGAGCGAGGTCGAGCGCGAGGCGTAAGGCCTCGTCGGCAATCCGAGTCTGTCTATAGCGAAAGCCCGCCGGCAGTTCATGTAGATCTGCCAGCGGGCTTTGATGTGTTGGAGCTATTTTGCTCTGGCGTTTGCTACACGCGTGTGGCGTCCTTGGGGCTCATGGTCATACTCTGAAAACGGTTCTCCATATATTCGTTATCGAAATGCTTGTCATAGAACTGTGCGACGGGAATATTTCGAACGGTTCCGTTGACGCGCTGATACCAATAGTCGAGCGATTGCAACGTCATGACGCCGTCGATCAACATGACGGCGGTCAGGATGACGGTAGCAGAGTAGCGGCGTTTCCATGGAATCATATTGATGAGCTTAAGCAGGCGCGGCAGCAAGACCTTGATCCAGATGAGGCCACCCAGGCCCCACATGCAGGCAAACGGCGTGCATGTGCGTCCCCCGGTCAATACCGCGATGGGATCGGGCATGCCGAATAGCCTAATGTGTGAATAGCTCCACGACACCACGCCAAATGAGGTCTGCATAAACCAGCCTACAAACACCTCGAAAGCGCCGCCGATCAGGGCACTTACCAGGAAAATGATCAGAGGATTCTTTTTATAGAAGCGGTTGAGCGCCATGGTCATGAGCACCGCGCCAAATCCGTAGATGGGGCTAAAGGGGCCAAATAGCATACCGGCACGGTCCTGATAGACGCCGGGATCGACGACGACCATATGCCAGACTTCCTCGAGAATGAGACCTAACACGCTGCAGACGAAGAATACCCAGAACAGGTTGAAGTAGTTGAGCTTGATGTAGCCCTCGCCGGTTTCGTCGCGGCCGAGCATCCCCTCGGCGGCGGCATCGCGGTCGAGCATCTCTTGCAGACGGCGCTGCAGTTCGCGCTCCTGGCGTAGCGTGGGGTCGACGGTGGCCGACAGCGCAATGAGGATGACAAGCTGGACGGCGGGGCGCAGCAGGAAGGGTCCGATGCCCTGGAGCATCACGTCAACTAAAAGCTCCACGACGGTAAATGCGATGAGGACGTAAGACAGGCGGGCGGCATTGCGCCGCTGGTCCTTGATGAGGTCCAGGCCAAAGACGATCAAGATAATCGCGCTTGTCGCCGAGAGCATAATGCCGGCGACGATAAGGCCAACCGCGACCAGGGTGTTATCACCGAGCTTAGCGGCGACGTTGCCGTTAATGAGTGCGGTGATGACCTGCCACATAAAGACGGCGACTGACGGGAGCGTGCCCACGCCAGATAGGGTGCACAGGACTGCGTAGACCTTGATGATAAGGGGGATCTTCTTGGCCTCCGTGGTGCTGGGGACACTGGGGTCGAGTTGATTTCGATCCATACGCTACCTTTCTCGTCTTGTAGTAGCCTACAAGGATACGCCGACGACCAGCTAAAAGACAGGACGAACGTCCCAATTGCAACAATGTAGCCCCTAGCGCGGGCGAGACACGGCGCACGGGAAGTCTTCGAGGCCGTTGCCCCTGAGAGTGGACTACCCAATAAAATGTTTGGTCGCAAAACGGATAATAAGCTCGGTGGGCTTTTAAAAAGCGCTGCTCATGCGCGGGGGAGCGCGTCGCGCCGTGCGTATAATAAGGCGGGTAACGCCAAAATACGAGGCTCTGAGGGGATGCCATGTCTCAAGAAACCATCCGCGCGGCCGAGCGTGCCGCGGGACAGGTGAACGCCATGTCGACGTATGATCCGGACTCTGACCAGCTGCATGAGGAATGCGGCGTTTTTGGTGTCTGGGCGCCCGATCGCGACGTGGCTCGACTGACGTACTTTGGCCTGCGTGCACTGCAGCATCGCGGCCAAGAATCGGCGGGAATCGCCGTTGGTGACGGCGGTACGGTTATGGTCCGCAAGGATCTGGGCCTGCTCGACCGCGTGTTCTCCAATGCCGACTTGTCGACGCTCTCCGGTCAGCTGGCCGTGGGTCATGTGCGCTACGGCACCGCCGGCGCCAAGAGCTGGGAAGCCTCTCAGCCGCACCTCTCTACCATCAATAGCGTCATTATCGCGCTCGCGCACAACGGCACCCTCGTCAACACCGACGAGCTGCGTCGCCAGCTGATCGAGCTGGGCGTACCGTTCCTCTCCAACTCGGATTCCGAGGTCGCGACCAAACTCATCGGCTACTTTACTCAGCGTACTGGCCATCTGCGCGAGGGCATTCGCAAGACCATGGAGCTCGTGCGCGGCGGCTACGCCATGACGCTCATCAACGAGCAGGCGCTCTACGCATTCCGCGATCCGCACGGCATTCGCCCGCTCGTGCTGGGCAAGCTGGTGGATGAGGGCCTGGACCAGGCCGATGCCGCATCCGTTTCGCAGCTGCCGTCGCAGGACGGCGCCGCGACGGTCGACGCCACCACCCATGTCACGCGCGCCGGCGGCTGGGTCGTTGCCTCCGAGACCTGCGCGCTCGATATCGTGGGCGCCGAGTACGTCCGCGACGTCCGTCCCGGTGAGATTTTGCGCATCAGCGCCGAGGGCCTTGTGTCCGAGCAGGGCGTGCCTGCCGCCGAAGAGCCTGCTAACTGCATTTTTGAGCAGGTCTACTTTGCTCGCCCCGATTCCATCATGAACGGCAAGAGCGTCTACGCCTGCCGTTATGACATGGGTCGTCAGCTGGCACATGAGGAGCCCGTCGAGGCCGACCTGGTCATCGGCGTGCCCGACTCCGGCCTGCCGCCCGCGGAGGGCTATTCGCACGAGAGTGGCATTCCCTTTGGCGAGGGCCTCATCAAGAACCGCTATGTGGGCCGTACGTTTATCGAGCCTACGCAGGAGCTGCGTGCCATGGGCGTGCGTATGAAGCTCAACCCGCTGCGTGACAACATCGAGGGCAAGCGCCTGGTCGTCATCGACGACTCCATCGTGCGCGGCACCACCATGGTGCAGCTCGTCAAGATGCTGCGCAACGCCGGCGCCAAGGAGATTCATATCCGCATCAACTCGCCCGAGGTCATCTGGCCGTGCTTCTACGGTATCGATACCGACGTGCAGTCGCAGCTTATCAGCGCCAACAAGACGGTCGACGAGATTTGCGAGTATATCGGCGCCGATTCGCTGGCCTTCCTTTCGGTCGAGGGCCTGCTTAAGGTCATGCCCAAGGGCGGTTACTGCGATGCGTGCTTTACCGGCCGCTACCCCGTGGCGATTCCCGAGAGCTTTGGCCGCGACAAGTTCATGGAGGGCTTTAAGCCCCGCAACCTGGACAAGCCGCTGCACTTTGATGACGACGCCGTGGTCGAGAAATACGACGATCGCAGCTGGGAAGAGGAACACGGCGAGGCCTAAAACCTGCCAAAAAGGGACAGGTTTATTTTGGTAGGTTTTACCTGCTGTTTTGTTGATATGACGGCGCGCGTTGTTATGGCGCGCGCCGAAATGAACGCAACTATGAGCACCGTTTGGCGCCCGGGCGGCGGACGGTAGTGGGAGAGGAAGGCTCAGATGAGCGACAGCAAGCATGTGACGTATGAGGATGCCGGCGTCGATACCGCCGAGGGCGGCCGCGCCGTTGACGCTATTAAGCAGATGGTTAAGGACACCAACCGTCCCGAGGTCATCGGCGGCATCGGTGGCTTTGGTGGCCTGTTCTCGGCTGCCGCGCTTAAGGATATGGAAGACCCGATTCTGATTAGCGGTACCGACGGCGTGGGCACCAAGCTCGTGCTCGCCCAGATCATGGACCGTCACGAGACGGTGGGCCAGGACCTGGTTGCTATGTGCGTCAACGACATTCTGGCTTCGGGTGCCGAGCCGCTGTTCTTCCTGGACTACGTTGCCATCGGCCACATCGAGGCCGAGCACATGGCAAAGATCATCAAGGGTGTGGCCGACGGCTGCAAGCTCGCGGGCTGCGCGCTCGTGGGCGGCGAGATGGCCGAGCACCCCGGCGTCATGGCTCCTGCCGACTACGACCTTGCCGGATTTACCGTGGGCGTCGTCGACCGTCCCAAGATGCTCGACCCTGCGAACGTCCGCCCCGGCGACGTGATCCTGGGCCTGCCTTCCACCGGCGTGCACTCCAACGGCTACTCGCTCGTGCGTAAGGTCATTGGCGTCGACGGTATTAAGCCGGGCACGCCCGAGGCCGCCGCTAAGGCCGAGGAGCTGAGCCGTCCGCTCGAGGAACTCGGCGGCGCATCGCTGGCAGACGCCCTGTTGGCCCCCACGCGCATCTATGTCAAGCCGATTCTGGAGCTGCTGCGCGGTGGCGCTCCGGTGCACGCCATCGCCCACATCACCGGCGGCGGCATCACCGAGAACCTCAACCGCGCGCTCGCCGACGACGTCGACGCCGTGGTCACCCGCAACGGCGCCGAGATGGGTTGGGACGTTCCGCCCGTCATCACCTACGTGTCGCGCCAGGCCGAGCTCGCGCCCAACGAGGCATGCAAGACCTTCAACATGGGCGTTGGCCTGTGCCTGATCGTCGCCCCCGAGGACGAGGCTGCCGTGACCGAGGCCCTGGTCGCGCTGGGCGAGAAGCCGTTCCGCGTGGGCGAGTGCGTCGAGGGCTCCGGTAAGGTCGTGTACTCCGATGAGCGCTAACGAGCAGATGGCTGCTGCCGCGAGCCTGGGCTTTGTGCCCTACACCCGTCCGACCGGCACCGATACGGCCGAGCCGCTCAAGATCGGTGTGCTCATCAGCGGTTCGGGTACCAACCTGCAGGCGCTGATCGATCTGATCGCCGCCGGCAAGCTCAACGCTTCGATTGAGCTTGTGGTGTCGAGCCGTCCTTCGGCTAAGGGTTTGCAGCGCGCTGAGCGCGCGGGCATCCAGACGCTCACGCTGTCCAAGGATGTCTATGCCGACCCCATCGCCGCCGACGAGATCATCGCGCACGAGCTGCTCGAGCGCGGCTGCGAATATGTGGTCATGGCCGGTTACATGCGCATGGTGCACACGCCGCTGCTGGCGGCGTTTCCCAACCGCGTGGTCAACTTGCATCCGGCACTGCTGCCGAGCTTTACCGGCGCGCATGCGATCGACGATGCCTTTGCGCGCGGCGTCAAGGTAACCGGTGTGACCGTGCACTTTGCCAACGAGATCTACGACAACGGCCCCATCATCGCCCAGCGCGCGCTGGCTGTCGAGGAAGGTTGGGATGTCGACACGCTCGAGGAGCACATCCACGCGATTGAGCACGTGCTGTATCCCGAGGTCGTGCAAATGCTCGCCGACGGCCGCGTCCACGTGCTGGAGAGCGGCAAGGTCGCCGTGGATCCTGTGAAATAATTACCCGCTTGTAAAGGCGGTTAGGCATATCGAAGACGCCTAACCGCCTTTTTTATTGCGCTTTATGCTGCTTGATTTAGCTGGAATTGAATAGGCTGCTCTTCTTGCCTGTCAATTACAGTAGTCGACTCTCATGTGGAATGCCGAGCTTCCGGCATGAGATTATCTGGGAAAACGACCAGAAAACTTGGCATTCGGCTTCAAATTGCGCATAATTCTATTTATCATCTATTTAACATTTTGTTATCAAAAATGAGCGCAAGGAGGCTGGCTCAATGGGTGAAGCAGATGGCATGGAGCTGATTTATTCACTCGTCGGTTATCCTGATGAAACCGAGTGGCTTGAATTTAAAGAAGGCAATAGCGATCCCGTTAGAACGGGGCGTGACATCTCGGCGCTTGCCAATGCTGCCGCTTACTGCGGCCGCGCATATGCCTATAAGATCTGGGGCGTGAGCGACGGTACGCATGAGCTTGTGGGCACCCAGTTCAACCCATATCACGCAAAGGGTAAGGGAAACCAAGAGCTTTTGATGTGGCTCAAGCTTGCGCTCTCAAACAATGCGAATTACGAGTTTGCGGTTATTGATCATGAGACAAAGCACTTTGTGGTGTTGAAAGTGCACGCCGCGAGCGCTCAGCCGGTCTATTTTGATAAGACAGCCTACATTCGAGAGGGCTCTTCGACGGCAGAACTGGTTCCCGGTAGTGCACGAGAGGCGGAGCTGTGGCGTCGCTTACAGTCAGGGAACGCGGAGCTCGCTGTAGTTGAGAGAGATCTGACATCTCGAGAGGTCGCCGAAATACTAGATGTTGATGCGTATTTTGAGTTGTGCAGATTGAGAAGACCTGTCGATTTGGACGGAGTGATGCTTGCTCTTTGTGAACAAGAGCTGATTCGTCGTCAAGATAACGGCCGATATAGTGTGACGCGCTTGGGAATGCTTCTGGTGGGAAAAAAGCTCTCTCGCTACCCGGAGCTCAGGAAACGCATGCTGCGAATCGTGCGATATGCGGGAAAAGGCAGTTTTGACATTGTCGGGGATACTGAAATCGACAAGGGCTACGCTTTGGCGCTTCCACAGGCTGAACAGCTGGTCATGTCGATGATTCCGGCTGTTGAGGCACTGGATGGCGCATTTCGACGTATTCAGACGGCTTATCCTCAAAGGGCGATTCGCGAGTTACTATCAAACGCCGTGATTCATCAAGACATTGCTGACAATACGGCGGGGCCTCTTGTTGCGATTTACGACAATCGCATTGAGTTCTCTAATCCCGGGACAACGCTTATTCCGGCAGAACGAGTGCTCAACGCCCAGCCGAAAACGCGAAATTCGATGATAGCGTCCCTCATGCGCCAAATGGATCTTTGCGAAGAAGGCGGTACAGGCTGGGATTTAATCGTAGATTCGCTCGAAAAAGCCGGCATGCCTTCACCGGTTATCAAGAGTGAGGGCGGGCTGGGAACGCTCGTGACGCTCTATTGCGACTGTCCGTATACTCGAATGAAAAAAAGTGAGCGAAAAAACGCCGTGTACTGGCATGCCTGTCTTTTGTATGCCCAAGGTGAGTCGATGAGCAATCAGTCGCTGCGAGAGCGTTTTGGACTTTCCGATGAAAAGAAAAACACGGTGGCGATGTCTCGTCTAATCAAAGAGTGCCTGGAAGAGGCATTGATAAAGGAAGAGGACGAGGACGCGGGTTCCAAATACAAAA
Source organism: Collinsella sp. (assembly GCA_019414465.1). Lineage (GTDB taxonomy): Bacteria > Actinomycetota > Coriobacteriia > Coriobacteriales > Coriobacteriaceae > Collinsella. The sequence goes on from DXLY01000033.1 coordinate 18,173, forward strand.
GGTATATTCCGTATTGGGCCTAAAGACAGGGAATGAAAAGAAGGAGGCGGCTTATGTCTGGTAATAACGAAGCGCTGTTTACGCCTGAGCTGGTGTTTTTTGATTGGGAGTGTGCGACGCCGGATGAGGTGTTCGCGCGGCTTGAGGGCGAGCTTGCACCACGTGGCTACATTGCATCCGGTTGGCTCGACGCCGTTCGCACGCGCGAGGATGCCTATCCCACGGGTCTTGCCATGCCGGCGGCAAACATTGCCATTCCGCATACCGATCCGGGGTTTGTGGCCAAGCCCTATATCGCGGTGGTGAAGCCCGCCGCGCCCGTGACATTCAACGCTATGGCTGACATGGGCGCTCCGGTGCCGGCGCAGATCGTCATCAATCTGGGCATCGCCGAGCCGGGCGGCCAGGTCGAGGCCCTGCAGGCGCTCATGAACATCTTTATGGACGCCGATGCCGCAGCCGACGTGCTCGGCCAGACCACGTCCCAGGGCATGGTCGACGCCATCCGCCGTCACTTCTAAGGTGGGGCTGAGTCGGCACTTGGGGACGTTCCTTTTCTGCCGGCAGTAAGGGACAGTCCCCAAGTGCCAAGTGCCACATCTGCCCCCTTTGCACCAAAATGGTGCAGATTAACCTGCCCCCAATGCACCAAGCGTGTCGCGGGGGCCGCGTTGTGACACAATGGCGTTTGTTCGATTCGTTATGCGAAAGGCCAACTATGGCAAATAAGAAAAAGAACCCCGCACCCGAGCCGACGCCCGAGCAGCAGGCTCGCGCCGCCTCTAGCTCTCGCAAGAAGCAGCGCAAGACCTATGTGTCCAAGACCGTCAAGATTGTCCTGGTGGTCATCGGCGTGCTGGCGATGCTGCTCTCGGTCTCGGCCATGGCATGCTCCGGTCTCATGTCGCAGGCAGAGGATACCTCGAGCTACAAGCTTACCGGCGGTGTTGCTGCAACTATCAACGGCACCAACCTCACCGAGGACACCGTGACCAAGCAAATCATGAGTATGCGCACGTCCTACGGCTACACCAAGGACAAGGACTGGGCGCAGTACCTGGTCGACAACGACCTCACACCCAAGAAGTATCGCAAGCAGCTCATCGACTCCTACGCGCAGCAGATCCTGCTTCAGCAAGCGCAGAAGGAAAACGGCGTGACCGTCTCGGACGAGGAGGTCGAGAAGGCTTGGAAGGACGCCTGCAAGAGTGCCGGCGGCGCCAAAGCCTTTAAGAAGACGCTTAAGACCTACGGCTATACCGAGGACACCTACAAGGACTCGCTCAAGGAGGGCCTGGCGCAGCAGAAGCTCAAGGACGCCGTGGCACCCACCAGTAAGCCCAAGGACAGTGAGATCGTCGATTACATCAACGAGAACCTGTCTAACTACAACGATGCCCGCCGCTCTTCAAACATCCTGATCAAGGTTGATTCCGACGCATCTGACGAGGACAAGGCCGCCGCCAAGGCCAAGGCGCAGGAGTGCCTGGACAAGATCAACTCCGGCGAGCTGAGCTTTGAGGGCGCCGTTGAGCAGTACTCCGAGGACGCCGGTTCCAAGGAGAAGAAGGGCGATGTGGGCTGGGATAAGCTCACCACTTTCGTCGACAGCTACCAGACGGCGCTCGAGGGACTCAACAAGGGCGACGTGAGCGAAGTCGTCGAGTCGACCTATGGCTACCACATCATCAAGTGCACCGACTACTTCCATGTCGATAATCAGGTCGATGACATCAACCAGGTGCCCAAGGCCATCAAGAAGTACGTCTCCAACGTGGTGAAGACGCAAGCGGCCAGCACCGCGTACAGCGAGTGGCTGGAGCAGTACAAGAAGGATGCCGACATCACCGTCAACCCCATGCCCAAGGACGTACCCTATAACGTGAGTCTGAAGGGCGTCACCAAGAGTTCGACCGACGATTCGTCGAAGACTGAGTAACCATGGGGCGGTGTTCGCGTGAGTGCCGCCCACGCTATTAGAGAGGATTTGCAGATGACCAACGAAGAGCTGCAGAAAGAAATGATCGCGGCCATGAAGGCCAAGGACAAGGTTCGCCTGTCCATCATTCGCCAGGTCAAGGCCGAGGTGAAGAATATCGAGGTTAACGAGCGCCGCGATGTGACCGAGGAAGACGTCAACAGCATGATCAAGCGTCTGATCAAGCAGACGAGCGAGACGCTGGAGATGTCCATCAAGGCCGGCACCGACCAGGAGCGTACCGACAACCTGACCGAGCAGGTCAAGATTCTGGAGAGCCTGCTGCCCGCGCAGGTTTCGGGCGAGGAGCTCGAGGCCCTGATTGAGCA
>DXLY01000034.1:0-7710 GCA_019414465.1 Collinsella sp.
CATGTATACGCCGGTGCAACCGGTTTTGGGTCGTATGCTCCGGGGTATTGGGGGCGTTCGGCTCTCGGTGGTCGCACGCGAGCTCGATGCCAGTCGACGCTTTGCATCGAGCGCGGCGGATGTTGTTGTGAGTATGGCTTCAGACTTTACGATCGTAAAAAAGACGCGCGGCTAAGCGCGCGTATGCGCAAGACGGGCTTTGAGGGATTGCCATTCAAAGTCCGTCTTGCTGTTGATGAGAGACTTTGGGGGAAGCATATGGGTCTTGAGGGAATCAAGCTGATCGCCTGCGATTTGGACGGCACGTTGCTGCATCCGGGGGAGCGCGAGCCGCGTTCCGAGGCCTTTGAGCTCATCGATGAGCTGCATCGTCGCGGTATCGTGTTTATGCCGGCGAGCGGCCGTCAATATGCGAGCTTGCGCTATCTGTTTGCCCCGGTGGCCGATGAGCTCGCCTATGTGTGCGAAAACGGAGCCCTGGTGATGAGCGAGGGGCATGCCGTTGTCAAGCGTTCCATGGAGCGTAGCCTTGCTATGGATATCGCGAATGCCGTGGTCGCCTTTCCCCATGCCGACGTGACCCTTTCGTGCGAGGGGCACCTCTACACCATGAGCGGCAACGATGCGTTCGTCGACCATTTGCGCTATGAGGTCCACTGCGATGTGGCGGTGGTCGACCGTCCCGAGGACATCGACGAGGATGTCATTAAGATTGCGTTTCAAACGCCCGAGACAGAGCAGCCGGCGGCGCTGGAGTATTTCGAGCGCCTCTTTAGCGACCGTGTCGACGTGATGACGTCGGGAACCGAATGGACCGATTTTATCGGCTTTGATTCGGGCAAAGGGTCCGCGCTTGCCGATTATGGTTGCGCGCTGGGGATCTCACCTAACGAAATGATGGCGTTTGGCGATAACGAAAACGATCGCGACATGCTCAACGTGGTGGGCCATCCCTATCTGATGGAGGACTGCAATCCCAGCATGCGCGGTGTCAATGACCGTGTCCGCTACGTGCGCGCGGTTGAAGAAGAGCTGCGTCGTCTACTTGCTGAGTAGGCATGTCCCAAAATCTACCTACAGTTGGGGCAGAGGCCCTCGAAGATGGTGTAGTGCGAGGTGACGTTCCAGCCGATTTGCTCGGACGCCTTGGCGTCGAGTTGGGCATCGAAGGGGAGCGGTACGTCGATGACGCGGCTGCACGAGGTGCAGATGATATGCGCATGCGGCTCGATGGTGCGATCGAAGCGGCTGCCGCCCGGTGTCTTGATGGAGAGGATCTCCCCGGCGTCGGCCAAGAGATTGAGATTGCGGTAGACCGTACCGCGGCTGATTTTGTCATCCTGCGCGCGCACGGCGTTGTAGATCTCATCGGCGGTGGGGTGGTTATAGCTTTGGCGCACGGCGTCAAGAACCAGCTTCCGCTGCTTGGTGTTTCTTCTTTGCACCGCCATGCGCCTCGCCTCTTTTCTATCAACGGTCGTAGGTAAATGATACCGTATTTAGCACACAATACTAATAACGAGGAATGAAACTGTCTTCATTGGCAAGTGGGGCTTGGGCCTGGGCTTCTACGAGGCGAAAACGCGTTCCCATGCGCTCGTAGGAGGCATGAAGCGCCTCGAGATGAGATAGGATGTTTGCCGGAGCTCCCTGTATCTCCATCTCGACCGAGCCGTCTTCCATGTTGCGCACCCAGCCGGTGAGTGCGCGTGCCTGCGCGAGGTTGGTGTTGGTAAAGCGAAAACCAACGCCCTGGACTTGCCCCGCCCAGCGCAGGAAATAGCGCAGGGGAGTGTCTTGAGTGGCCTCGTCGCTTGCGAGCACAGTAAGCCTGCGGCGCAACTCGAGCTCGATGTTTGATGGTTTTTGAGGCTCTCGACTGCCGCCGGTGACGCTGGAGAAGAACGCATCGAAGAAGCCCATCGCTAGGCCTGCTTGCCTGCGTCGGACGGGAAGGTAATGCCGGCCTGCTGGCGCACGGCATCCATGATGCGCAATGAGACGAGCGTGACATCGCGGTAGTGGCCAAGTTCGTGACGTCCCGCCGGGGTCTCCCAAATCTCTTCCTTAACGTTATCGATGCCGCCGATGGCGGTGATAAAGTCTGTGAGTTCGTATTCCATAGTGTTGCTCGATTTGGGCAGGTCGAGCACGCGGCCGTTGTCGCCCTGTTCGCGCGGTGCCTCGGTCGCCGAGCCGCGTACGACATCGCCGCGATAGTCGATGCGGACATTGCGGGGCGTGGACAGATGGTCGATCTGGATAGTGCCACGCTCGCCTTCGATCTGCGAGGGTAGCAGGTCATTCGTTATTTTGGAGTGCGCGAGCTCGACGGAGATACGGCCACCGCCGTAGCTGGCGAGGATGGAACCGCAGCCGTCGATGGGGCCGTGCGTGAGCTGTCGCGTGGCGGGGTCGAGCAGAGTAGCCATGCTCGTAAGGCCGGAGGGCATGCCGAAAATCTCGACCATGGGCTCGACGGTGTAGACGCCAATGTCCATGAGGGAACCCGATGCCATATTGCAGTCGAAGATATTGGTGGCGCGTCCCGCGAGAATCTCGTTGTAGCGCGAGGAATATTTGCCAAAGCGCAATGAGGCGCGGCGGATGGGGGCGATCTCGCCCAGGGCGTCCTCGATGGCGTGGAAGGCGGGGTCGTGGAGGGGACGCATGGCCTCGAGGGCCACGACACCTGCTGCCTCGGCAGCGCGGAAGACTTCCAGCGCCTGCGCTTCGGTGGCGCAGAAGGGCTTCTCGACGATGACGTGCTTGCCACCGGCGATGCAGACAAGGGCCTGCTCGTAGTGAAGTGCGTTAGGGCTGCCGATATAGACGGCGTCGACGTCGGCAGCTGCCGCGAGCTCATCGAGTGAAGTAAAGTTTCGCTCGCCACCGCGCTCGGCGGTAAAGGCGGCACCGCGATTGGCATCGCGTGAAAGCGTGCCCACAAACGCGGCTTGGTCGTTGGCGTTGACGACTTGGATAAAGTCGTCGGTGATCATGGATGTGCCGATGGTCGCGATGCGCAGCATACGTCCCCCTTGCGTTGTTTGGTCTACAGGATGAGTGTAGCGCGTGGGGATATAAAGCTGCGCGAAAACGCTATTACAGGTCGCTCTCGTTAAAGCCGGCGTCGATATCGAGGTTGCTGCCGTCGGCCGCCGTGGTGGCGAGCTCATCGCAGCGCTCGTTGAGCTCGTGACCGGCGTGACCCTTAACCCAGATGAAATCAACCTTGTGCTTGCTTTTGGCGGTGAGTAGGCGCTCCCACAGGTCGCGGTTCTTGACGGGTTGCTTGTTGGCGGTTTTCCATCCGCGCTTTTTCCAGCCGTCGATCCAGTGCTTGTTAAAGGCGTTGACGACATACTGCGAATCGGAATGGACTTCGACCTCGCAAGGGCGGTTGAGCGCCTCGAGCGCCACGATGACCGCCATGAGTTCCATGCGGTTGTTGGTGGTCTTGGCGTAGCCGCGCGAAAGCTCGGAGGTGAAGGTCTTGCCGGCGGGGTTGGTGTATTTGAGCACGGCGCCGTAGCCGCCGCGTCCCGGATTTGATCGGGCCGAGCCGTCGGTGTAGATGATGACCTTCACGGGCTTCCTTTCGTTGAGTGCATTTCATGTGAGTGACCATTGTAGCGCCATGCCCGCCGGGGGCCAGCAATCTACGATTTCTACCCCGTCTTCCGACTGTTAGTTGGCATGGATGATGCGGTTGAGCTCGTCGAGGTATTGCTGCAAGAGGAGAGAGGGCTTGCGCTCGTCGTGCATAATGTAGCCAACGCGCATCGTTGGGGCGTCTGCTAGCGGGATCGATGCCATGCCCCATTGCATTTCATTGGAGAGGACACCGGTCGACAGGGTGTAACCGTTCGACGTGATAAGTAAGTTGGTAAGTGTTCCGCGGTCCGAGATTCGTATGTTGCGGTCGCAAGGGATATAGCTAAAAGGTTCCTCGGCGTAATAGAAGGAGTTTGAGGTTCCCTGCTCAAAGCTGTAGCGCGTATAGGGCGTGAGGTCGGCAAGGGACAGCTGCGGGCGGCGTGCGAGCGGGTGGCGCTCGCTAACGAAGACGTGGACCGTCGCGTCGAATAGGGGATGGAAGCTTGCGCGGGCATCGGCGAAGGCCTTCTGCAGAACGCGGGCGTTAAAGTCATCCAGATACAGAATGCCGATATCGCTGCGAAACGCACGGACGTCATCGATGATCTGCGATGTGGTGGTCTCGCGCATGATGAACTCGAACTTGCTGTCGCGGCAGCGCTCGACTACGTTGACAAAGGCCTCGACCGAAAAGGCGTAGTGCTGGGCGGAAATGGCGAGGCGGGCTTGCGGGGTGCCACCGTCCTCGTAGCGTGCCTCGAGCATGTCGGCCTGCTCTACGACCTGGCGCGCATAGCCCAAAAGCTCGGTGCCGTCGTTGGTGAGCGTGACGCCGCGGCTGGAGCGCGTAAAGATCTCCAGATGGAGCTCTTGTTCTAGGCTTTTGACGGCGTTTGAGATGTTGGACTGAGCGGTATAGAGGCGCTGAGCTGCGGCGTTGATTGAGCCGGACTCTGCCACGGCGATAAGAAAACGAAGCTGCTGGAGTGTCATCGGTGCCCGTCCTTTCGATATCTATCTAAAAAACCGATAACAGGTTAGCGCTTTTAAGTGATTGACCGAGCGAAACAATGCTCGTACTATTCAAAACACACAAAGGCGGTAGGTAATTAAGCCGACCACGGAACCGGGATGTCAAAAGGAGGACCGCATATGAACTGCTTACCAAGACGAATGCCGGGCTCCTGTTTGCGCCCGTCGGCGTGATCAGGAGACAGCGACTTACTTCTCTCTTATTTATTTACTTTCGTTCGATCAAGGAGATCATCATGAGCCAGTTCATCAACAACCCCGAGCACACCTTTGGTTTCGATACCCTGCAGCTTCATGTTGGCCAGGAGAGCGCCGACCCCGCATCCGACTCCCGCGCCGTGCCTATCTACCAGACCACGAGCTATGTGTTCCGCAACTCCCAGCACGCCGCCGACCGCTTTGGTCTTGCCGACGCCGGTAACATCTACGGCCGTCTGACCAACTCCACCCAGGGCGTCTTCGAGGACCGTATCGCTGCGCTCGAGGGCGGCGTTGCTGGCCTCGCCGTCGCCTCTGGCGCCGCCGCCATCACCTATACCCTGCAGGCCCTCGCCCAGGCCGGTGACCACGTGGTCGCCCAGAAGACCATCTACGGCGGTTCCTACAACCTGCTGGAGCACACGCTCTCCCAGTTTGGTGTCGAGACCACCTTCGTCGATGCCCATAACCTGGACGAGGTCGAGGGCGCCATCAAGGACAACACCACGGTCATCTATCTCGAGACGCTCGGTAACCCCAACTCCGACATCCCCAACATCGACGCCATCTCCGAGATCGCCAAGAAGCATGGCCTGCCGGTTGTCGTCGACAACACCTTCGGCACCCCGTATCTGTTCCGTCCGCTGGAGCATGGTGCCAACATCGTCGTCCACTCCGCAACCAAGTTTATCGGCGGCCACGGCACCTCGCTGGGCGGTGTGATCGTCGACGGCGGTAACTTCGATTGGAAGGCGAGTGGCAAGTACGCCCAGATCGCTGAGCCCAACCCCTCCTACCACGGTGTTTCGTTTGCCGAGGCTGCCGGTCCCGCCGCCTTTGCAACCTATGTCCGCGCTATCCTGCTGCGTGACGAGGGTGCCTGCATCAGCCCGTTCAACGCCTGGGTCCTGCTCCAGGGCACCGAGACTCTGTCGCTGCGCGTTGACCGTCATGTCGAGAACACCAAGAAGGTCGTTGAGTTCCTGACCGGTGACAGCCACGTTGCCAAGGTGAACCACCCGAGCCTGCCCGAGCATCCCGACCATGAGCTGTACCAGAAGTACTTCCCCAACGGCGGTGCCTCGATCTTTACCTTTGAGATTAAGGGTGGCCAGGAGGCAGCTTGGAAGTTCATCGATCATCTGCAGGTGTTCTCGCTGCTCGCCAACGTGGCCGACGTCAAGTCGCTCGTCGTGCACCCGGCTACCACCACGCACTCCCAGCTCTCTGCCGAGGAGCTCGCCGAGCAGGACATCACGCCCTCCACGATCCGTCTTTCCATCGGTACCGAGAACGCCGAGGACATCATTTGGGATCTGAAGCAGGCCTTTGCCGCACTGGACGAGTAAGGCGACTTGTGCAAGGACCCCTTGCGACTCGATAGGTATAACTGCATAAAATGCCTGCTCAAGGCGCCTGTGCGAACAATGGTCGCACAGGCGCCTTTTTTGCATAGAGAGGGTGCAAAAACAGGGTTTTTGGCACGCTTTATGCAATCGAGATGTGGAAAACTCCTGTTGAGAGGATGTGAGTTTTACGCAAATGACGTGCGCCTTTTGAGAAAAACCGCAGGTCGCGATTTGCTCGGGGTACTATGCAGCGCGATCGAATCACACGCAGCTCAAACGCAGCAAAAACGCACTACGGAGGTTTCCAGCTACATGAGGATTGATTCACGAAAACCGAAAGCCGCCGCCCTTTCCGCCGCTCTGACCGTGGCACTTTTGACGGGCGCCGGCGCAACTGATGCCCACGCGGCAACACTATCCGATACGGTCGGATCCACGCCGTCCGAGGCGACGCTGATGCAGCCCGTCGACTATCGCGGCGACGGCTTTGGCTCCATGCAGGAGTGGAACGCCTCTATGGGGGCCAAGCGCGATTCCCTGGAGGTCCGCGCCCAGATCATCATGAACATGTACGGCGACTATGCCACCGATGACGAGCGCGCTGTACTGCAAGGTTGTATCGATGGTGCGGGCAGTCTTTTGACGATGGAGGAGGTCGACGCGAAGTCGGCCGAGCTCGACGAGCTTCGCTCCGCGCTCGAGGATGCTAAGCGCGAGGCGCTCGAGGCTGCGGCTGCCGAAGCCGGGGCCGCTGAGGCCGTTCAGGCTTCGTATTACAACGCCGGCTCCGGCTCGTCTTACGCGTCTGCTGCGTATTACGCGAACGGCTCGGGCCTGACGCGCTCGAGCGGCGTCAATAACTATAACGGTCGTCGTGAGACCTATTACAGCAGCAACGTGTTGTATCACCACCGCACGGGCGAGTGGACCCAGGATTCCGAGGGCTTTTGGCGCGATTCCGATGGTTACTACGTCGTGGCCGCGGGCGATAAGGCTCAGGGCTCCACGTTTACCGGATCCAAGGGCGAGTGCAAGGTCTATGACTCCGGCTGCGCTGCCGGAACCACCGACTACTACACTGGCTGGTAATTTTTCTGCATCACGGATATTTGGCGGACGGGCGTCTTTACCGAGCTTTAGGGCAACGTAAGGGCGCCCGTTCTATGTATGCATTTGAGTTAACAGAGCGCTTACCGTGGCAGTACGCCGCGCATATGGGCGCGGGGCACACTAAGTCACGAGAAACAAAGTCTTTCTCGTGGAGGAAGTGGTTCCATGAACGCTCGAGATGTCGCTATTGCCGTCGTTGCCCTTTTGATCGGATGCCTTGGTCCGACGGCGGCGTTAACTGCCGGCTTGCAGTCCGCTACGGGCGCCGCTCCTGTGATTGTGGGCGCCTTGATTGCAGCGGCGTTGCCGGGAAGCGCCGGCGTGCTACTTTGCCGCGATGACGAGGACGAGGTTCCGGAATCGCAAAATAAGCCTCAGTTTTAGCCTCGAGCTAAATGCAACAGGCCTTCGCGAATGACGG
>DXLY01000034.1:7720-18306 GCA_019414465.1 Collinsella sp.
CCGAGGCTACCAGCTGCCTTCTATTTCGCGAATCCTCTGGTAGAGCCAATCGTTTTGCGGCACTTGGATATCGTGTTTGGCGGCCAGGCGGCAAATGGTGCCCGCGAACTCCTCGACTTCGGTCTTTCGTTGTGCGATGCGGTCCTGCGCCATCGAGGGCATACCGGTGGGGTCGATTCCCTCGATGAGGTGCACCATCTGCGTCAGGTCTGCCTCGGTCAGCTCAATGCCCTCGGCATTGGCGACCGCAAGTGTCTCTCGCATGGCGGAGACAAAGCAGCGGCGCTGCTCGGAGCCGGCCTCTGTGGCGCTTCCATACGTTCCGCCGTAGGCCATGCACGTCTGGTTGATACCATCGTTGAGCATGAGTTTGGCCCACATGCGGTGCGCAATGTCGCTCTCGACGGTATGGGCGATGCCGCAGCGTGTGTAGAGCTCGTCGATGGCGGTGACGGTTGCGGGCTCGGTGCCCGCTGCCGCGCCAAAGCGAATCTCGCCCGCATTGGTAAAGGTGAGCTCTCCGTCGAGGAACACGGCATCCATGCCCTGGCAGATGCCCAGGACGGTGTGCTTCCAGCCAAAGCGCTCGGCAATCTTTTGCTCGCTCGTAATGCCGTTGCACAGCGAGGCGATGAGCGTGTTGGGTCCCACGACGCGCTCCATAGTCTTGAGTGCTTGGTTGAGTCCCGTCGTCTTGACCGTGAGAATGACCAGATCGGCGGGCGTTGCCTCACTGACGCGCACGGACTTGAGTGCGCAGGGCTCGCCGTTGACCGTAAGGGCGTCGCCTGCGTGACGCTCGAAACGGGCGTCGTCCATGACGTATTCGACGGCATCGTCGCCGAGTGCCTGGGCGATCATGCTGCCGTAGAGTAGCCCGACGCCGCCCTTGCCGATAAAGGCAACCTTGTTGATCTGCACGTGAATCATCTCCTCACAAAAAGGCGCCCGCGTGCGGAGCGCCCGGTGGATTGTATGCCGCTGGAGCATGTAGCGTGCACCGGAGGCGGAATTTAGAAGAACAAACGCATGAGAACTTATGCCGCGGGGCAGATGGCAAAAACGCGTGCGGGATATCCAACGCCATCGCGCGCCTTGGGGAAGGTGCAGAAGATGACGGCGCCTGTGGCGGGAAGCTCGTCCAGATGGTCCATGATCTCGGTCTGGTAACAGTCGACCGAGAGGATGTATTGCTCGCCGGGATAGGGGTAGGCGTCCTCACGCGTGGCCACGCTTGCCTCCTTTCATCGGGCTTTTTGCTGATGTTAAAGCGGTGCCGTGACGGCCTGATTTCTGCTGCGTTACGATACGTTCTCGATTGCGATTCCGATGTGCTTCGATGACGTGACAGGTTTGTTTCGCCTTATCAGGGCTTCGATGGGGGAGGAGGGGCCGTGCAATATCGCGTTGACCCCAAAAGCGGTAACCGTATCTCGGCGTTGGGGCTGGGCTGCATGAGGTTTCCCGGTGCGCCGGGACGCCCGGATGCGAAGACAGCCGACGCCATCATCTCCCGTGCAGTGGAGCAGGGGATTAACTACCTGGACACGGCCTATCTCTATCCCGGCAACGAGGCTTGCGTGGGCGCTTCGCTTGAGCGCCTAGGCCTACGCGACCAGGTTTTGCTCGCGACCAAGCTGCCGCATGCTTCGTGCAAATGCGCGGAGGATTTCGACCGGTTCTTTGACGAACAGCTGCGTCGGCTGCGGACTGACCATATCGACTATTACCTTATGCACAACATCACCTCGCCCGCCCAGTGGAAACGTGTGGTGGCGTTGGGCATCGAGGACTGGATCGCGCGTCAAAAGGCGGCGGGGCGCATTCGCCAGATTGGTTTTTCGTATCACGGCAGCGCGGCGGATTTCCTGACGGTGCTTGACGCATATGACTGGGATTTTTGCCAGATCCAGTACAACTATGCCGGCGAGCGTTACCAAGCGGGAACGGCAGGACTCATGGCGGCTGCGGAGCGCGGTCTTGCGGTGTTTGTGATGGAGCCACTGCTGGGCGGTCGTCTAGCGGGCAAACTTCCGCCGCGGGCACGCGCTGTGCTCGATGGCGCCCGTGACCCGCATTTGCGCACTCCGGCCGCCTGGGGGCTTTCGTGGGTGTGGAACCATCCTCAGGTGACGATGCTGCTTTCGGGTATGACCGATATCGCGCAAGTGGATGAGAACGCGGCGTTGGCCGATCGGGCCCTGCCGGATTCGATGACGGCTGCTCAGCTCGATGCCATCGCACGCGTGCTGAGGGAGTTTGAAAAATCGAATCGCGTGCCCTGCACGGGATGCGGCTATTGCATGCCGTGTCCTAAAGGCATCAATATCCCTGGGTGTTTTGCTGCCTACAACGCAAGCTATGCGCACAGCTGGTTTACGGGGCTGTCTCAATACTTTACGGCGAGCGCGGTGCGGACGAACGAGCCCAAGCTGGTGAGCAATTGCGTCAAGTGCGGCAAATGCGCGCGGCATTGCCCGCAGCACATCGATATCCCCGGGCGCTTGGACGACGTACGCCGCCGTTTTCAGCCTGGCCCCGTGACGGCGGTGCTTAAGGCCTTCGGCAAAACGCGCTCCTCGTGACCCTTTTATAACTTGCGGTGGAATAGTTCCTGCTTGCGGCAGAATAAGGCATCGACAGGAACTATTTCACCGCAACTGAAGGGGGCTGTCGTGGGCCATCGGGATTCATGTGATGATTTACGTGAGGTTCGTTGGGGCGTTTTGGGCGCTGGACGCATTTCTCATCGATTTGCATCGTCGCTCAAGAAGGTCGACGGGGCACGGCTGGTGGCTGCGGCCGGCCGCACTCCTGCACATGTCGAGGAATTTTGCCGAGCGTTTTCGATTGATGCCGCGCACAGTTATGCCACGGCTGACGATAGCGGCGATGCGGCTTATGATGCGCTGATTGCCGACCCCGATGTCGACGCAATCTACTTGGCTCTTCCACATGGCATGCATGCGCATTGGGTCTGTCGGGCACTGCGCGCGGGAAAGGCCGTGCTGTGCGAAAAGCCGGCCGTTTTGAATGAAGAAGAGGCCCATGCGATCGCCTCCGTTTCCCGTGAGTGCGGTGTGCCGTTTATGGAGGCGATGAAAAATCGGTTTTGTCCGATGCATACTCGCGTGAAGGTCTTGCTTGCGTCGGGCGAGCTCGGCCGTATTGTCTCGATTGAAAGCGTGCAAAAACTCGATTATGGTGAGCCTCCTTCGAGTTATCTGCTCGACCCGTTGCAGGGTGGCTGTCTATATGACATGGGCTGCTATGCGGTCGGTTGGTTTGAGGATTTGCTCGCGGGCGCGTGCGAGGTTTCGTCCCGTGAAGTTCGCTGGCGTGACGTATCGGGCGGCCGCGTGGATTGGGCCGATGAGATCCATATGAGTGTCGGCGGTATACCCATTCATATGGTGGTCGACGGCAAAGCAGCATATGAAAGCCGCTTAACGATTGCCTGCGAGCGGGGCTCGTTGGAAATCGAGCGCCTTCATCGCCCCGAACTCGCCCATGTGAAGTGCTCCGACGGACGAATGCTCGAAATAAATGCCCCGTTTGAGGTCGATGATTTCTACGGCGAAATCCAGCATGCGACCCAGCTCATCCGGGCGGGGAAACTCGAGAGTCCCGTCATGCCCCTTGCCGCCACACAGCGCTGCGCGCGTATTATCGAAGCAATCCGTCTAGCCCTCTAGGACCTGGCGCTGACGCGTGAGGGATCATGACGCCGGCGCCCGTAGCCGTAGTGCTTGGTGCCCCGCATCTCTGATGCCCCTTTTATAACTTGCGGTGGAATAGTTCCTGTTTGCGGCAGAATAAGGCATCGACAGGAACTATTTCACCGCAACTGATGAGGGGGAGCTGGGGATGCTGACGATCGGGTGTCATCTATCCACGACGAAGGGCTATCGGGCGATGGGAGAGACGGCGTTGTCAATTGGCGCCAATACCTTTGCATTCTTTACGCGCAACCCGCGCGGCGGCAAGGCGAAAGATCTTGACATGGATGACGTGGCCGCCCTGCGCGAGCTTATGGCGCAAAATGATTTTGGCCCACTCGTGGCTCATGCCCCGTATACCTATAACCCCTGCTCAGCCAAAGAGCGGGCGCGCGAGTTTGCCCTGGAGGCCATGGCAGAGGACCTGCGGCGCATGGAGGCGCTGCCCGGCAACTACTACAACTTCCATCCCGGTGCGCATGTGGGGCAGGGCTCCGACGCCGGCATTCAGATGATCGTCGACACCCTGTGCCAGGTGATGTTTGAGGGGCAGCAGACGACGGTGCTGCTCGAGACCATGGCCGGCAAGGGCACCGAGGTGGGCCGCAGCTTTGAGGAGCTGGCGCTCATCATCGAGGGCGTTGCCGACAAGCGCCCCGAGCTGTCGGCCAAGTTGGGCGTTTGCCTGGACACCTGCCATGTGAATGACGCCGGCTATGACATCGTCCACGATCTTGACGGTGTGCTTGACGAGTTCGATCGTGTGGTGGGTATCGAACGCCTGCGCGCCGTGCATATCAATGACTCCAAGAATCCCTGCGGCGCCCATAAGGATCGCCACGAGTGTATCGGCAAGGGCTACCTGGGTAGTGAAGAGTTTGGCGGCGGTATGCAGGTTATGCAGAATATTGTATCGAATGGCCGCTTGCGCGCATTGCCATTCATTTTGGAGACACCGAACGAACTTGCAGGTTATGCGGCTGAAATCAAATTGTTAAGGTCATTGCAGCAGTGATGACTGTCATAAAGTGGAGTGCTCCATTCACGTTATGGGTTTGTTTCAATCAGTTTTCTGATTGCAGATTCTTCCAAGCGGGTGCATAATAACCCACAGTTTTTGCAGACCTCTGAATCACGTGGGGTCATTGGAAGGAGACTGATTATGAAGCTGAAGAAGCTTGGCGCATTTGCCGCCACGGGTGCTATGGCGCTCGCCCTCGCTCTGACGGGCTGCGGCTCGTCCAACGCCACCTCTGGTTCTGATGCCGGTTCCAACGGCTCTGACGACGTGAAGGTCGAGAAGGTCGACGGCTCCAAGGAGTACGCGCTCGTCAAGGACGGTACGCTGACCGTCGGCACCTCTGCCGAGTACGCTCCGTTTGAGTATAAGGACGACAACGGCGACTATCAGGGCTTTGACCTTGAGCTCATCAAGGCTATCGGCGACAAGCTGGGCCTGGATGTCGAGTATGTCAACAATGACTTTGACACGCTGGTTCCGGGCGTCGCTTCGGGCGCCAAATATGACGTTTCCATCGCGGCTATCACCGACACGCCCGAGCGTGAGAAGGAAGTCACTTTCTCCGATTCCTACTACATGGACGATCAGGCTATCGTGACCAAGGTCGATAACACCGACATCACGGCCGACAACTACAGCGAGAAGCTCAACAACGCCGATGCTACCATCATCGTCCAGTCTGGCTCGACCGCCGAGTCCTTTGCCCAGGAGAACTTCCCCAAGGCCAAGATCGTCCCCTACAAGGACGCCACCGAGTGCTTCAGCGCCCTGCAGTCCGATAAGGGCGACGCCGTAGTCACCAACCGATCCGTTGCCAGCCAGCTGACCGCCGAGCAGTTCAACACCTGCCAGACCATCAAGCAGATCAGCACCGGCGAGGAGTACGCCATCGCCATCAACCAGGGCAACACCAAGCTCAAGGACGATATCAACCAGGCCATCAAGGACCTGACCGACGACGGTACCGTTGACGCCCTCATGGCTAAGTACAACATCAAGTAAAATAGTCACTTGATTGCGCGCGGGCCCTTTCCGTTTTGCGGAGAGGGCCTTTGCGCTTTTCTTGACGGAGAGCGTTTCCGTCTCGTTTTGCCGGCAACTTCTACGATAGGAGCCACCTTGTCTCGACTGAACAAAGGAGCCGCGGAGCAGCGTTTTCCACTGCCCGCCTTGCTCAAAAAGCTAGCCTGCGTCATGGCCGTGGCGCTCGCGCTGGTGTGCGCGGGAATTTCTATGCCCTCGACTGCCCAGGCGCTTGAGACCACAAAGATTACCGCCCGACCCAACACCGGTTCGGGCAGTGATGTGGTCGGCGGTACCGAGACGCGCATTACCTGGGAAGTTCAGGCCGACGCCGACGAGGAACTGAGCGGCCTTTCGCTGACGTTTGTCGACGGCACGACGTTTGGTGCCGACGACACGCGGCTGACGATGCTCTCGGGCGAGGACCTCATGGACCGTACGCCCATGAAGCCTACATGCAAGGCCGATGGTCAGACGCTCAAGATTGACTTTGGCGAGACGGCACCTGCCGGCGGTTATTTCCGCGTTGAGGTTTACGGCGTGACCTTCCCTGTCGAGGGCGGCGATGAGGCCTTTAGCGGAACCTATACCTTGGCCGATGGCTCGACCAAGAAAATCTCCAAGATGCCCTCGGTTGAGATTAAGGGCGTGACGGCATTCGATAACTTCTTGGCCGACCTTAAGGAGCAGCCGTGGGTCGAGGCGTGGAACTCCAATATGTTCCTGCGCCTGTTCCTGAACCCGGTCATTTTGGTCCAGAGCCTGCCGATCGTCTTTAAGGGCTTCCTCATGTCGCTCTCGATCGTGCTCGTGGCGTTTCCGCTGGCAATTCCCTTTGGCTTCGCGCTGTCGCTCATGCGCATTTCCAAGTCGCGCATCCTGCGTTGCCTTGCCGGCATTTACGTGAATATCATCCGCGGCACGCCGGCGTTCCTGCAGATATATATCGCGTTCTTTGGCCTGCCGCTGGCCGGCGTCAAGGTGGATGATTATGTCCTGGGCGTCATCGTCATGGCCATGAACTCGTCTGCGTATCTGTGCGAGATCTTCCGTGCCGGTATTCAGTCGATCCCGAAGGGTCAAAACGAGGCTGCTCGCTCGCTGGGCATGAATGCCTTCCAGACGCTGCTCTACGTTATGATTCCGCAGACGTTCCGCAATGTCCTGCCTACGCTGACCAGCGAGTTTATCCTGCTCTACAAGGATACGTCGCTGCTCGCCGCCGTGGGCGTGGTCGAGATTGTCATGAACGCCCGTACCATCGTGGCCACGACGGGCTCCATTACGCCGTATGTGGTTGCCGCCCTGTTCTATTTGGTCATTACTCTGCCGCTTGCTCGCTTGGTGAGCGGTCTTGAGGCGAGGCTGCTGGGCACGGCCGAGACCAAGAAGAAGCGTCCCGCCAAGAGCGCCGGACAGGTTGTCGCGACGCCCGCCGATCACATCGCCGGTCTGTAAGGAGGTCCTATCATGAGCGAAACCAATAACTCGAACGAGGTCGTCGTCAGCATCAAGAACCTCCAGAAGGCCTTTGGCGATAACGTGGTCCTGCGCGACATCGATCTGGATGTGCACAAGGGTGAGGTCGTCGTGGTCCTGGGCCCCTCGGGCTCGGGTAAGTCGACGATGCTTCGCTGCATCAACCGTCTTGAGGAGCCCACGAGCGGCTCGATTATCGTTGAGGGCGTGGATGTGTGCGCCAAGGGTGTCGACCTCAACAAAGTGCGCACGCACCTGGGCATGGTGTTTCAGCAGTTCAACCTGTTCCCGCACCTGTCGGTCAAAAAGAACGTCATGCTTGCGCAGCAAAAGGTGCTCAAGCGCAGCAAGGAAGAGGCCGAGAAGATCGCCGTCGAGGAGCTGACCAAGGTCGGTCTTGCCGAGCGTATCGACTTTATGCCGAGCCAGCTCTCGGGCGGTCAGCAGCAGCGCGTTGCCATCGCCCGCGCCCTGTCGATGAATCCACACGTGATGCTCTTTGACGAGGCCACGTCGGCGCTTGACCCCGAGCTTGTCCGCGACGTTCTGGGTGTCATGCGCGACCTGGCACGCGATGGCATGACCATGATCGTCGTGACTCACGAGATGGGCTTTGCCCGCGACGTCGCCGACCGCGTCGTCTTTATGGACGGTGGCGTTATCGTGGAAGAGGGTACGCCGAGTGAGGTCTTCGACCATCCCAAGAGCGAGCGCACCAAGGCGTTCTTGGGCAATATCTCGTAGCGGCGCGTCGAAGTTGTCGATATCACAAACGGGGACCGGATAGTATCCGGCCCCCGTTTTTGTTTGGGCATGAGCGACTGTTGTTGTGCGGTGCTCGGCTGTCAGTTGTCTTGCGACTTTCTGACGGCTTCGTTAGGCCAGCTCCGCTCCCAGAGCCTTGCAGGCCGCCTCGCCCTCATCGTCGGGCGCATCGTAGCAAATGACGGAATCGACGACGTTGACGCCCGCCTCGTCGGCATCGGCCTTCCAGTTGTCCATCCACTCGCCCTCTGCCCACGAATAAGAGCCAAAGAGGACGACCTTCTTGTCGCCGAGGGTCTCCTTGACCTCGTCCCACATAGGCTGGAACTCGTCATACTCAAGCTCCTCGGAACCCATGGCGGGGCAGCCGAAGGCAATGGCGTCACAGCGGGCGGCCTTGTCTGCGGAGAAGTCGGCGCAAGAGATGACCTCTGCCTCGGCACCCGCGGACGTGGCACCTTCGGCGACGAGGTTTGCCATGGCCTCGGTATTGCCCGTGCCGCTCCAATAGACGACGGCGATCTTGCTCATATGTTTTCCTTTCGGTTGTGCGGTGTGCGGCCGCGTTTTGTATGCTCTATCGGGTTGCCTGGACAAGTTGTCCCAGGGTGCAGCCCTGTTGATAGACGTAGGTAAGGTATTGCGTGCATGCGCGATAGGAATCGAAGGTCGTGAGCGCCTGCTCAACGTTTGTGTATACCTTCCATGCGCCAAAGACCTTATAGTTTTCGCCGTGCTGGACGATAAACTGATGGACATCTTCGTAGGGATAGCCCAAAAAATAGCCAATTTCGTGGGGGAACTCGCACATGCATCCCGTATCGCAGTGCCTATTTCGCGCGAGTGCACAGACGCTGCCGTCATAGGCGCTTTCTGCGGCATTGCTGCTTGCCAGCGTGATGCGCGCGGCGAGATGCACCAGGGATGCGGGCAGGTTGTTGACATCGTAACCTTCGGCGGCAAGCGCCGTCGTGGCGCGGGGGTTGGAGAGGTATCGCATGAGGTCCGCAGGGCGGTACACATAGATGAGCGCTCCGCAGGGGCGCCAGACCAAAACGCTCATATGGATTCCGAGTGGCTGGAGCTCGCGGTTGCATTGGGCTATGACGGCGAGCAGGCGAGAGCGTCGCTCTTCGATATGGGCGGCGCTGGGTTTTCCGTTTTGGTTGGCGTAAACGCCGGGATAGGTAAAGAGCGAAGCCGGCTTGATACCTGCGAGCGTAGGGGAGCAGTTGCGCACGACAGCCGTTTGGTATGTTGGGATGTCAATGGTTCGAGTCACGATGCTCCTTTCGGGTCCCCAGTTGTTAGCCTAGGAAAACTTATACACGAAAGTAAGCCATGGTCAACAAAAAAGTTTGAAGAGGGAAACTAATTGACCGAACGGACATGATTTTGGGTTAAGATGGGGACACCCCATGGGGGTATCTAGATAGGGCTACTTGAAAGGGGAGCGCATGAGTGACTTGCTCAACCCTGCGAATATCATCGTGCTGGCCGTAATTGCCGTCGGTATGTTCTTTGGACTGCGCCGCATTGCCGCATCGACGCGCGGCAAAAGCTGCTGCAGTGATGGTGCGAGCGGCAAGAAGGCCAAAAAGGTTGCTGTGGTGGATACCGATGCGTCACACTATCCCTATAGCGATGAGCTGCTCATCGCTATAGGGAGCTGTGACGGCTGCGCTCAGAACGTAGCCAATGCCCTCAATGCGCTGGATGGCGTGTGGGCGACGGTGACGTATGCGGACCACACGGCACGCGTGCGCTCTAAGCAGCCGGTTGATCGTGGTGTCCTCGAGACGGCCGTGAAAGACGCGGGTTACTACGTCATGACGCTGTAAGCGCCGCCTTGGATGCATTTCCTTGTCTAGGCTCGTCCACGCAGTTCGATATCTTGAATGTCATCGAAATCGATGGCGATGTCTTTGAGCTTGAGGAGCTTGAAGACGGGGAGTGCCTCGTCGAGAATGCCGGTGCGGCTACGATAGCCGTACGTATCGTAATAGGTGACGCGCACCAGGTCGCCGCGTTTGAGGCCCTCGAGCTTTTCCGAAAGCTCGAGGGCTTTTTCTTCCGTGAGTTCGCATTTTGGCTCGGCGGTGATCTCTTGTTTGCGCACGAGCTCGTAGTATCCCGTGAGGGCGGCAAAGGGCATAAACTGCGCGGCACGGCCGGCGCGGACGGCGCCGTTGGCGGTGAGTTTGGGATCGGCGGCGCGGCGTCTTCCCTCGGGGTCCGCCAGGCGCTCAAATGGGGTCGGCGGCCGCATCGGTTGTTGTTGGGGCTTAGGCACGATGTCCTCCTACCTGATCGTTGCGCTCGCGTGCGGTGGCGCCGGCGGTAAAGCTCAATCCTTTGACCAGGGCGTTCTTGCCATACTTGCCTTTCACGGCCAACACGGCGCGCGCCAGATCGCGTTCGCGCTCGTCGGTCTCGACGTCGCTGAACAGATCGACGGTAGCGAATTCCTCGGGCATGAGATTGCCAAAGCCTAGGTTGATGCGCTTGACCGGTCGTTTGGGGTCGACAGTCTGCGCCCAGAGCTCATCGAAATAGCCCATGATCTTCGTAAACGAATT
>DXLY01000035.1:0-307 GCA_019414465.1 Collinsella sp.
CCCGCCGCAAATAACCGTGCTAAAAACTAGCAGACGGCGTAGTCCTGGGGCTCGCGGCCGTAGTAGGCGTCCAGGTAGAGCTCCTTGATCTCGCTCATGAGCGGGTAGCGCGGGTTTGCGCCGGTGCACTGGTCGTTGAATGCCTGCTCGGTCATCTCGTCGAGGGTGTCGAGGAAGTACTGCTCGTCAACACCGTAGTCGGCGATGGTCTTCTTGACACCGATGAAGTCCTTGAGCTCCTCGAGCTTCGTGATGAAGTTCTCGAAGACCTCCTTGTCGTCCTTGCCCTCGATGCCGCAGTACTTGG
>DXLY01000035.1:317-1561 GCA_019414465.1 Collinsella sp.
GTACTTGGCCATCTCGGCGTAGTTGTGCAGCGCGTTGGGGTAAGGATACTGGGAGAAGGTACCCATCTTGACGGGAGCCTCGGCGGCGTTGTAGCGCATAACGCGGGTCAGGATGACGGCGTTGGCGAGGCCGTGGGGCAGGTGATGGAAGGCGCCGAGCTTGTGAGCCATGGAGTGGTTGAGGCCCAGGAAGGCGTTGGCGAAGGCCATGCCGGCCATGCAGGAGGCGTTGTGCATCTCCTCGCGGGCGTGCGGGTCCTTGGCGCCGTTCGTGAAGCTGGAGGGCAGGTTCTCGAAGACGAGCTTAGCAGCGCGCTCGGAGAGGCCCTTAGTGTAGTCGGAAGCCATGATGGAGACGTAGGACTCGATGGCGTGGGTCATGACGTCGATGCCGGAGGCAGCGGTCAGGCCGCGCGGGGCGGTCATGCAGTTGTCGGCGTCGACGATAGCCATGTTGGGGAGCAGCGCGTAGTCGGCGAGCGGCCACTTGATGCCGGTCTCCTTGTCGGTGATGATGGCGAACGGCGTGCACTCGGAGCCGGTACCCGAAGAGGTCGGGACGGCGACGAAGTAGGCCTTCTTGCCCATCTCGGGGAAGGTGAAGATACGCTTGCGGATGTCCATGAAGTCCATGGCCATGTCCTCAAACTTGCACTCGGGGTGCTCGTACATCATCCACATGATCTTGCCGGCGTCCATAGCGGAGCCACCGCCGACGGCGATGATGACGTCCGGCTCAAAGAGAGCCATCTGCTTGGCGCCGCGACGTGCGCACTGCAGCGACGGATCGGGCTCGACGTCGTAGAAGCAGTCGTGGGCGATGCCCATCTCGTCGAGCTTGGCCTCGATGGCGCGGGTGTTGCCATTCTTGAAGAGGAACTGGTCGGTGACGATGAAGGCGCGCTTCTTGCCCATGACGGTACCGAGCTCGTCGAGGGCGACGGGCGTGGAACCTTTCTTGAAGTAGACCTTCTCGGGAGCGCGGAACCACAGCATGTTCTCACGGCGCTCGGCCACAGTCTTAACGTTGATCAAGTGCTTCACCCCAACGTTCTCGGAGACGGAGTTGCCGCCCCAGGAGCCGCAGCCCAGGGTCAGAGACGGCTTCATGCCAAAGTTGTACAGATCACCGATGCCGCCGTGCGAGGACGGGGTGTTGATGACGATACGGCAGGCCTTCATGACGTGCTCGAACAGACTGATCTTCTCGGCCTGGGCTGCGGCTCCTGGGGCGGCAACTCCGT
>DXLY01000035.1:1571-2773 GCA_019414465.1 Collinsella sp.
CTTCACGGCATCGGCCGCGCTCTGCGCCTTGTCCTCGGCCTTGTCGACGGCCTCCTGGAAGTCCTTGGCGTGATACATGGCCAGGACCGGGGAGAGCTTCTCGTGGGAGAACTCCTCCTTGGCGGGGTCGGTGGAGGGGACCTCGGCGATCAGGATCTTGGTCTTGGCGGGAACCTCGATGCCGGCGAGCTCGGCGATCTTGGCGGCAGCCATGCCGGGAATGCGGTGATCGAGGGCGCCGTTCTTGAACATGGCGGCACGCAGGGCCTCCATCTCGGCACCCTGCTTGACGAAGTAGCAGCCGCGCTTCTGGAACTCGGCCTTAACCTGGTCATAGATGGTGTCGATGACGGTCACGGACTGCTCGGAAGCGCAGATCATGCCGTTGTCGAAGGTCTTGGAGTGGATGATGGAGTTGACGGCGAGCAGCACGTCGGCGGTGTCGTCGATGATGACCGGGGTGTTACCGGCGCCAACGCCCAGGGCGGGCTTGCCCGAGGAGTAAGCGGCCTTGACCATGCCCGGGCCACCGGTGGCGAGGATGATGTCGACGTCGCGCATGACCATGTTGGTCAGCTCGATGGAGGGGACATCGACCCAGCCGATGATGCCCTCGGGGGCGCCGGCCTTGACGGCGGCGTCGAGCACGAGCTTGGCGGCGGCGATGGTGCACTTGGCGGCTGCCGGGTGCGGGGAGATGATGATGCCGTTGCGGGTCTTCAGGCTGATCAGCGTCTTGAAGATCGCAGTGGAGGTGGGGTTGGTCGTCGGGATGACGGCGCCCACGATGCCGATGGGCTCGGCGATCTTGGTGATGCCGTAGGCCTCGTCGCGCTCCAGGACACCACAGGTCTTGGTGTTCTTGTAAGCGTTGTAGATGTACTCTGCGGCGTAGTGGTTCTTGATGACCTTGTCCTCAAGAACGCCGCGGCCGGTCTCCTCGATGGCCATCTTCGCCAACGGGATACGAGCCTTGTTGGCGGCCATGGCGGCCTCATAGAAGATCTTGTCGACCTGCTCCTGCGTGTACGTAGCAAAAAGCGCCTGGGCCTCTCGCATCTGAGCGAGCTTAGCCTCAAGCGCCTCTACGTTGTCCACAATTGCGGGAGTAGTGTTTTCCGGTGACTTTTTCACCATTTGTGTCTCCTTGCGATCGGAGATTTACCCTACGTCTTGCATGATAGCAAGAAATTATTCGGCGA
>DXLY01000035.1:2873-18102 GCA_019414465.1 Collinsella sp.
TGAACGCGAGGTCTTTGACCCGGAGAGTCCGAGGTACTTGTTGGTAAGACCTTATTTAGGAGCGCGCAACCTTGCCGGACTTGAGGCAGGTGGAGCAAACGTTCATCTTGCGACGGTGACCATCGACGACGACGTAAACGCGCTGGATGTTGGGGCGGAACTTACGGTTGGTGACGCGGTGAGAGTGGCTGATGGAGCGACCGGCAACGGGGTGCTTACCGCAAACTTCGCAAACTTTGGACATAACTGACCCTCCTTGGGCGACAAACGAACATGTCGCGTTAACAAACAAGCCTGAACTATAGCACAGAAGCAGCTCCCTGTGCGTAATCTACACAGAGATATTCCTCTTTTGGCGATAGTGCTCACGCCACGGCCCTGGACGTAGATCCGATTTGCGTGCAGCAGAGGGGATTATGCCAGCTCGTGCGTGCGTTTTCAAGCTCGTCCCACAAATATATATAGGTTTATGGAGCATTGGGCTCCGTTTACGGATTGTTCTGTATTTATGCTCGCAATTAAGCTCGAGGTTGGCTACACTATCCCTTGACCATTAAAGGGGTACGAGATACCCACATGGAATTACATAGCTGCCAAAGAGCAGCCCTTCCTGTGGGTGTCTGGTCCGCTTTAAGCGGTCGGGCATCTATTTTTTTGACTGTGTCAGCAGTCAAGACATGTGAGGAAGGAGATCGATGGGCACGACTTCCCCCAAGGCGGTCATCATGGACGAGACCGCCGTCAATCGAGCGATGACCCGCATCGCGCACGAGATCCTCGAGCGCAACGAGGGCTGTGAAGACCTCGCTCTGGTCGGCATCGTCACGCGCGGCGACCTTCTGGCAAAGAAGCTCGCCGAGGAGATCAAGGAGATCGAGGGCGTCGACGTTCCGCTCGGCAGCCTGGACATCAGCTTCTACCGCGATGACTATGCGACCAATTTCGCTCCCGCGATCCACGCTACCAACATTCCCTTCAGCGTCGACGGCAAGCGCGTCGTGCTGGTGGACGACATCCTGTATACGGGCCGTACTATCCGCGCCGCTCTGGACGCCGTTATGGACCTGGGCCGTCCGAGCCGCATCGAGCTGGCAGTTCTCGTTGACCGCGGTCACCGTGAGCTCCCCATCTCGCCGGACTTTGTCGGCAAGAACGTTCCCTCGTCGCATGAGGAGAACGTGCACCTATATATGAAGGAAGTAGACGGCCGCACCGCTGTCGAGATTAACGACGTCGCGCCGGGTTCCCACGTGGGCTCCGCGCCGCTGGGAGGTGAGTAGTACCGTGGCGTTCAACCATAAGCACCTGATCGACATTACCGAGTACTCCGAAGAGGACATCAAGCTCATCCTCGAGACCGCCAAGGCGTTCTCCGAGGTCAACGAGCGTGCGATCAAGAAGGTCCCCACGCTCAAGGGCAAGACCATCGTCAACATGTTCAACGAGCCCTCGACGCGCACCCGCAGCTCCTTCGAACTCGCCGAGAAGCGTCTTTCGGCCGACAGCCTCAACTTTGGCGGCTCCTCGACCTCCACGGTCAAGGGTGAGAGCCTCGTCGACACCGTCGAGACCCTCAACGCCTACAAGATCGACTGCATCGTCGTGCGCGATAAGCACGCCGGTGCTCCCTACATCGTCACGCAGAACTCGCCCGCGAGCGTTATCTGCGCCGGCGACGGCAAGCACAACCATCCCACGCAGGCCCTGCTCGACCTGTACACCATCTGGGAGCACAAGGGTGACTTCCACGGTCTGAAGGTCGCCGTCGTCGGCGATATCGCGCACTCCCGCGTCTGCGGCTCGCTGATCCCTGCCCTTAAGATTATGGGCTGCGAGACCTACGCCGTCGCCCCCGGCACGCTGCTGCCGCCGGCGCCCGAGGTTCTGGGCTGCGACCACGTGACGAGCGACCTCGATTCCGTCCTGCCCGAGCTGGACGTCGTCTATATGCTGCGCGTGCAGCAGGAGCGCCTCGAGGGTGCCCCGTTCCCGACCATTCGCGAGTACCACAAGCTCTTCGGTCTGACCAAGGACCGCGAGAAGCTCATGAAGCCCGACGCGATCATCTGTCACCCGGGCCCCATCAACCGCGGCGTCGAGTTCGACTCCTATATGGCCGACCACCCGCAACGCTCCGTCATCCTGGAGCAGGTCTACGCCGGTATCTGCGTGCGTATGGCTATCCTGTATCTGCTGCTTGGAGGTGCCGATAATGGCCTTGCTTCTTAAGAATGCCCACGTCGTCGACCCGTCCGTCGAGCTTGACGGTGTCGTTGACGTCCTGATTGACGGCGATAAGATCGCCGAGGTCGGCGAGAATCTCGCCGTCGAGGGAGCCGAGGTCCGCGACCTTTCCGGCAAGTACCTCGTCCCCGGCCTGGTGGATATGCACGTTCACCTTCGCGAGCCTGGCTACGAGGTCAAAGAGGACATCGAGAGCGGCACCCGCGCTGCTGCCAAGGGCGGCTTCACCGGCGTGTGCGCCATGCCCAACACCGACCCCGTTACCGATAACGGAACCGTCGTTGAGTTCGTCAAGTCCCGCGCTGCCGAGGTCGGCCACTGCCGCGTCTATCCTTCTGGTGCTATGACTCGCGGCCTTAAGGGCGAGGCTATGTCCGAGATGGGCGATATGGTCGCCCACGGCGCCGTCGCCTTCACCGATGACGGTCGCGGCGTGCAGGGTGCGGGCATGCTCCGTCGCTGCATGGACTACGGCAAGATGTTCGGCAAGGTCTTTATGAGCCACTGCCAGGACGAGGATCTGGTCGGTCACGGCCAGATCAACGAGGGCAAGGTCTCGACCCGTCTGGCCCTCGAGGGTTGGCCGGCCGCCGGCGAGGAGCTTCAGATTGCCCGCGACATCGAGATTGCCAAGCTGACCGGTGCCAAGCTGCACATCCAGCACATCTCCACCGCTCATGGCCTGGAGCTCGTGCGTGCCGGTAAGGCTGCCGGTGTCCAGGTGACCTGCGAGGCCACCCCGCACCACATGTTCCTGACCGAGAACGACCTGGACGAGACCTACAACACCTCGCTCAAGGTCAATCCGCCGCTGCGCACCGACGAGGATGCCGAGGCCATCCGTCAGGGTGTTATCGACGGTACCGTCGACGCTATCGTTACCGACCACGCTCCCCACACCCCGTGGGAGAAGGCCCGCGAGTTCGAGCTCGCGCCCTTTGGAATGATTGGCCTCGAGACTTCGCTGTCGCTCGTGCTCACTGAGCTGGTCAACACGGGCAAGATGAGCGTGAGCCGCATGGTCGAGCTCATGGCCATCAAGCCGCGTGAGATTCTGGGCCTCGATCAGGTTCAGGTCAAGGCGGGCTCTGTCGCCGACCTGACCGTGTTCGACCCCTCCGCAACCTGGACGGTTGGCGAGGACGGTTACGAGTCGCGCGCCGAGAACTCCGGTTTTGCCGGCCGCACGCTCACCGGTCGTGCCACCGATGTATTTGTCGGTGGCAAGCAGACGCTCGCCGACGGCTGCATCTGCTAGCATAGCCTTATCGCTTTTGTGCGCGGCGCCCTTGCGGTGCCGCGCTTTCTGTTCGCCTGAACCATGCAACCGCATGGGGGATTGGAGCGTCTATGCCCACACCTTCCACTGCACGCATGCACGACTTCGAGGTCGTCTCGAACCGGGAGATCGCCGACGGCATCTTCTCGCTCGTCATCTCGGCCCCCAAGCTTGCAAGTGCGCTCAAGCCCGGTCAGTTTGTGAACATCGCCGTCCCCGGCGATGCGTCTTCTCTGCTTCGTGTGCCCTTGAGTTTCTACCGCGCCGACGCCGAGGCCGGCACCGTCGAGCTGTGGTACGCCGCCGTGGGCGACGATACCCGCCGTTTGTCCCAGATGGGCCCTGGCTCCACCTCTAACCTGTTGGGCCCCGGTGGCCGTGGCTGGATGGTACCCGAGGGCACCAGGAAGGCACTGCTCGTCGCCGGTGGCATCGGCGTTCCGCCTGTGCTGTGTCTTGCCGGCATGCTTGCCGAGCAGGGTGTTGATGTGGACGTGTGCCTGGGCTTTGGCACCGCTTCCAAAGTCGTGGGTGTCGATGAGTTCCGTGCGCTGGGCGCCACGGTTAACGTGTGCACCGACGACGGTTCGCTCGGCACGCACGGTTTTTGCACCGATCCGGCAGCCGAGCTGCTTGGAGAGGGCGGCTACGACTACGTGGCCAGCTGCGGTCCCGCCGTCATGATGAAGAAGGTCGCCGCCGCAGCCGCCGAGGCCGGTGCGTACTGCGAGGTGTCGCTCGAGCGCATGATGAGCTGTGGCTTTGGCGCCTGCAACACCTGCAATGTCGAGACGGTCGACGGTATGAAGGGCGCCTGTATGTGCGGCCCTGTGTTCGATGCTTCCAAGGTGGTGGTCTTCTAGTGGGTACCGTGAACATGGCCGTCGATTTCGGCGGCGTCAAGATGCAGAACCCCATCAACACCGCAGCCGGTACCTTTGGCTACGGTTGGCAGTTCCAGAACTTCTTTGATGTTTCCCAGCTGGGCGCCATCACCACCAAGGGTTGCGCTGCCGAGCCCTGGCCCGGCAATCCCGCGCCTCGCATGGCCGAGATCCCGGGCGGCATGATCAACTCCGTGGGCCTTCAGAACCCCGGCGTGGCCGCCTTTGCCCGTGAGTCCGGTCCTTGGCTCGAACAGCTGTCCAAGGACGGCTGCCAGGTCATCTGTCAGGTTGCCGGCCACTCCGTTGACGAGTTTGTCCGCGCACTCGAGATGTATGTCGAGCTGTGCCCCTGGGCTGCCGGCTACGAGATCAACGTGAGCTGCCCTAATATCGCCGCCGGCGGTGCCGCCATGGGCTCCACGCCCGAGGGCGCCTCTTCCGTTATGGCTGCTTGCCGCAAGGTGACCGATAAGCCGCTGTTCGTGAAGATGGCGCCGGTCAACGTCGCCGAGATCGCCAAGGCCCTCGAGGCTGCCGGCGCCGACGGCCTTTCGGTCATCAACTCCATCCAGGGCATGGCCATCGACGTCCATACCCGCAAGTCCCGCGTGGCCAAGCCCAAGGGCGGCCTTTCGGGCCCGCTGTGCCACCACATCGCCGTGCGCATGGTCTGGGAGGTTGCCCAGGCCGTCGATATCCCCATCAACGGTGTCGGCGGTGTCATGACTGGCGAGGATGCGGCTGAGTTTATCCTGGCCGGCGCCACCTGCGTGTCGGTCGGCATGGCCAACTTCGTCGATCCGTGCGCTTCGCTTAAGATCGCGCATGAGCTCGAGGCCTGGGCCGAGTCCCAGGGCGTAAAGGACATCAACGAGCTGGTGGGTGCTTTCGAATGCTAGAGAATGATGCCCGCGACCGTGTTATCGTCGCCCTCGACTGCGACCGTGAGCGCGCGCTCGAGCTCGCCCACGAGCTTTCGGGCCATGCCGCCTGGCTCAAGGTCGGCATGACGCTCTATTACGCTGAGGGTCCCCAGATCGTCAAGACCTTTAAGGACCTTGGCTTTAAGGTCTTCCTCGACCTTAAGTTCCATGACATTCCGCATCAGGTGCGCGGCGCTGCCCGTTCGGCCTCGCTTGCCGGTGCCGACCTGCTCTCGGTCCACGGCCTGGGTTCTGGTGCTATGCTCGCTGCCTGCCGCGAGGGTGCCGAGGAGGCGCGTGAGGACCGCGCCAAACTCGTCGCCATCACCGTGCTCACGAGCATGAATCAGGATGCCTTGAGCGAGATCGGCGTCGAGTCGCCCGTGGCCGAGGAGGCCGCCCGCTTGGCAAAGCTTGCTCAGGACAGTGGCATCGATGGCATCGTGTGCTCACCGATGGAGGCTCACGACATGCGTGAGCTGCTGGGTCCTGATGCCCTGATCGTGACTCCGGGTGTGCGTCCGGTGGGTGCCGCCCTTGGTGACCAGTCTCGCGTGGCGACGCCTTCCCAGGCTATCGAGCGTGGCGCAAGCCACATTGTGGTGGGCCGTCCCATCACCGGTGCCGACGATCCGGTTGCCGCCTTTGACGCCATCGTCGCCGAGCTGGTCGAAAACGTCGCGTAAAAGATTCCCCTAAGTCACCACTTTTGGGTCTCATTAGCACAAAATAGCCCCTGTGCCTGCGTAAACTTTCCCATCCTTTGTGTGGAATCGCAGGTCAGGGGCTTAACTTTGGGCGCAGTATATTGCACTTTTTGCGGGTATCGTCTAACCTATGGAGCCGCGATTAGGCATTTTGTACGTTCTACGTGCTAAAATGCCAATTATTGAATCAGATATAACCCAACTATTTGGAGGTACGAATGGCACTCCCTCAGCTTACCGACGAGCAGCGCAAGCAGGCTCTTGAGAAGGCTGCTGCCGCACGTCACGCCCGCGCTGAGCTTCGCGAGCAGATCAAGAAGGGCGAGAAGTCCCTCGAGTCCGTGCTCAACTCCGATGACCCCATCGCTTCCCGCATGAAGGTTTCCACCCTCATCGAGTCTCTCCCCGGTTATGGCAAGGCCAAGGCCGCCAAGATCATGGAGGAGCTCGGTATCTCCGCTACTCGTCGCGTCCAGGGCCTCGGTGTCCGTCAGCGCGAGCAGCTCCTCGAGCAGCTGACCAAATAAGTGAGCGCTCAGGATTCCAAGCTCTTTGTGATTTCTGGACCGTCAGGCGCAGGCAAGGGTACGCTCGTCACTCGTGTGCGCGAGCGCCGCTCGAACCTGGGTCTGACGGTTTCGGCTACCACGCGAGCACCACGCAAAGGTGAGGTCGACGGCGTCAACTACTTTTTCCTGACGCGCGAGGAGTTCGACCGCCGCGTGGCAAACGGTGAGTTTGTTGAGTGGGCCGAGGTCCACGGTAACTGCTACGGCACGTTGGTGAGCGAGGTCACATCCAAGCTCGCCTCGGGCTCGTCTCTGATTTTGGAGATCGATGTCCAGGGCGCCCTGCAGGTGAAGGAGCGTTTCCCCGAGGCCGTGCTGATCTTTATCAAGCCGCCTTCGCTTGAGGTGCTCCGCGAGCGTCTAGTCGGTCGCGGTACCGAGACGCCCGAGACGATTGAGCTGCGTATGGCAAACGCCGCCGATGAGCTTGCCCTTGCCGAC
This sequence comes from Collinsella sp., assembly GCA_019414465.1. Classification (GTDB taxonomy): domain Bacteria; phylum Actinomycetota; class Coriobacteriia; order Coriobacteriales; family Coriobacteriaceae; genus Collinsella. Next base: position 9,924 of record DXLY01000035.1, read on the forward strand.
CGCTACGACGACGTCGTGGTGAATGACGATCTCGACCGCGCGACCGATGAGCTCGTTCGCGTTCTCGATATGCATGAAAGGATCTGAGGTCCGTGTCCGTTGTAAAGCCTTGCATTGACGATCTTCTGGAGAAGACCGATCACAACCGCTTCCTGCTCGCTTCGCTTGCCTCCAAGCGCGCCTGCGACATCAATAGCATGCTGCGTGGCCAGCACAACCGCGTGCTTGCCGTTCAGGATGTCGATGACATCACCATCGGGCTTTCCGGTGCCGATACCATCTCGATGGCTATGGACGAGATTGTCGACGGCGACATCTCTTACGACGAGGCCCGTTACGAGAAGGCGCTCGGCCACAAGGTTGCTGAAGCCTAAATGGCGGCTCGCGTCTGCCTAGTCCACTATCACGAGGTTGGGCTGAAGGGCAAGAACCGCGCACATTTTGAGCATATCCTCATGGATAACATCAAGGCGGCCTTGGCCGCCTTTTCCGTGAATGCCGTGTCTCGAATTTCCGGTTATATCCTCGTGACCTTTAACGAGCATCAGGCCGACGAGGCGGCGCGTGTCATCCGCACCGTCCCCGGCGTTGCCCGTGTGTCTTTGGCGTATCACACCAACCGCGACCCGCAGGAGTACTGCGCCGCCGCTGTGAAGGCGCTGCGCGAGTTTGGTTCCTTCGATTCGTTTAAGGTGCACGCCAAGCGCTCCAATACTGACTATGAGCTCACCTCGATCGATATCAATCGACAGGTTGGCGAGGTGCTGTGTGAGGTGTTTCCCGATAAAAAGGTCCAGATGCACGACCCCGACGCGATGGTGCACGTTCTGGTGGTTCAGGGTAGTGTCTACGTGTATGCGCGCTCCGAGCGCGGCGTGGGCGGCCTTCCGGTGGGTTCTGCCGGCAAGGTCGTGACGCTTCTGTCGTCGGGTATCGATTCTCCGGTGGCGACCTGGATGCTCGCGCGTCGCGGCGCGGTGTGCGTGCCGGTGCATTTCTCCGGTCGTCCGCAGACGCCCGACACGAGTGAATACCTGGTGCAGGACATCATCCGTGCGCTTGAGCCGGGTGTCCAGATCGGCCGCCTGTACGTGGTGCCGTTTGGCGACTGCCAGCGTGAGATTTCGGTCACCTGTCCCAGCAACCTGCGCGTGATCATGTATCGCCGCATTATGTATTCGGTTGCTGAGCGCATTGCACACATCGAGGGTGCCAGGGCCATCGTTACGGGCGAATCGCTTGGGCAGGTTGCCTCCCAAACGCTTGAGAACATCATGGCCGTCAACGAAGCCGTGAAGATTCCCGTGTTCCGTCCTCTCATCGGTTCGGACAAACAGGAGATCATCGCACGCGCCGAGGAGATCGGTACGTTCGATATCTCGACTGAGGCCGCTCCCGACTGCTGCACGCTGTTTATGCCGCGTCGTCCCGAGACGCACGCCAAACTCGATGCCGTGCACGAGGCCTGGGAGCTGTTCGACCACGAGGAGATGATTGAGCGCCTGCTCAAGCAGACCGAGTACATCGACTTCGAGAGCAACACATATAAGGCCCCTAAGACCTTAAAACGCAAACATTCGGAGCTTGCTCCGCGTGAGATTTACCAAGATCACGAGTAAATTTGTGCATAGACCGACGATGCGTCTGCATCGTCGGTCTTTTGCTATCTGGGCATTTTGCGGCTAAGTGTTCATTTGCTGACGTTTGCCTGAATAAATGGACAGATTTGTGCAAGGTTTTGGTCGGTTTTTGGTTTGACCGCAAAAACCGGTTTTGGGGCGTGGCTGTTGTGGAGCTCCTTTCCTGACACGATGGTGTTGGGAGGTTTTGCTATGGCGCAGCGCGAACAACACGAACGAGTCAAAAAGATGGACCGCTGGGCGGGCAAGCTGCTCGGTCATAAGGCAGTGGTGATGGCGATACTGGTCGTCATTGCGATGGCGAGTGGGCTGGCGATGGCGAACCTTGGCGGCGGTGCCGGCGGTGTGTCGTTTGAGCGCACTGATGGTTCGGGCACGTTAGTGGTGCCGGGATCCGGCGATGCTTCGAGCGGAAAGACATCCGAAGGCTCTTCGCCTAAGGCGTCTGCCGCGGCAGAGGTCTATGTCGATGTTGATGGCGCCGTGGTGTCACCCGGTGTATATCGCCTCAAAGACGGGGCGCGGGTGGCTCAGGCGATTGATGCCGCCGGCGGGCTGGCGCCCGAAGCAGACGTTACGGGGCTTAATCGTGCATCCAAGGTCACTGATGGACAAAAAATTCACGTTCCAACGGTAGGGGAGCAGCAGGTGTCCATTGCGGAAGCCGGTGTTGATGGTGGGGCTTCCGCATCATCAGGCGTCGGTGGCGCAACAGGCCTAGTAAACATTAATACGGCAAGCTCGGCAGAGCTGCAGACGCTCTCGGGAATCGGTCCCTCAATGGCACAGTCGATTATCGATGAGCGGACAAAGAACGGTGCTTTTGCTTCGGTTGACGATCTGATGCGCGTGTCGGGAATCGGCGAGAAGAAGCTTGCCAAAATCAAAGATTGCATCTGCGTATGAGTGCGACCGAGCGAGAGCACGTGATACCTCCGCGGCCCCTGATTCCGTGGACGATGGCCCTGTGTGCCGGCATGTGCGTGAGCTGCGCCTTGGTGCTCAGCATAGCCGCTGATGCGCTGCTGAGGGAGCGGGCGACGGCGGTCGGGCCGCTATGGGCCATTCCATTTGCGGCAGCGGTTTTCGTTGTGCTGGCTCACTCTTGTGCGAGGCTTGCCCCTTGGAAGCGGTGGCTGTATGCCGCGTCCGTCGGTCTCGTGGCGGGAGCGGTCGTCTCGGCGTGGTGGGCTGTGGGTGCGCTCAGCGCCTCGAGGGCGCTCGACGGTCGAGCGGCAAGCGGCCTCGAGTTTGTCGTGCAGGGTGATCCATCCATAAACGACGACGTGTATTCCTATACCTGCGAGGCACGCGCGGACGGTAAGAACTTGGCAACGGTTCGCCTATCGTGTGACCGCGAGCTCAAGGTCGGGGCGCACGTGCGTGTTATCGGTCGTGTTTCACGTTTTGAGAACGATGCATATGGACGATCGCGCGTGCTCCGAGGCGAGGTGCGCAAGGTTCAAGCCGTTCGGATTGTGCCGGTCGATGAGGGCTCTCCGGGGCCGCTACTTCGGCTGCGAAATGGACTGCTTGCGTCCATCGCGGCTGCGACCGACCCGGCGCGTGCGCTCATAGCCGGTGTCGTCTGCGGTCGTTCGGCCGAGCTGCGCGCCCAGCCGGCGGGCGACTGGTTTTCGGTGACGGGAACGGCGCATCTTATTGCCGTCTCGGGCAGCCATTTGGCTATCGTGGGGTTTGTAATCGAGGGTGTATTGCAAAAGACTCGGTGCTCACGTGGTCTTCAGCGGGCGATATTGGCGATAACGCTTGTTGGCTACGCTGCCTTTACGGGCACGTCTCCCTCGGCCGTGCGCGCGTGCTGCATGGTGTTCGTGACGCTTGTCGTAAACGGCGCGGGGCGTCGCCGGCACGGCGCATCGGCACTCTTCGTAACCATGTCCATCTTTGTGCTACTGCGGCCGACGGTGCTGTTCGAGATGGGCTTTCAGCTTTCATGTGCCAGCGTCTTAGCCATTCTGTGCTTTTGCCCCTATGCGACCTACGCTTTGGGTGAACTGGGTGTGCCATCGGGCGTTGCCAGCATGCTTTCCGTCACGCTGTGCTCGCAACTGGCGACACTTCCCATTACCATTCCTGCATTCGGTACGTTCTCGCTCATTGCTCCGTTGGCAAATGCGGTCATCGGTCCGGTGGTGAGCGTACTGCTTGCTGTGTCCATCGTGCTGGTTCCCTTTTCGCTCGTGGGACCGTTGCGGACTTGGGCGCTCGTTGTGCCCATGATTGCCGCCCGTTGCGCGCTGTTTTTCGAGCAGCTGTTTGCCGCCGTGCCGGGTGCATCCGTGAGCGTGCCGCCCGATAGCATGTGGATTTACCTAGTGCCGTGTTTGCTGGCGGTTCTGCTTGTCCGGTGGCCGCGTCCCCGTGCACGTCCTATGGCGGTGGGGCTTGCATGCCTGGTGCTCTTGGCTGCGATTCCGTACGTCTACTGGGATCGATTCGCTCCGCCTTCGGTGACGGTGCTCGATGTGGGCCAGGCCGATGCGATTCTTATCCGCCAGGGCGGCGCAGTAGCACTCGTCGACTGCGGGCTCGACGAGCGCGTGGTGGCGGCGTTGGTCCGCAATAACGTGCACCATATCGATGCCGTCTTTGTGACGCATTGGGATGAGGACCACTGGGGTGGTCTGCCTGCCGTGCTCGAACAGTTTTCGGTCGGAACGATTGCCGTGGCGGCTGATGCGCTGGAGGATGCTCCTGCCGAGGTGTTGAACCGACCTGGCGTGGAGTATCGGCAGGTGTGCCGTGGGGATACAGTCGACATCGGCTCATTTTGCGCCCGCGTGATGTGGCCATTCGAGTCCGTGGATGGCGAGGGAAATGAGGACTCGCTTGTCCTGCTGCTCTCTTATATTCAGGAAGGCAAGGGCCTGCGTATGCTCCTCACCGGCGATGCCGAGCTCGACCAAGAACGGGAATTCGTGCAGGAGGTGGGGGATATCGATGTCCTTAAACTTGGGCATCACGGCTCTAAGGTTTCAGTCGATGGTGAGTTGCTGGACGTCCTGAAGCCCGAGCTTTCCCTCGCAAGCGCCGGTGAGGGGAATCGATACGGCCATCCGTCCGATGCCTGTATCGATGCCGTTAAGGAAGCGGGTGGTGTGTTCGCGTGTACCATCGAACACGGCGACATTACCGTCACACCGACTGCGAATTGCTTTGCGATGCGATGCCAGCGACCGTGACGACGTCGTTGGCGTGTGGTGGGCCTCTGGGCTAGAATGGCACTGAACGAATACGAAGGCCTGCGGGAGGGGGGCGCAATGTCCGAAACCGGTTTGCTGCCGGCATATCTGATCGTCGGTACCGACGGAGTTAAGCGCGACCACGCCGTCTCGCGTATGAAAGCGCGTCTGGAAAAATCGGGTATGGTCGAGTTCAACCTCGACGAGCGAGACATGACCAAGGACCCCGATATCGAGTCCATTATCGGATCGCTTAACACCTTTCCGATGGGCAGTGAGTTTCGTCTGGTAATCCTCGATGGCTGCTCAAAGCTCGCCAAGGCGGTCTCGGAGCCGCTCGTTGGGTATCTGGCGAGTCCCAGCCCCACAACGGTCTGCCTCATCATCGCCGACTCACTTGCCAAGAATACGCGCCTGTATAAGGCAATCGCCAAGATCGACAAGAAGGCTATCGTCGATTGCTCGGGTACCAAGCGCTGGGAACTGCCGCGCCGTGTTCAGCAGATGGCGACGCAGCGCGGTAAGTCGATTTCGACGGCGGCCGCCGAGGAGCTCGTCTCGCGTTCGGGCGAAAACACGCGCATGCTCGATAACGACTTGGCCAAGCTTGACCAGATGGTCGAGGCACCGCAAATTGAGCTTGCCGATGTGGAGCGCTGGATCGTGCGCACGGCCGAAGTTCAGCCCTGGGACTTTCTCAATGCGGTCTCGGCCCGTGACATGCGCCGCTCGCTTGAGCTCTTCAATCTACTGCCCGCCAAGAGCTACGTGTGGACCTACACGCTGCTGTGCGGGCGCATTCGCGAGCTTATCGTTGCCAAGGCGCTCGATGCGCGTGGGCAGGGTCGTGAGCTTGCCGCGACGCTTAAGCTTCAGGCCTGGCAGGTCAAAAATCACCTGACCTGGGCACGCCGCTTTTCGATGGCGGAGCTTGTCGCTGCGCTCGAGGGCGCGGTCGATGTGGAGCTCGCATTGAAGGGTTCGGCTGATTCCCAGACCGCGCTTTTGCTCTGGATTACGAACATCTTGAGAAAATCGTGATGATACCTGCCTATTTGACAAATTCGTTCTATCCCTTTGAGGGGGAGCGTGCTATAGTAGACGCTTGCATGACCTCACCGTGTCTCAGAGGTGTCATACATTTTTTGCAAGGAACTCGAAAGGAACTCCAGAAGTGGCAAACATCAAGTCTCAGAAGAAGCGTATCCGCACCAATGAGGCAGCTCGCATGCGTAACAAGGCTGTCAAGTCCGAGCTCAAGACGCTGACCAAGCACGTCCAGTCCGCCGTCGCCGAGGGCGACGCCGAGAAGGCCCAGGCTGCCCTCAAGACCGTTACCAAGCGTCTTGACATGGCTGCCGCCAAGCATGTTATCCACAAGAACCAGGCTTCCAACCGCAAGTCCGGTCTTGCCAAGCTCGTGAACAGCATCAACGCCTAAGTTGTAAATTTCACACCACACAGATTACGCGCATAAAAGGAGCCTGTTTTATGGAACAGGCTCCTTTTTTTGTACCGCTCGGGTAAGATAGTCCGCATGGATACTTCAATTGACATTTCCCACATCCGCAACTTCTCGATCGTTGCGCACATCGACCATGGCAAGTCCACGATCAGCGACCGCATCCTCGAGCTCACCCATACCGTCGACGAGCGCGACATGGAGTCGCAGCTGCTCGACACCATGGATATCGAGCGCGAGCGCGGCATCACGATCAAGTCCAATGCCGTCCGCGTTTCCTATGACGCCGACGATGGTGAGACGTATCAGTTCAACCTGATCGATACGCCGGGCCACGTGGACTTTACCTACGAGGTCTCGCGTTCGCTGGCCGCCTGTGAGGGCGCGGTGCTCGTCGTCGACGCCACGCAGGGCGTCGAGGCGCAGACCGTCTCCAACGCGACGCTCGCCATGAACGCCAATCTGGATATCGTGCCCGCCATCAATAAGATCGACCTGCCCTCGGCGCACCCCGACGAGGTCAAGACCGAGATCGAGGACGACCTGGCGATTCCCGCCGACGATGCCGTATGCGTATCGGGCAAAACTGGCGAGGGTATCCACGACCTGCTTGAGTCCATCGTCTTTTTGATTTCACCGCCCAAGGGCGATGCGACGGCGCCGCTCAAGGCGCTCATCCTGGACTCGTATTTTGATGAGTACCGCGGCGTCGTTGCCACGGTCCGTGTCTTTGACGGCTCCATCAAGAAGGGCGATACCCTGCTTATGATGCAGGCCAAGGGTGACTTTTTGGTCGATGGCGTGGGCGTCAAGCGTCCCGCCGAGACCCCGGTCGATTCTCTTACGGTCGGCGAGGTGGGCTACGTGGTCACGGGCCTGAAGGACCCCGAGGCCGTTCACGTGGGCGACACCCTTACCTGGGCGTCGAATCCCTGCCCCGAGCCGCTTCCGGGCTACCGCGAGGCCAAGCCCATGGTCTATACGGGCCTGTTTCCGATCGACAACAAGGATTACGAGAACCTGCGCGACGCTCTCGATAAGCTGCACGTCAACGACCCGTCGTTGGTGTGGGAGCCCGAGACCTCGGTGGCGCTCGGCTTTGGCTTCCGCGTGGGCTTCTTAGGCCTGCTGCATATGGAAGTCGTCAAGGAGCGCCTGGAGCGCGAGTTCAACCTTGACCTCATTGCTACGAGCCCTTCGGTGGACTATCACGTCTATAAGACCGACGGCGAGATGATTGATGTTCGCAGCCCGCAGGATCTGCCCGAGGCTACGCGCATCGAGCGCATTGAGGAGCCTTACCTCAAGGCCAAAATTATCTGCCCGCCCGAGTATACGGGTGCCGTCATGCAGCTCGCTATCGAGCACCGCGGCATTACAACTGACATGATCCATCTCACGAGCAAATCGGTCGAGATGCGCTTTGACATGCCGCTCGCCGAGCTCATCCTGGACTTCTTTGACCAGCTCAAGAGTCGCACCAAGGGCTATGCCTCACTCGACTACGAGTTCAACGAGTACCGTCCCTCCGAACTCGTCAAGCTCGATATTTTGCTTTCGGGCGATGAGGTGGACGCGCTTTCGTTTATCGTGCACAAGGATAAGGCCTATGGCCTGGCCCGCGGCCTGTGTGACAAGCTCAAGGAAATCATCCCGCGCCAGCTGTTCGAGGTGCCTATTCAGGGCGCCATCGGCAACAAGATCATTGCCCGCTCTACCGTCAAGGCGCGTCGCAAGGACGTTTTGGCCAAGTGCTATGGCGGCGATATCTCGCGAAAGCGCAAGCTGCTCGAGAAGCAGAAAGAGGGCAAGAAGCGCATGAAGGCCATCGGTTCGGTCGAGGTCCCGCAGGAGGCCTTTATGGCGATCCT
>DXLY01000036.1 GCA_019414465.1 Collinsella sp.
GGGGCACCATTTGAAATGCAAAGCCCGTTACCCTTGTGGTGACGGGCTTTTTTCTTCTCCAACGCCGGGATTCGAACCCGACAGGGTGCGGAGCTGAGGAAACGCGTAAGCGTTTTCCAGCGCAGCACGCAAGGAGCGGAGCGACGCAGCGAAAGCGGGCGGCGCCAGCCGCACGCGGACATCCCGCTGGGGGCACCATTTAAACTGAGAAGCCCGTTGCCCTCGCGGTAGCGGGCTTTTTGCTACCCATACGCCGGGATTCGAACCCCGAAGGCATAAAATCACACTGTCATCCAAGGGCCCGTGGACAAAAAATAGCAAATATGAGTACTGTTACCAATTTAGTAACAGCGATTTCATGCCATCAGAAGGCGATTTGGACACAAGGCGTCCTACGGCGGAGGAATTGCAGGCATTTATCAGCTAAGTACTTGGACATATGTTGCGTAACACTGCATATTTTGCAAAAAGATAATGCTACAGGGCTTGTGACAGTACTCATATTTGACGTTTTTTGCCCACGACCCCTTATTGCGTGGGCGAATCAGTTGCAAAGCGGGATCCAAAGCGTCCTTCGCAAACAAATAGCCGGGCCCCGCGCGATGCGGACCCCGGCTCAATACCGTGACGATATGTCAGTTACGCTCTACACGTAGAACAGGATGTCGTCGTAGGTCGGAACCGGCCAGTAGTCGGCGGCCACGATCTCCTCCATGGCATCCACGGCGGCGCGCAGCGTATCCATAGCGGGAACGACCTCGTGTGCATACACGTTGGCCTGCTCCTGGCCATCGAGAGCCTCGGCCTTCTGATGCACGGCGTCGAGCGCCTTAATGGAGTCGTTGATGGCGGTGATACCATTGCAGAGCTTGTTGAGCGTGTTCTGCTCGCACTGCATGGCGGCCTCAGCACCGGCGGCACGAATAGTCTCAAGGCCCTTAGCGACCTTGGTGGCATAGGCGGTAATGACCGGACGATAGGTACGACGCGCCTCGCGAACCATCGTGGTGGCCTCGATGTTCATGAGCTTGTTGTACTTCTCGAGCTTGCAGTCATAGCGGCACTGGGCCTCGGCCTTGGTCAGGACGCCCGTCTCCTCAAAGAGCGCAATGGCCTTATCGGAAACAAAGGCGGGAAGAGCGTCGGCCGTGGTCTTGTTGTTGGCAAGGCCGCGCTTCTCGGCCTCGATGGGCCACTCGTCGGAGTAACCGTCGCCGGAGAACAGGATGCGCTGGTGATCGGTCAGCACCTTCTTGCAGTACTCGAGCGCGGCGTCCTGGAACTTATCCTCGGGCGTACCCTCGAGTGCGTCGGCGAAAGACTTGAGCGACTTGGCCACGGCAGCATCGAGCACCAGGTTGGAGTCGGAGACGTTCTGCTCGGAGCCGCAGGCACGGAACTCGAACTTGTTGCCGGTGAAGGCAAACGGGGAGGTGCGGTTGCGATCGGTGTTGTCCTGCATCAGCTTGGGCAGGGTATCGGCGCCCAGGTCGAGCACGCCGCGCGTGGCATGGACGGAAGCCTTGCCATCGATGATCTTCTCGACGACCTCGGTAAGCTGGTCGCCCAGGAAGATGGACATAATCGCCGGAGGAGCCTCGTTGGCGCCCAGACGATGGTCGTTACCGGCTGAGGCAACGGAGGCACGCAGGAGCTCCTGATAGTTATCGACGGCCTCGATCACCGCGGTGAGGAAGACGATGAACTGCAGGTTGTCGAGCGGAGTATCGCCCGGGTCGAGCAGGTTCTCGGACTCGGTGCCAAGCGACCAGTTATTGTGCTTGCCCGAACCGTTGATGCCCTCGAAGGGCTTCTCGTGCAGCAGGCAGACCAAGTCGTGGCGGGAGGCGATGAGCTTCATCTTCTCCATCATGACCAGATTCTGGTCGATGGCCTCGTTGACCTCGCCGTAGACAGGGGCGAGCTCATGCTGGCAGGGAGCGACCTCGTTGTGCTTGGTCTTGGCAGGAATGCCAAGCGCCCACAGTTCATCGTCCAGGTCCTTCATATAGGACGAGACGGTGGGGCGGATAGCGCCAAAGTAGTGCTCCTCGAGCTCCTGGCCCTTGCAGGGAGCAGCACCAAAGAGGGTGCGCCCGGTGATGACCAGGTCCCTGCGCTTGCGGTAAGCGTCCTTCTTGATCAGGAAGTACTCCTGCTCATCGCCCACGGAAGGAACGACCTTCTTGGGGGTCTTGCCAAACAGCGCCAAAACGCGCTTGGACTCACGCGAGAGCGCGGTCATGGAGCGCAGCAGCGGGGTCTTCTTGTCCAGGGCCTCGCCCGTGTAGGAGCAGAAAGCTGTGGGGATGCACAGGACATCGTCCTTAATGAATGCGGGGCTGGTGGGATCCCAAGCGGTGTAGCCACGGGCCTCGAAGGTGGCACGCAGGCCGCCGTTGGGGAAACTGGAGGCGTCCGGCTCGCCCTGGATGAGGTTCTTGCCCGTAAACTTGGTAATGGCGGTGCCGTCGTGGTTGGGCTCGAGGAAGCTGTCGTGCTTCTCGGAAGTAATGCCCGAAAGCGGCTGGAACCAGTGCGCGTAGTGCGTCGCGCCCTTGGAGATGGCCCAGACCTTCATGGCGTGGGCAACGGCGTTGGCCACATCCAGGTCGAGCGGCTCACCGTCCTCGAGGGTTGCAGCAAGGCGCTTCCAAATGTCCTTGGGGAGGTAGTCCTTCATGACTTCCTCAGAGAACACCATGGTCCCGAAGCGGTCAGTAAGTTCGGCCATACGGAACTCCCTTCGTATCGGCACCGCGTGAGAAGCGGTGTTGATTACTAACGAACGAGTCATAGATTAGGCTCGTCGTGTTTCCGCAACATTACCGTTATGTTGCTGTCACGAAACCAATCAATGAGGTTACCGCATCGCAGCGGTATTGCCACCCTCAACAGCCAACGAACTGCATAAATTGCAGACCTCCCCGCATGGTTTAAGGGTAGTCAATTTGGGATGGGGCTCTATTAACTGGTATTTCGCATCAGATACCAGTCTTTATAGCCCCATCCTAGATTGACCGCTCTGCTATAGGGAATGTCGATAGCAAGGCATCTTTGATTGGTATCCCCGAATAGCGAGTGAAACTCCACCGTGACACAGTGGTGCTGTAGAATCCTTACAACACATCACACTATTACGTATCTAAAGGAGCACGATATGCGCGTCGACGAGGTTTTTAAGCAGGCAGCATCCCAGGGCACCGCACCCGTTTCGTTTGAGATGTTCCCGCCCAAGGGCGAGCTGACCCTCGACACGGCTCGCGAAGTGGCAGGCAATCTGTGCAAGCTTTCGCCGAGCTTTGTCTCGGTCACCTGCTCTGCCGGCGGCTCGGGCAACGGCGCCACCACCGCCCCCATCGCGCATATGATTACGAGCGAATTCAATACGCCCTCGGTGGCGCACCTTACCTGCGTTGGCCGCACGCATGCCGACATCGCCGCCAAGATCGACGAATACCGCTCCGCCGGCGTAGAAAATGTGCTGGCCCTGCGCGGTGATCTTCCCGCTGGCGCGACCGAGGACGACAAGCCCGCCTCGGACTACGCCTACGCCCGCGACCTCATCCCCGAGCTCGTCGACGCCGGCTTTTGCGTGGGCGCCGCGGCCTACCCCGAGGGCCACATTGCCTGTGAGGACCTCAACGCTTCGGTCGAATACCTCAAGCAAAAACAGGACGCCGGCGCGAGCTTCTTTGTGACGCAGCTCTTCTTTGACAACGAGTGCTTCTACCGCTTCCGCGAGCTTGCCGACAAGGCGGGCATCACGGTGCCCATCACCGCGGGCATCATGCCGTTTATGGGCAAGTCCCAGATCAGCCGCATGGTCTTTATGTGCGGCGCATCGCTGCCCTCCCCCGTCATCAAGATTCTCGCCAAGTACGAGAACGACCCCGAGAGCCTGCAGGCAGCCGGTGTAGATTATGCCGCCCGTCAGCTTTGCGACCTTAAGGAGCACGGTGCCGCCGGTCTGCACCTGTACACTATGAATCGTCCTGCGATCGCCGCGACCATTATGGAGCGCCTGGGGTAATGGAAAAACCGCACATCGATACAACCGCTGTCGAAGTGCCGGCCGACCTTGCGTCGCCGGCGCTTTACCGTGTCGATGCTGCGCACCATCCCCGTGTCGACCGTGCCGAGATGCTGCGGTATCTGGGCTACGGCGGCCAGCAGATTGAGCCCGAGCTGTCACGACGTATTGAGCTTGTGGTCGAGCGCCTTGAGCTGGACATTGAGCCCCGCGGCGTGCGGCGCGTGTTTACCGTCGATGCCACGGGCGTGGACGAGCAGGGAGAGCCTTGCATCCGTCTGGTTGGCACCAACGTTGAGCTGCGCGGTCGCGACATCTATCGACATCTCAAGGACGCCCGCATGGCCGCGCTCATGGCATGCACCCTCGGCATGGACGCCGAGCGTCGTCTGCGCACCACGGGAGCCCAGCAGCCCCTAGAGGGAGCCGTGCTCGACGCCGCATGCTCTGCCTATGTAGAAGCCGCCGTTGAGCAAATGGACCAGCAGGTCAAGACGGACGCCGCCGTTCATGGGCTCGCCGGCAACTGGCGCTTTAGTCCCGGCTATGGCGACTGCCCGCTCTCGGCCCAGCGCTCGATCGTGAATGCGCTCAACGCCACGCGGCTCATCGGGCTTACCGTCACGCCCACCAGCCTGCTCATGCCCACCAAGAGCGTGACCGCGGTGATTGGTCTGTTTGACGGCGAAGTCCACGACGCCCAGAGCCGCCCCACCTGCAATATCTGCCGCATGCGTGAGCACTGCCGCTTCCGCGCCGCCCACACCACCTGCTATTCGCATTCTGAATAAAATGTCAATTGATGGCACGGTATCGAGGGAATCTCATCCGTAAGTAAGCGGATGTCCTCACAAACAAGTACCATAAGATGCCAAATAACAACTATCTGAAAGCCAGTACATGCACAACATTCTGCAGTTCTCGCCACAACTAACCGCGCTTGAGTTTTTTTCAGGCATTGGCTTGGCTCGTGCCGGCATGGCAAAAGCCGGAATCAAAACAATCTGGGCAAATGACATAGACCGTACTAAATGCGCCATGTACAGCCAGTGCTGGGGCGATGAGCATCTAGTCGAGCAGGATGTCCACACACTCGACCCCGACCTAATACCCCAAGCCGACATCGCATGGGCGTCAAGCCCTTGCACAAACTTATCTCTCGCGGGAAACAGGGAGGGACTTATCTCTGGCAAAGAGTCCAGTGCGTTCTTTGGCTTTATTAAGGCCATCGAAGGAATGAGCGATCGTGCCCCGCGGGCACTTGTTCTCGAAAACGTCATCGGCCTTGCCACGTCTAATAACAGTGATGACTTTAGACTCGTTTGCCAGGAATTTAATCGTTTAGGCTATTCATGCGACGCTTATTTTATCGATGCACGGCACTGGCTTCCCCAGTCACGCCCCCGCATGTTTATCGTCGGATTAAAAGACCCTCTTCCCAACAGCCGACTCGATTCCTCGCTTCGACCTGAAAAGGTCTCCTGGATTCACTCCGACCCTTCACTCATTACGCACGTCTCTCACCTAAACGAGCCGAGCCCACTTCGCATGACGGGCCTTGCAACGGTTGTTGAAGATATTCCCGAGGGCGACAAGCGTTGGTGGAACAAAAACCAAGTACAAGCATTTATCGACTCGCTTGCACCGCATCAAGCAGAGCGCCTTCAGCGCTTCTTAAATGCCAAAGAAAAAACTGTTCGCACTGCTTACCGTCGCACGCGATCAGGCGTTGTGCGCTGGGAAATCCGTGAAGAAGAAATTGCCGGATGTCTAAGAACGGCTCGCGGCGGCTCATCAAGACAGGCAGTCGTTATATGCGAAAACGGAAAGATAGAAGTTCGCTGGATGACTGGAACCGAATATGCCCGTCTCCAAGGTGCTGACTCATGTCAGTTTAGCGGCTTCTCGGATGCTCAGATTCGCTACGCATTCGGCGATGCAGTTGCCGTGCCAGTTGTCACTTGGCTTATAAAAAATGCAGTCAAACCAGCGCTTATGTCTTCAAGGAACGGAGTGAACAATAATGGAAATGACCAATTGCTCCTTGAACGAGCCCGATAAAGATATCTTGGATGCCATTGAACTCTGGTACGAATCCAAACGCAGCAAGCGAGGCAATGTCAACCGTAACGTCATGGCGGTTGGCATAGGCATAAGCGAGCTGTTGCAAAACCGTTTTCCGCTCACCGACGATTATGTGCAATCGGACAAGGGGAGCCAAGTACGAGGCCTAAGTGGAGCATGCATCAAAACAGTTTTAGCCAGACATGGGGAAACGCGTGCCTTCGCATCAGAGGGCGGCAGAACCTCACGCGGCACACTCCCGATGGCGCTTGAGCTTGCCACAATTATCAACTCTGCCCTACCCAGTGACACTTGCGAAGACGCTCGTCTTGAAGCTGCGAATGCAATCGCCAATTTCTTCGTCGAGCGAATCCAGGTCGATTTCTTTAACCGGCAGAGAATCAAAGTAGAAATCGATCTTCAAAAACCAATTTCTGTCATTGTCGATGATATCCTAGCCGAAGCAAGCCTACGGTCCGATAAGCCAACGGGTACCGTCGCACAGCACCTGGTAGGCGCAAAACTAGAGATGTTATTTCCAACCATAGAAATCGGAAAGGACAACTCAAACGCTGCCGACCAGCAAACAGACCGTTCTGGCGATTTCCAAATCAATGATGCTGCATTTCACGTGACTGTATCGCCAATGGCCAAATTGACCGATCGATGCCGAGATAACATTCGAAATGGCATTCGGCCCATCGTCGTTGTCCCCCACGATAAAGTTTCCTTCGCTTACGGACTGTTCGAAAGTGAGGGACTCGGCAATCGCGTACAGGTTATCGCGCTCGAATCGTTTATCGGCATCAATATTGAAGAATTATCGTTCTACAAGCGAGACCTAATTCGATTAAATGTCGCACGGCTTCTTGCCCACTACAACAAGCGAATCGAAGATATCGAGCCCGACAAATCCCTTCAAATAGAAATTCCTCAGTGGGCTCTAGACGAAATGGACGCACATGGCGAATAGCTCAAACATACTTATCACTCATGATCTGGACGGTGCCGCGCTGGCGGCGCCTGTTGATGCTGCGCGCCGCAACGGAGCTGCATACAAGACGCGCACGATCGACGACCTTCGCATTAAGGACGATCGTCTGCGCGCCGCCATCGAGGGCACGGGACACCTGCTGTTCGACGGCGGCATGGGTACCATGCTGCAGGCGGCCGGCATGAAGGCCGGCGCCCTGCCCGAGCTGCTCAACTTTGAGGAGCCCCAGGTCATTACCGATATTCAGCGTCAGTACGTCGAGGCCGGCTGCGACGTGATCACCGCCAACACCTTTGGCGCCAACGCGCACAAGCTCGATGGCGCCGCCACCGTGGCAGATGTCTTTGCCGCGGCCGTCGCCTGTGCCCGCGCTGCCGGCGCCCGCTACGTCGCCGGTGACATCGGTCCCATCGGCGCGTTGCTTCGCCCTTTGGGTACCCTCAGCTTCGACGAGGCTTATGACCTCTTTGCCGAGGAAGTGCGTGCCGGCGTCGATGCGGGCGTGGACCTCTTTATTATCGAGACTATGACCGACCTGGCCGAGATCAAGGCAGCCGTCCTCGCCTGCCGCGAGAACTCCGACCTGCCCGTCTTTGCCACCATGACCTTCGAGGAAGACGGCCGTACCTTCCTGGGAACGAGCCCCGAGGTCGCCGCCATCACGCTCGACGCTATCGACGCCGACGTTCTGGGCATCAACTGCAGCCAGGGACCGGCCGAGCTCCGAGGACTCGCCGCTCGCATGCTCACCGTTACGGACAAGCCCGTTATGGTGCAGGCCAACGCAGGACTGCCCCACGTGGACGACGACGGCAACACCGTCTTTGATATCCAGGCGCCCGAGTACGCCGTGGCCGTCGCCGGTATGATTGAGGACGGCGTGAGCGTCGTGGGCGGTTGCTGCGGCACCACGCCGGCGCACATGGCGGCCTTGCGCACGCTTATCGACAACCACACGTCCAGCCCGCGCCACCGCAAGCCCAGCATGTCGGTCACGAGCGCCCAAACGGTCGTGGACCTTCCCTGCGACGGCCACAAGATCGCTGTCATCGGCGAGCGCATCAACCCCACCGGCAAAAAGCGCCTGCAGCAGGCCCTACGCGACGGCGACCTGGACTACGTCGTAAGCCAGGGCATCAGCCAGCAGGAACAGGGCGCCGACATCCTGGACGTCAACGTGGGCCTGCCCGAGATCGACGAGGTCAAGATCATCCAGCAGGCAACCGAACAGCTCCAAGGCTCCACGCTCCTGCCGCTGCAGATCGACTCCACCGACCCCGCTGCCGTCGAGGCCGCCGTGCGCCGATACGCCGGCAAGCCCATCATCAACTCGGTTAACGGCAAGCAGCAGATCATGGATGAGATCTTTCCGTTGGTTGCCCACTACGGCACCAACGTCGTCGGCCTTACGCTCGACGAAGGCGGCATCCCCGATACCGCCGAGGCCCGCTTCGCCATCGCCGAGCGCATCGTGGCCGAGGCCGCCCGCTACGGCATTGGCCCGGACCGCATCCTCATCGACTGCCTGGTCATGACCGCCTCGACCAATCAACGCCAGGCCGAGCAGATCCTGCGCGCCATGTCCCTGTGCAAGGAGCGCCTGGGCGTCAAATGCGCGCTCGGCGTATCGAACGTCAGCTTTGGCCTGCCTGCCCGCCCGCTGCTGGGTTCGGTCTTTTTGGCCGCCGCTTTTGGCGCGGGTCTGGACGCCCCCATCATGAACCCGGGCTCCAAGCGCTTTATGGATACCGTCTACAGCTATCGCGTCCTGAGCGTTGAGGACGAGGGCTCGACCGGATACATCGAGCGCTATGCCGGCTGGACCGATCCGTATAAGATCGCCGCCAACCCGGCAGCAGCTCAGGCCGCATCGACCGACACCGTGCCCGCTGCCGGCACCGACGGCACCGACGGCAACGACGACCCGATTCGTCGCATGGTCGTCTCGGGCCGCAAAGGCGAGATCGCTGCCGAGACCGAGCGTCTGCTGGCAGACCACGACGCCATGGACCTCATCAACAATCACTTTATCCCCGCCCTCGACGAGGTTGGCGTCCTCTTTGACCAGGGCAAGTTCTTCTTGCCGCAGCTTATGGCCTCGGCCGAAGCCGCACGCGTGGGCTTCGACACCATCAAGCGCCTGATGCCCGCCGGCGAGATCGCCGACAAGGGCAAGATCTGCGTGGCCACCGTCAAGGGCGACATCCACGACATCGGTAAGAACATCGTCAAGATGCTGCTCGATAACTACGGCTACACCGTCTTTGACCTAGGCCGCGATGTCGACCCGCAAGAGGTGCTCAAGACCGTGCAGGAGCGTGACATCAAGCTCGTCGGCCTCTCGGCGCTTATGACCACCACGGTCGTCGCCATGGAAGAGACCATCAAGTTGCTCCATGCCGAGGTTCCGGGCGTCAAGATCATCGTGGGCGGCGCCGTGCTCACCTCCGAATACGCCAAGCAAATCGGCGCGGACTACTACGCCAAGGACGCCGCCGAGAGCGCTCGTATCGCCGAAGAGGTCTTTGGGAAGTAACACAACGGAAACAACCGAGCACCAAAACGTGCCGCACGCGCCACTTGGCACGTGCGGCACGTTAGAATAGATAAGACTATGCTCGTTTTGGCAGATAGGAGCGCAAGGATGGCGATCACGCCCGCAGAAATCGCGGAAACCCGCGGCATGGTTGAGGAACAGAACCTCGACATCAGGACCATCACCATGGGTGTTTCGCTCATGGGTTGCGGTGACGAGAACCTCGACCGCATGTGCACGAAGATCTACGACCATGTGACGCACACGGCTGAGCATCTGGTCGAGACCGCCGAGAACCTCGAGCGCGAGTACGGTATCCCCATTGTCAACAAGCGCGTTTCCGTCACCCCGGTGGCGCAGATCGCCGCGTGCTGCAAGGATGAGGACCTCACCCCCATCGCGCATGCCCTCGACCGTGCGGCCGAGACGCTCGGCATCGATTACCTGGGCGGCTTCTCCGCACTCGTCCAGAAGGGCATCGGCGACGCCGACCGCCGCGTCATCCAGTCCATCCCCCAGGCGCTCGCCACCACGAGCCGTGTCTGCTCCAGCGTCAACGTCGCCAGCCTGCGCGCCGGCATCAACATGGACGCCGTGCTTATGGCCGCCCAGACCATCATCGATGCCGCTAAACTCACGGCCGACCAGGATTCCGTCGGCGCTTCCAAGTTTGTCTGCTTTGCTAACATGGTCGAGGACTCCCCGTTTATGGCGGGCGCCGTCCACGGCGGTGGCGAGGCCGACGCCGTCATCAACGTAGGCGTCTCGGGCCCCGGCGTTATGGCAGCAGCCCTGGAGAAGCTGCCCGATTCTGCATCGATGATGGAAGTCGCCGAGAAGATTAAGCAGACCGCCTTTAAGATCACCCGTGCCGGTGAGCTCATGAGCCGCGAGGCCGCCCATCGTCTGGGTGTCGAGAAGGGCATTGTCGACCTTTCGCTGGCACCTACGCCTGCCATCGGCGACTCCGTCGCTCGCATCCTCGAGATCATCGGCGTGGGCACCTGCGGTGGCCCCGGCACGACCTGCGCGCTCGCCATGCTCAACGATGCCGTCAAGAAGGGCGGCGTCATGGCCAGTTCCAGCGTGGGCGGTCTTTCGGGCGCTTTCATCCCCGTGTCCGAGGACGCCGGCATGATCGCCGCCGTCGAAGCCGGTGCGCTTTCGCTCGAGAAGCTCGAGGCCATGACCTGCGTGTGCTCCGTTGGCCTGGACATGATCGCCATCCCCGGCGACACCCCGGTCGAGACCATCGCCGGCATCATCGCCGACGAGATGGCCATCGGCGTCATCAACAACAAGACCACGGCCGTCCGCGTGATTCCTGCTATCGGCAAGGGCGTGGGCGACTGCGTCGAGTACGGCGGCCTGTTTGGCCGTGCGCCCATCATGCCGGTGAACCCCAACGCCGGCACCGTGCTTGCCCACCGCGGTGGTCGATTCCCGGCGCCGCTGAACTCGCTCAAGAACTAGCCTAGGGATACGAGGCGAGGAGCCCCGCCGCCGGGCGGCAGACATATAAGGTCGCCTGCTCGGACAGTCCTGACTCGCACGGAAAGCACATTAAGTGCTCTCCGGCTCGTGCCGAACTCGCGATCGACCTTATATATTTGCCCTCCCCGGGGCTCCCGCACAACGGGACCTCAGTTGGGTTCTATCCCGGTTGCAGTCGCTTCGCTTCTGCTCCACTTTGCTGGTATGACGGTTTGGCGTTGGATCGGTTCTTTCTGATATATGCTGGTTGCGGCTCTTCTTTTGGGAGGAGTCGCTTTTTTGTTGCTAGGAGGTTGGCCCGTGGTTGATGGGGACGCTCGCTCTGAGCTTCTTTCCGCTGATTGGAATGGCGAATGGATGCGCCTGCAGGCTGGTCGGCGGCGGGCTGATGATTCTTTTGAATGGGATAAGCGGGCTCGGCATTTTCGGCCGCTTGAGACTGCTCCGTATGCCCGGGACTTTATGAAGCTATTGGCGTTAAAGCCTGGCGAATCGGTGCTCGATATGGGGTGTGGAGCTGGGTCGATTGCTATTCCGCTTGCTCAGGCTGGACATCCTGTGATTGCTGCTGACTTTTCCCCTGCCATGTTGGGCACGCTTGATGCTGGCATTGAGTACCATGGGCTCGAGAATCGCATTACACCGCTTGAGCTTGCTTGGGATGATGATTGGGATTTGGTTGGACCGGTCGCGAAAACGGTGGATGTTGCCTTTGCCAGTCGGTCGGTTACGACGACCGATCTAAAAGGTGCGCTTGCCAAGCTCGACCGTACGGCTCGTCGGCGTTGTGCTGTCACGATGGTCGCCAACTCCAGCCCGCGCTATGATCTGCACTTGATGAACGCTATCGGCGCCTCGGTTACCTGCAGCAATGGCTTTGTGTACGCCTTCAACATCCTCATTCAGATGGGTTCGTTGCCGCAGGTTACATACTTTGAATCGCCTCGTCGCGATACCTTCGACAGCCTTGAGGCAGGCGTGGCGGATTTTTCCCGTATGCTCGAGCATGGCAACGAGGATAAGATCGACTGCCTGCGCGACTACATCGCTCAACACATGATTGAGAACCCCCATGCCGGTGAGCCGGGCTCCAAGGGCGTGCCGCAGGGGCGCTATATGCTCGATCATGTCCGCAAGGTTCGCTGGGCGTTTATTGCATGGGAACCGGTCTCTGAATCCCGCTCGTAGCCCGTTCACAGCCCGAGCTGCCCATCACCTCGGCATCCGCATTCTTTGCGAACTGGGCAAACGCGCTCCACACCGCGCCGTTCCTGCGCTATCGTGGGACAGCTCACGTAGATTAAGGCCCCGTCGCGGGGCACCCCATACATAGAAAGCGAGAACCCATGGCACTGACAGGAGCCCAGGTCAAGCAGCTTCGCAGCATGGCCCATCACCTCAACCCCGCCATCATCATCGGTAAGTCCGATGTCAACGAGGGCACCGTCGAGCAGACGGTCGCCTACCTGGAGAAGCACGAACTCGTTAAGTGCTCCGTGCTCGATGGCTCCAGTCTTTCCGCCCGCGAGGCCGCCGAAGAGCTCTCCGAGCGTTGCCACGCCGAGGTCGTCCAGGTCATCGGCCGCAAGTTCTCGCTGTATCGCGAGTCCTCGCGCAAGGACATCGAGAAGATCAAGCTCGTCTAAGAGCCAATGATCCGGCGAGCCAACACATGGCAAGCTTACGGGTGCCCAAGTACTTCGGGCGCCCGTTTTTTATCGCTCGACCAGCACGCGATTGAGCCGCCCCTCCACCAAGCGCTCGTATAGACGCCGCGTCTCGGGCTCGGGCACGCCATTGACCTGCTCCCTTAGATGGTGCATATGCCCGCTGTACAGCTCGACGATATCGCGCCGCCGCCCCGCCGCACTGTAGACGCGCATGGCGCAGCGCACCATATCCTCACGCGCTGTTTCCTGCCGAAGCCCCGACTCCGCCAGCCAAATCGCCGACTGCAGATCGTTTTCTTCTAGAGCGGCATTTGCTCCCTTAATCATGCAATCGATGTACTTTGACTGCATAATGCGTCGCATACGCAAAAAGTAGGTGGGGTTACAGCCATTGGGAACATACAGCGGTCCGGCATAAAGCTGCTCAATCTTAAGGCACAGTTCAACTAAATGGGGCCCGCGCGCACCCGTGCGATTTCCCAAAACCTCGCGGCTTATCTGGTCAAACAGCCGTACATCGGTCTTGACGTAGTCGCCGTTGAGTCCGATGCATTCATTTTGGATGAGCACACACGACTTGCCATCCGGCGTCGGTCCCAAAGCCGACCGCAAGCGCGATATCGTCGAGTACAGGTTGTTGCGGGCGCTATTGAACTCGGCATGGGGCCACAGCTCCATGGCCAGCGTCTCACGATCGACGAGCGCGTCCATGCCCAGCGCAAGCCGCTCGGCAAGTGTCGCCGCCTTCTTGCGCCGCCACATTTTGTCCGTGATGGGAAACCCATCGCGCTCGGCGCGAAACGCACCAAACATGCGAATCTCGATATGGTCGATGGTATCAACGGCTTCAACCTCGCCGGCCTGGAACAGGCGCTCGCCCTCCCCTTCCAGATCGTCGCGCAGCGAATACCGCGATAACTCGCGCACGGGAAGCTTCTTGCGAATCCTGGTCGCCGGCTCGCCCAGACAATGCATGGCAAGGCGCGCAAAGAGCCGATACGATGGCTCTAGAATCCCCGCGCGATTCATGGACATCCAGGCCGCAAGATCGCTGTCTCGGCCCGCACAGGCCAAATGCAGCGCCACCATCCAGGCCTCCGCTCCACCAACCTGCGTCTGGCTTATATCGAGTAGCTCCGCTTCCTCGCGCACCGAAACCATCGAAGTGTTACGCAGATACGCCGCGCGCTCCAACAGCAATGCGTTATCGCGCATGTACGCAATCGACTCCTCGGCAAGTTTGAGCACTTGGACCGCACGGAACTTTGCATTAACCGGCCGTCCCTCTGCCAGCGACTGCCAGCCTTCTAGCAACAGGCCAAACAGCTGAATCTGATTATCGCGCATGCGCACGGCAAAACGATCGAGCTCGTTGAACGCCGCGTCGTCGGTTACCGGCAGGCCGGAAAGGAGCCGCCGTGCCGCCAGCACCATGCGCACCCAGACAGCCATCGCCTTAAGCCCACGTACGTCGAGCGCCTCCCGCACCACCGTCATCTCGTCGTCGCGCTCGTCGGTTCCCGTAAACGACCCGTCAAAGAGCTCCACCAGCATGTTATCGGCCCGTATAACAATCCCCGCGATGTCGAGCTCACAGTCGTAGGCCTTGCTCGTTTTGAGCTGCTGTAGAACGCCGCCGTCATCTCCCCGTTCGGTCAGGCATCGCTTGACCTCGATATGCGCGGACAGCATGTCGAGTGCGGTGTGGGACGTCTCTATTTCTGGCACGGCCAGGTTCGTAGGAAGCCCAAGCCCGTTGTCCCCATAGCAAACAGCCGTCAGTGTCTGGGCCACCCTCCATGAAACAGGGTCTATTTCGCAGGCCGCCCGTTCGCCCCCGCGCTCGATGACCGATGCCATATAGCGAGCGAGCTTTGTATTGGACACGCTGACCGCTGCCAGATATACGCCAAGCGCCTCGGCAGGCGTTGGCTCTGGAGCCGGATCCTCGGCATCGATCGTGCCCAGCGCTGCTCGGCAGATATCGGCCCCGTGCCCCGTCAGAGCCAGATCGACCCCATACTGCCCAGCAAGTTCAAGGACCGCATCACGGTCCAAAAAGGCGTCCGCCAGGCCCATCGCCGCATCGCATCGGCCCGCCTTAAGCAAAATCCGGGCCGCCCTCGGAACAAGTTCGGGGCGAACCTCGGCCACCAACTTACGCAAGCGCAAGCGTCCGTTATCCTCCGTGCCCAGACACGTAAAACTCCGCTCGGCGGGGTCCAAGCCAAAGATCGGGTAGTCGCGTACGAAGTAGGACTGGTCGACCATCGATAGCCTCACCCCGCAAGCCTCGAGTTCTGCGATATTGCCCTCGCCCATCAAAATCATGAGACATGCCACGCAAAACAGTGCATTATTGTCGAGCGAAGCCAGGTCGACAAGTGCCGCGCCATATACGTTGACAATCTCGTTTTCGAGCAGACCGGCTACGTCGCCTTGGCCATACAGACCCGTCTGCAATGCCGAAACGAGCTCGGGCACGCCCTGCGTGAGCTGATAAAAGTCGAGCGATGTGCTGATCGAAAACGCCGATGCCCACGCCGAATACTCATAGGCATGCACCTTGAGCATCTGCGCATTGATCTTAACCGAATCGCCCAGCCCATGAATCAGCTGACGATTTGAAGGACGGCAGGAGATAAAGACCCCTACCCCCATAGCGCGCAGGCCGCGAATCCTGTCGATGAGGTCTTCGGTATCGTGCTGATCGAGGTTTGGCACATTATCAATCGCGATAAGGGAGTGCGGTTTGTCTTTGAGTTCTTCGGTAACCACCTCGAGCTGCATAAACAACTCGCGCCCAGTGGCGCGATCGGCCTCGATAATCCGCACGGGGCCTCGCGTCGGGTCGCATTTAACCTCATGGGTGTACTGCAGCAGCACCGAGGTCTTCCCAAACCCGTCGGGCGCATAAAGAACCACGATGCCGGCCTTTCGGCCCTTGGCGAGAAGCTCATTCATCAAGCGTTCGCGTCGCACCATATAGCCACCGCCCAGCGGCATCAGCTCGAGGTCGTCCATACTGCCCAAATCGTTTACCATGCCCGCTCCTCAACTCGACCGTATGGACACTGTAACCGCAAGACCATACAAGCCGCGCTATGAATAGAGCGACCTTGTGTTCTAGGTTGTCTTTTGGTACGCAAGCGGCAAGTTTTTGTACAGCGAGGGCCGATTGTTATTAATCCCCCGACTAATCGGTCTTTAAGCAGGTAAATGAGCTTGTCAGCTTGTCCCATCTAAGCGGCAGTGTAACGCAAATGAACAAGGTTCAGCTATGTCATTCAACTCGCCTAGCACCCGCTACCGTCTACGACCTTTTAGTGGCATTTTTGCATAGAATCTGGTATGGAATGAATCAAGCTGTTGGGCATCCGGCATTCGTCAAGCTTGCGGCAAGATTGGCTTATAGGACAAAATGTGTGTCCCGATAGAACATCCGTTTCCATCCATTAATCCAGCCAGAACGGGTACGGGTCCCTGTGGTGGAGATCCTCCCACACGGCCCTGTCGCCCCACTCCGGCCCTCCGTCCTCGCGCGACGGCGAGGCGGAGTAGACGCTGAACAGGAAGTCGATGTCCGCGTCGGTCGGCATCGCGGCGAGCTTCTCGCGCGCCGTCCTCGCGTCCCCCGAATGAGCGTGGCGCCACCAGAACACCGCCTTCACGCGCTTGACCGACGTCAGCCCCCGGTGGTTGCGCAGGACGGCCCTCAGCTGCGAGTTCACCCCTCCCTCGATCATGTTGTTGGTCGACGGCAGCGGTCCGGCCTTGGCCAGGGCGGGGTCGAGGTAGGTGAACAGCGTCCCCGCCGACACCAGCGACGACAGCGACGAGCGCGCCCGCCTCAGCCTCTCGTGGGTGTAGACCCTCCTGCCGTCCACCACGGTCCTGTCCTCCAGGAAGTCGGCCCAGAACCCGCACCAGTCGAGGTAGCGCTCGACCCAGAGCTCGGCCTGGTGCAGCGTCTCGATGCCCATGAGGTCGCGCGCGATGAGGTAGAGCTCGCGCCCCGCCTGGAGCTTCGGCCGCGTCGTCGTGTAGCGCTTGACCTGCGAGAAGGCGTGGAAGGTGCACCTCTGGACCCTGGTGCGCGGCCAGGTCTCGCGCACGGCCTTGGCGAACCCGCTCCCGCCGTCGGTGACGACCACCTCGGGCGCCGGGATCGGCGCCATGAGGGCCGACCACGCCCTCGAGTTCTCGGACCTGGCCATGTACCAGGAGACCACCCTCTCGCCGCTGCAGCATATGAGCACGACGAGGTCGCGCGCGACCCAGATCCCGTCGACGTAGAGCACGCGGTGGAGCTCGCCGTCGGGGACGGGCATGGGCCAGACCTCCCAGAACTCGGCCGTCCTGCGCCTGAAGGACCGCCCGCCGCCCGGCATCGTGGCCTGCGAGTCCTTCGAGAGGAGCCACCCGAGGAACTCCTCGAGCCTCGCCGCCGTGTCGTCGTACCTCAGCGTCGTCGACGCGCCGCAGGCCGTGCACCTCCACCGCTGGGACCCCGATGAGGTCCTGCCGTTGCGCTTGGTCCGACCGCCGCAGTAGGGGCAATAAACGGCCTTCATGGACACCTCTTCCGAAAGGGTGTTTAACGGTTCCGGAAAAGGGTATCTACCGGCGGGAACGATAGGCAACCGGACACACATTCTGTCCGAGTGGTTAAAAGCGGGCACGGAATTTAAACGGCTAAAAAAGGGGCATCGACCTGCGCCGATGCCCCTAAAGTGGACACACATTTTGTCCTATAAGCCGCAAGATTTTGGTCAAGCGGGCGGAGAGGGATAACAAAAAGGCCCCCGCAAAGCGGAGGCCTTAGGCAAGGCTATGTCGAGGTGCAGGATTCGCGCTACTCGCAGAGCGAAAGGGCGGCCTCGTCGGCAACGACAACGCAGTTGGTGTGCAGCTGCAGGATCGAAGCCGGGCACGCGGGCGTAACCGGACCATAGCACATGTCATGCACGGCCTGAGCCTTGGCCTCGCCGTTGGCGACGACCAGGATCATGCGGGCAT
>DXLY01000037.1 GCA_019414465.1 Collinsella sp.
GCTAAGCCACATCTTGGGAGATGCGGGAATCGGTGCGACCGACCCAGATACACCGCTGCCATATCACCTACTCTTGCAAGGACTCTGCTTTGGCTTGCCGGGCTATGCCAATCCTGCCTCGAGGCGAAAGTGTGGCGCGGGTCGCTGGGACATCCAGGTTTTCCCTACGGGTGCTGTGTTCGACGTAGCAGACACGATTGGCATGCTGGACGAGCGCCCACTGATAACGATTAACTTGATGTATGACCCCGATGTGGATGCGCTAGGGTTGGAATTGCTGGCCGTGCAGTCGCTACTCGACATAGAGCGCGACGGCATCGACGAAATCCGTGTGCCGCGCCCCGGCGTGGGTCGCATGCGCTGGGGGTTCGGTTTTGATGGGCAGCATGTGGCTACGGTGTGCCAGCTGCTTTAAGCGCCGAGGTGTTTCCGGCTTCCGTTACTCGGTGTCCTTCATGGGCGGCATGGGCTTCCAGTTGGGATCCTTAACGATCTTGCGGGCGTCCTTCATGCCACGGCGCAGCGCCGGAATGCCGGTCTTAAAGCACTTGTCAACGGCGGCCAGGCGAATGAACTCCTTGCAGAAGGTCGCGGCGTTGCCCAGACGGAACAGCACGGGGTGATAGTCGCCGTAAATCTGCATGTAGCGGGCCAGATAACCGCGGTTGCGCATGATGTAGTAGCGGTTGGTGTCGCTCGTAGAGTTGAGCTGGCGCTTGCCGGCGATATCCCAGTTGGAGACGGCGCGGGCACGCTTGAGCACCACGTCGGCGACCACGGCGGCGGGGAAGTGCTGGCTGGCTACGTAGCCGTAGCAGGCATCGTCGCCGTAGATAAAGAAGCGCGCGTCGGGCAGGCCAATCTTGTCGACCACGCGGCGCGAGAACATGCCGCCCTCAAAGCACAGCTGGTTCATGGCGCGGTAGCCCTCGGGACCCAGATCCCACTTGGCGATAGGGTTAGGGATGCCGAGCGAGAGGATGAGCTGGTACTGCCAAAAGAAAGCGCCGCCGTCAAAGTCCAGGCGCGAACCCTGGATGACATCGTAGCGGTCGGTCCACTTGGCAAGACGCTCGATGCCTTCGGGGATGACGAGCACGTCGTCGTCCATCACCCAGAACCACTGGGCGCCCAGGTCGTAGGCGCATTTGGTGCCGGCGGAGAAGCCGCCCGCACCGCCGCCGTTTTCGAGCTGCGGGGCGTAGATGACACGGTCGGTGCCGCCCTGCGCGTCGAGCTGCTCGGTGTCGATGCCCCACAGGTTGGCCAGGCGCTCGTTGAATGCGGCGCATATGGCCTCGGTCTCGCGCGAATTCTCGTTATCGACAATCACGATGCGCCAGGGCGCGGCCGTGAGCTCGGTCATGGAGTCGAACAAGTTGGCCAGGAGTTCCTGGCGCTTGTACGTAACGACGACGATGGCGAGCTTATCGATGGGAGCGGGAAGGGTTGAAGGCATGGGGCAATATATCCTTTCACGCGCGGCGCGCATGCGCTGCACGGAAGCTATCGAATACGTCCTTGGGACTGTCCTATTGTAAAGGCTCGGCGCACCTTAGCGGCAAGCTTTGAATAAAACGCAGGAACCTGCCATGGGCCCGCCGCATGACGTGGGGCTGCTTTGCCCGCAAGAGGCTCCATAGATTATATAAACGCCCGCTGGCGCGCTGACCCTTTGATACCATGAAACGACAGGTATTTCCTAAGGAGCACATTTGTCTACTAACGCCTCTGGCAGCCCTGTTCTGTCGCTGCTTATTCCCATTTACAATGTTCAGCGCTATCTGCGCGAGTGCCTCGATTCCGCTCTGGCGCAGACGCTCAAGGATATTGAGATCATCTGCATTAACGACGGGTCGACCGACAACTCGCCCGCGATTATCCGCGAGTATATGGAGCGCGATGGGCGCGTCAAGATGATCGACAAGGCCAACAGCGGCTACGGCGACTCGATGAACCACGGTCTGGAGATGGCGCGTGGCAAGTACGTTGGTATCTTGGAGTCCGATGACTTTATGGCGCCCGACGCACTCGAAAAGCTTGTCTCGGCCGCCGATAGCAATAATGCCGACTTTGCGAAGGCGAACTTTGATTTCTACTGGTCTAAGCCCGAGGAGCGCCGTTCGCTGCACGAGATGTTTAAAGCCAAGGACTGTGGCAAGCCAGTGCACCCGAGCGATACGACGCAGTTCTTTAAGCAAAAGCCGTCGATTTGGTCGGCCGTGTACCGTCGCGATTTTCTTGAGCGCAACGGCATTACGTTCCTGCCGACTCCGGGGGCATCCTTTCAGGACACGTCATTCGCCTTTAAGGTGATCGCGTGCGCCGATAAGGCTATTTACCTGCACGATGCCGTGTTGTCGTATCGCCAGGACAACGAGAATTCCTCGGTCAATTCTTCAGCTAAGGTCTTTTGCGTCAATACCGAGTATGCCGAGATTGAGCGTTGGATTCGAGAGGATTATGCCCGCGACCACGCAAGCGGCGATGTCGCGCGCATGCTCAAGTTCAACCAGCTCATTAAGTACGATTCATACATGTGGAACTACGTGCGCCTGGCGCCTAAGTTCTATAAGGAGTTCCTGGTTCAGATGGCTAAGGAATTTCAGGCGGCCTTGGACGCGGGGGAGTTTTTGCTTGACGACCTCAAACCGTGGAAGCGCGCAAATCTCGCTGCCATCCTCAAAGATCCTGAGGGCTGGGTTGACGAGCATCCGAGTTTCGCGACGGATGGTGCCTTGGGGCGTGCTAAGTATTACGCCTCGGTTGGAGGCCCAGGCGTGGTCGCTGCCTTCCTCATCGAATCGCTGAGGGGGTAGGTCGACATGGGAGAGGCCTCGTGTCCTAAAGCTACCATTGTCGTCCCCGTTTACAACTCTGCGCTCTCCATTCAGCGATGCCTCGATTCGCTGTTGGCCCAGTCCGAGCGCTCGATTCAGGTTGTCTGCGTCAGCGACGGTTCGACTGATGATTCGTTGAACGTGTTGCGCCAGATCGCGCAGGCCGACGATCGCGTACTGGTGATTGACCAGGAAAACGCGGGCGTCTCGTGTGCTCGAAATGCCGGTATCGATGTCGCCGAGGGCGAGACCGTCTTTTTTGTGGACGCCGACGATTACATCGATGCCCGGACGGTCGAGCACGTGCTGCATTCCATGGAGTCTGCAGATGCCGAGGCCGCCGTTTTTGGCGGCGTCTGTGAACCTGCCGATGCTGCCCCCAAGCGCGTCCAGCAACTCATGAGCCCCAAAGCTGGTACCTTCGGCGCCCGTGATCCCCAACTGCTGTTCCATTCGAATGCGCAGCCCTATGCCTGCCGTGCGGCTTTTTCGCGCGAGCTGCTCAATCGCGAAGGCATTCGCTTCGCCCCCGGTTTGGCTTTGGGCGAGGACGTCGTCTTCCAATTTGCGGCTTATTCGCTTGCCCGCAGGACCGTCGTCATGCCTGACAAGTTCTACCACTACGTGATGGAGAGCGAATCGGCGACGCACGAGTTCAACAGTGCCGAGGCTCGTGCCAAAAAGCTTGACGCCCACATGAGGATGCTCGAGGAGGTCTTGGAGGGCTGGGCGGCCTACGGTCTTTTGGACCTGTGTCCCGGCGAGCTGATAACTTGGTTTTTGGACCTAATTGTGTTCGACCTGGCGCGCTTGGATGCCGATGACTTCCATCGCGTGGCGGCTCGCGTCAACATGGACCTCGCGACGTTTTTGGGAACGGACTGGGCAGATATGCCTGCTAAGGGCGCCGTTCGCCGTGTTGCCCACAAGCTCGTTGCGGCGACCTCGGGCGTTTCGATGGCAGACGCCACGCTGTTCTATCTTTCGACTCGCGGTCTCAAAGCCTGCCTGGAGCGCTTTATCTAATTCCAAGCGCTGCCGCTCGCCGCAACTCGGCTGTTAAAATAACCCTGTTACACGCTACTCAACAGGAGGTTCTCTTGCAGAACTCTGATACCCCTAAAGTTTCGCTGCTTGTCCCCATTTGCAATGTCGAACGCTACCTGTGCGAGTGCCTCGATTCCGCCGTGGCGCAGACGCTTAAGGACATCGAGATCATCTGTATCAATGACGGTTCCACCGATAGCTCGCCGGATATCATCCGCGAGTACATGGAGCGCGACCCCCGTGTGAAGATGATCGACAAGGCCAACAGCGGCTACGGTGACTCGATGAACCGCGGCCTGGAGATGGCGCGCGGCGAGTACGTGGGCATCCTTGAGTCCGACGACTTTATGTTTGAGGATTCGCTCCAAAAGCTGGTTGCCAAGGCCGATGCTGAGCATGCCGATGTGGTAAAGGGCGACTTTTACCTGTATTGGTCCGCGCCCAGTGAGCGCCGTGAGCTGTTTGGGATTATCGATGAGCATATGACGGGCGCCGCGTATCGCCCCGTCGATCGCCCTGGCATCTTCTACCGCAAACCTTCCATTTGGTCTGCCATCTATCGGCGCGAGTTCCTCAACGACAATCAGATTCGGTTCCTTCCCACGCCGGGCGCCTCGTATCAGGACGCAGGCTTTAACTTTAAGGTCTGGGCGTGCGCCGAGCGTGCCGCGTTTATTGCGGACCCCATCCTGTGCTATCGCCAGGACAATGAGAAGAGCTCTGTTAATTCGCCCAACAAGGTGTTTTGCGTGTGCGACGAATATGCCGAGATGCAACGTTTTTTGGATGAACGTCCCGAGCTCAAGGTTCAGCTCCAGGGCATTTTAATGCGCATGAAGGTCGATACGTATCGCTGGAATGACGAGCGTCTGGTCGATGAGCTGCGCGAGCAGTTTTGGGAGAAGGCTTCGCCCGAGCTCAAGGCCGATTGGGATGCCGGTCGCTTTGATCTGTCGCTGTTCGATCCGCGCGGCGAGACCGACTTGCGCCTGATGGTCAAGTCGCCCCGTGCTTATATCGATTCGCGCTTTGACTTTAAGAAGCCCGGCAAGCTCAATACGTTTAAGCACTACTTTAAGATTGGCGGCCTGCCGCTGGTCTGGCGCGTGCTGACGTATCAGCGCACCTACGGCGATAATCCGCATCCCGATGACGTGCCGGCCGCACAGTAGGAGCACTTGGCTATGACTACCCCCAAGATTTCCGTTGTCGTTCCCATCTATAAGGTGGAGGAGTGCCTGGCCTGGTGCCTGGACTCCCTGCTTGCGCAGGACATGCCCGATTGGGAAGGCGTGCTGGTCAACGATGGCTCGCCGGACGGTTCGCGCGATATTGCGGCTGCCTATTGCGAAAAGGACGCGCGCTTTACGTTGGTCGATAAAGAGAACGGGGGCCTGTCGAGCGCGCGCAATGCAGGCATCGCCGCGTCCACGGCGCCTATTGTCGCGTTCTTGGATTCCGACGACCGCTTTACGCCCGATGCATGCCGCGTGATCGTCGATGCCTTTGAGCGCGAGGACTGCGACGTGTTGACCTTTGGCGCGAACCCGTATCCGCTGGAGGCGGGGTATCCGTGGCTTAACTATGTGCTTAGCCCGCGCGATGTGTCGTTTGAGGGCTATAGCTCCGACCTGCTGTTTAAGGAAGCGTCTCGTCCCTTTGCATGGCGCACCGCCTGCAAGCGCGACTTCTTGCTGGGCAACGGGATCGTGTTCGACGAAACCGTTAAGTATGGCGAGGACCAGGTCTTCGACTTTGCCGTGTACGGTCGTTCGCACAAGACCGCGCTTATCTCGAACAAGTTGTACGACTATCGCGTGGCTCGCAAGGGTTCGCTCATGGACACCATGCGCTACGACGACGAGACACGTCTGCTGGAGCACGTGAAGATTTACTCCGCTATGCTGGCTGACTGGCAGCGCGACGGTCTCGACGCACAGCATGCTGATGACCTGGCGTACTTCCTGTGTGATCTGGTGCTGTACGATGCGCTGAGGTTGCTGGGTTCGGACTGCGGCAAAGTGTTTGCTGCCGTTGCCGCGGCGCTTAACGGTTCTGCCGTGGACAACGATGCTGCGCTCGCACAATGTGCTCCTTCGGTTGCCGCCATGGTGCGCGCGGCACTTATCGGTAAGGCCCCTGCTGCTCGTTTGTGCAAAAAGCTCATGTTCGATTACGACGTCTTGAGGTTTGGGCGCCTGGGTGCCTGCAAACGCATGGCAGCGAACGCCCTGGGAAAGCGAGAAGTGTAGATGAGTATCAAACGTTTGGCACTTTGCCGCAGCCAGGGCCGTCTGTTTGTGCTGCTTCGTTTTGCCGGTCAGGATGTCGCCGCGCTTATTGAGCGGGAGGGTTCTCAAGCGTTTGTCCATGCGACGACGAGCGGTTCTCGTGTGCCGTCGCTGGTGCTCCCGGTCGATCATGGCCGTGTGCTGGCGCTTTGCCCTTCCGTTTCCGGTTACGAGCGCGAGCTCGCCGTCATGGTACTTCCGTTTTTGGATGGCTTGTCGATGGATGTCGTTTTTGCATCCGGTGGTCAAAGGTTGGGCTCTATTCGCCTCGATAGCCGCGTGGCCAAGCTGGAATCCAAGATTAACTACAAAGCAAAGCCTGCGCTGTGCGCGCTTATCCGCGATGCGCAGCGTGGCGAATGCTGCGGTCGCTACGAGATCGATGCCATTCGCTATTTGCCGGCAGACTCCGGCGCGGTGTGGCGCTATGAGGTTACCTGGGCGGGAGACCCCCAGTGCGCACCCGAGTTCCAGATCTCCGATACGCATATGAATGCCATCGATGTCACCGTGCATGTGTTTGAGTCGCAGGTCGATGTGCCGCAGCAGGACGGATGCCGCGTCAATAAAACGTTTCTGAGCGTTGAGATGCCTCAGGATATACGAGATTTTGTCGCGATTGTGAGCGATCCCACAGAGCAGATCCAGAGCGGGTTTTGCGCCATGGATGGTCGCCTGTACAACGGCATGGTCGACGACAGCTGGAACCGTATGAAGGACGCGCGTGCAGACGACGCAGCTTATCGACGTTGGTTTGAGCAGCATCGCGCAAAGCCGGGCGATTTGGCGTGCCAGCGTGTCGCTTCGGCGGCCTTTGCCTATAGGCCGCTCGTGAGCATTGTGGTGCCGTGCTACAAGACCGATCGAGTCTACCTGCGCGAGCTGCTGGACTCGGTGCTAGCCCAGAGCTATGACAACTGGGAATTGCTCCTTATGGATGCCTCACCTGAATGGGATGCGGTTGCCGACCTTGCGGCAGGCGCCCACGACGAGCGCGTTCGTCGCTTTGGGCTGCCCGGCAACGGCGGCATTGTGGTCAACACCAACGCGGGTATTGAGCAAGCGATGGGCGACTACATCGCGTTCTTGGACCACGATGACATTCTGGAGCCGGACGCGTTGTTCCACTATGTTGCCGCGCTGAACAATGCTGCCGAGGGCGAGCGTCCCCAGGTCCTGTTCTGCGACGAGGACATGTTTCAGAAAACGGGGGAGTGGGGCCAGCCGGTCTTTAAGACCAAGCTCAATGTAGACTTGCTCTATAGCCATAACTGCGTGACGCATTTCCTGATGGTGGAGAAGGCGCTTATCGATCGTATCGGCACGTCCCCAGAAGACGTTGCGGGTGCCCAGGACTACGACCTGACGCTCCGCTGCCTTGCGGCGGGCGCGCGGTTTGAACATGTTGCGCACGTGCTGTATCACTGGCGCGTTCATCCGGGGTCGACCGCCGATGGCTCTGCCGATAGCAAGCCGTATGCTATTGAAGCCGGTCGTCTTGCGCTGCAGCGC
Source organism: Collinsella sp. (assembly GCA_019414465.1). Classification (GTDB taxonomy): domain Bacteria; phylum Actinomycetota; class Coriobacteriia; order Coriobacteriales; family Coriobacteriaceae; genus Collinsella. The sequence goes on from DXLY01000037.1 coordinate 7,691, forward strand.
CACTTTAACGCGCTGGGCATTTGCGGAACGGTCGAGGAGACCGAGACGCCGTTTGTCTACCGCATGCGCTTTGCGCTGCCGGAGCCTGCGCCGCTGGTGAGCATTGTGATTCCCACCAAGGATCACATTGAGACGCTTGACGCCTGTGTGATGTCGATCGCCCAGAAGGCCACGTATACCAATTACGAGATCGTCTTGGTGGAGAACAACAGCGAAGCCCCGGAGACGTTTGCGTATTACGAAACCCTGTCAGAGCGCGTGGCTGCAGCATCCGAAGGCAAGGGCATCGCGCGCGTTGCGTACTGGCCGGGTGAGTTCAATTACTCCCAGACCATTAACTTTGGCGTGGAGCATGCCAAGGGCGACTATCTGCTGCTGCTCAACAACGATACCGAGGTCATAAGCCCCGATTTTATCGAAGAGATGATGGGCTATCTGCAGCGTCCCGATGCGGGCGTGGTGGGCGCCAAACTCTATTTTGCCGATCATCTGGTACAACATGCCGGCATTTTGGTTGGCGTGCGTGGCGCACTTGCTCATGCCAACCAGGACTTCTCCGCAAAGCGCGAGGGTTATCTTGCCCGTGCCGTGCGCCCGGGCAACTTCAGCGCCGTGACGGGCGCCTGTCAGATGGTCCGCCGCGACGTATTTGAGCGCGTCGGCGGCTACAACGAGGAATTCGCCGTTGGCTTTAACGACGCAGACTTTTGCCTGCGCGTATGGGAGGCGGGCTACCGCACCATCTATACGCCCTATGCCGAGCTGTATCACTACGAGTTCACCTCGCGCGGCAGGGAAGAGGCCAACGAGGAGAAGCTGCGCCGTTGGAAACGCGAACAGGCACTGTTCACGCAGCGCTGGCCGGAGTTTTTCTTGACGGGTGATCCATGGTTGGGGCCTAACTTGTCTTCCGAGAGTGAGTACTTCTCGCTTTAGACAATGGTTGTTAGAAGGCCCTCAGCTTGACTTCGCCATGAGTTGGGAAGAAGGCAGCGTTTAGGCTATTTGTTAGTTTACATTACGATAGCTCGATACTTCTACGATAAGTTTGTACAGGCTTATACAACTCGATATAATCCGATATAGTTGCGATAAACTAATAAAGCTAAGATTGACCGATAATCGATTTCCTTGAGAGGCAAACAAGTGAGCGCCACATTATTCCATAACCCGTTTCGTCCCACTGCCGGCGCTGAGCCTCCGCGCATAATTGGTCGTGATGATATTGCCCTTGAGTTTACCGAGAGTTTGAATTCGGGAATTGGTGCACCTGCGAGGCTCATGCGCGTTGCCGGGCCAAGGGGTTCCGGAAAAACTGTTTTGCTCTGTGATCTTAGAGATCGTGCACGAGAGCTTGGCTGGAAGACGGCTATTGTTTCTGCTGGTCCCAACCTATTGCTGGACCTGAAGGATCAGATTGCAGAATCCTCCCTTGCGACCAATGCTTCAGTCGGCGTAAATGCCGGCTTTGTTTCCGCTAAATTCGACGTTGTGCCAAAAGAGTCGAGTCTTAGAAAGTTGCTTGGCTCGGCCGCAAAGTCTTCCAAGGGCCTGTTTATTGCAATAGATGAGGTGCAGGATGCCCCGATTGACGATATGCGCGCTATTGCTTCTGCTGTGCAGCTTCTAATAGGGGAGAAAGTCGATATTGCTCTCGCATTTGCCGGATTGCCCGCTGGTGTTATGGATCTTATTAACGGCAAGGCACTTACATTCTTGCGTCGTGCCCTCCCCGAAGATCTGGCGCCTATCAACCAGGTGGAGGTAGCGCTCTCTATGGGCGATAGCTTTATAGCGACTGGTTTGACCATAGAGGACGATCTGCTGTCGAGAGCCGCTAAGGCCACGAAGGGCTATGCCTATTTGGTGCAACTGGTCGGTTACTCCATTTGGCAGCGCGCCAACTTGCATCGTGTCAAAAGTGCCAACGTGAGCGAGCGCGATGTTATCGAAGGCATTGCGCTGGCAGAGGCTCGTTTTCACGATGTTGTTCACGAGCCCGCGATTTCTGGACTTGGACTCAACGATATCAAATATCTTTTGGCCATGTGCGAGGATAAGCAGCAGTCCAAATCATCTGAGATTGCTAAACGTATGGGTAAAAAGACCAATGAGGTCAGCTCTATTAGGGCTAAGCTGCTACAAAGAGAGGTTATTCAGGCTCCACAGAGGGGCTACGTGCAGTTTGCCGTGCCGGACCTAGATATCTATCTGCGAGAGAATGCCGCGGAGATTCTCGAGCGGTTCTAAATCAAGGCATGAATAGCCGCCGGTTAACTGCCTTTTTCGACTTGGCTCGCGTCCCCCCCCGCGCGCGAGGACGTGCCCAAAGCGGCAATACTGATTGATTACGGAAGGGCATCTCAGGGTGCAATCGATATACTATTTGTCCAAATGAAAGGAAACCCATGCAGCTATCTGAGCAGCTTCTGCACACGACGATTCGCATCGAAGCTTCGTTGGCCTCGGGAGGTTGCTCAGTTGGAACGGGTTTCTTTTTCAAGTTCTGCGACGACGGAAAGACCTATGTGCCGGCAATCGTGACCAACAGGCACGTGGTCGAGGGCGCGTACGAGTATCGCGTCATCTTTTCGAGATCTGACGAGAACGGAAACCTGCTCAATATAAACGAGCAACTTACCATGCGGGGCTCCGAGAGCGACTGGATCGCACACCCTGACGAAAGTGTTGACCTGTGCGTCTTACCCATCGGTCCCGCACTGAATGGTTTTATCCGGGCGGGGAAGCATCTGCTTACCATACCGCTCAGCTTGGAGCTTCTGCCGACGGATAAGCAGATTCAAGACATGGGCTGTATGGACGAGGTGACCATGGTCGGATACCCCAACGGCATTTGAGATGAGGCCAACAACCTGCCGATCGTCCGTCGGGGTATCACGGCGACGCCCTATAGGTACGACTATCAGGGGCAGAAAGAGTTCCTGGTTGACATGGCGTGCTACCCGGGATCGAGCGGTTCCCCGGTCTTTCTCTACAACGAGGGTACTTATTTGGAGAACGATGCTGTGGTCATGGGCAAGAGGCTCTATCTACTTGGCATCCTTCGGGCTGTGCCCATCAGAACTCTTCTCGGAGACATCACCGTATCCACGATTGCCCACGTGAGCGTTCAGGACATGTTGAATCTCGGCATCGTCATCAAATCCGAGCGTCTGAGGGACTTCGATCCCATCGTGAGGGAACGCTTGAGCGTTTCTGGAAATTAGTATTTATTTGGCTCGCCCGCTCTGATGCCGCCCCCGCACAGCTGGTCGGCCTCGGCGTCCATCACCGCGTTCACGACCTGCTCGGCGAGGCGCCTGAGCAGCTCCTGCATGTCGATGGCGCCGTCGTCGAAACGGGGCATGGCGAGCATGTCCGGCGTCGGGTCTGATAAGATTTCCATAGCGGTCTTCGTCCTTTCCTAGAACCTGTTGTTGTGGTGATTTCAGATTCTAGGACGAGGGCCGCTCTTCGTTAAGCGGCCGCTGGGGCGTCACCCTTACACCAACATTTTCGACGCGATCGGCCGCTTCGTGGACTTCGTGCGCGACGTGTGTGCTGAGGATGCTCTGGAAGAGAATCTCCGTTTTGTGTCTGATGCCCTGGACGGTAAGTGCACGCCGCGTGAGATTATTCGCAACTACTTCCTCAAAGATTTCTACAAGGATCACTGCTCAACCTACCAGAAGCGCCCCATCTACTGGATGCTTGATTTCGGTAAGAAAAACGGCTTCAAGTGCCTTATTTACATGCATCGCTACCAGCCAGACCTGCTGGTCCGCGTACGCACTAATTATGTCCATGAACAGCAAGAACGGTACCGCACGCAGCTCGCTCACCTAGAGGAAGCCGTGGCACAAGTTGATATCTCGCAACGCGTAAAGTTGAACAAGCAGATCAAGAAGCTCAACGATCAGCTCGCTGAGACTATAACCTTTGGGGAGAAGATTCACCATTTAGCAGAACAAATGATTGCGATCGGACTGAGGGATAAGCGTGATCGATTTCGGCATCTTTACCATTGACGGGGTGAAGAGGTTCTTGTTCGACGCCCTGCGCATCGATGGGTGCGAGTTCGGAGATATGCAGCTGCGTTTTCGCAGCGACGAGGTTGGGACGTACGCCGATGTCCGGGAGAGGCTGGGGGAGTCCCTCGCCCCCGACGACCTGCTGCTGCACCTCAGGCACGTCACGGCCAACACGGATGGCTGCGCGTCCATTCGCGAGAGCGGGATTCTCGGAATCGGGGACGTGCTCTCGCGTCCTAGTGCGCTTACGCGTCTTTTCGAGGGCTGCGGGGTTCATTTCGACAAGGCGAGCCGAACCGTGTCTGTCGACGGGAGAAGGCTCAGCCTGGACCTGGTCGATGATGCCTTCCTCGGACGGGAGTCCTCGGAGCCGATAGATGGACTTCTGTACATTCTGGCGGAAGACTCCCTCGTGAACTCCTTCATCCACAAGTCGTGCATCCGGGAGTACTCCACGCTTTCGCGGTATCCCGAGGCCATATGGGCTCTGGAAGAGGTCGTCGGGCATGGGAACGAGGCGGTTTGGAGATGGAAGGACGCTGCGCGCCCATATGTTGTCGAGTTCACCGCGACTTTGAAGGAGCTCGATCTGTGTCGACTCCAGCCGGACGATGGGATGGGTTTTTGCAGGGCGGCGGTTTGAAGGAGTCCGTATTCAATAATCTGGTTTACCAGGCGCTCGGGGTCTGCGTGCGGGGTGCCCGCGAGGTTATCGCCTCCCTGCCTGCTGGCGGCGGGGTGCCCCGTCGTCGATCGTTCGGATAACCCCTCTGGATGAGTTCTGCGGCGACCCCGAAGCTGGCTTGGATTCCATGTGCGATAGGGAGGGGCGTTGTCGGATTTGCGACGAAGACGCTGTGGAGTCCCTGTCGGCGTTCCTTATCGCTAATGGGTATCTAGGGGAGGGCTTCTCGGGATAAAACGGGTTTCGCTTGGTCTAATGCGTAGGATGACCAGTTTCGTGTTGTCCCAGCAGGGAATCGCCCGACGGATCAGATTGCGGAAACATGGGGTTCCGATGCATGGGGTAGGCGAGGGGTCGTCGCCCTGATGTGCGAATGAGCTTCACCCTGCTGTCGCATTCTGTCCGTATGGATAATGGCCGGCTTAAGGTGCCGGCCTCCTACCGGAGGAGGTTGCGACGTGCGCGCGATGATCGAGATTGAGTGGATGGACGGGCTTGTGACGAAGGTGCCGGAGTTCGCTCTGGGCGACGTATTCGGTGAAAGCGTTCAGGTAGAGCTCGATTTCAAGTTCGACGACGTGTCGGAGGGCCTCTGGGTCGAGGTGCGCCATCATAAACCGGACGAGGGCTCGGATGGCGACCCGCGCGAAAGGGCCTGTACGCTGCATGCGGACTGTCACTACGGTTTGGTCGACGCGGTCGACCTCGACCGTATCTTCTGCGTTCTCTTTGAGGGGCAGCCGAGGATCTGCCGCATCGCGGGGGAGCTCGTGAACCTCTCAAGGGCCTGTGCTATGGCTCAAGGTTGACGCGCTACTGAACGTTGTCGGTGCGCAGCCTCGCGTGGCGCTCGTAGGGGAAGTCCAGGTAGGTCAGCGCGTCGGCCTCTGCCTCCTGTTACCGTTCATGGGAAATCGGTCAATTGGGAGCGCGGTGGAAATCCTGGACCGTGTTCCTACGCTACAAGACCTAGGCTTCTTCGGTACTGCATCGGGCTCATATAGCCCAGGTCGCTCTTGCAGCGCTTGTCGCGATACCAGACCAGATAGGCGTACAGCATCTTCATGAATTCCCCCATGCCAACATCGTCCCAGCCCCTTCCGTAGAAGAGCTCCACCTTCAGCCTGCCGAAGCCCTCCGTCCTTGAATTGTCGGATGAGCACCCCTTTCTCGACATCGAGCGCGCGAGGTCCTGGGCTGCGCATAGCCGATCCGGCCCTGCCACCGGTAGTGGCCGCCGCGGTCGCTGGCTTACGCCTTGAGGAAGCGCGCCCGGGACCTCGGCCCCTACGAGGCATCGGCATTGTGCCAGCTTCGATCGGAGGCGGGCTGCTCGAGCCTCATGACCGCATACGACCTCAAAGAGGACTTCTTCGACATCTACGACGAGCACCCGCTCTCGCGGGAGGATGCCGAGGATGCATTCGATGCGTGGAAGGCATCCATCCCCGATGACAAGGCCTACGATCCCTTCCGGGGGCTTGCGAAGGCCGTGGAGAACCACCGCGAGTTCATATTTAACTACCGGGATTGTCCGAGCCGCATCTCGAACGGTTACACGGAATGCGCGAACCGCCTCATCAACGAGACTAACATGATGGGGCGTGGCCACTCCTTCGAGACGCTGCGCGCGCGTACGCTCTATCGCAGTTTGTCCCGTCACAGAGGTATGGCCCTACGCCTGTCATCTCGGCTGTCGGAACAGGAGTGGGTGCGGTTACCCCAAGTGTCGCTACGACGCTGCCTATCGCACCCGCCTGTCCGCGGCCCGTGAAGGGTTATGTCTCACCGCTGACGAGCTCGCCGCCATGGTCGCGATTGCGGTCCCTTTGTTTAGGCGGGGGCAGAGTTACGAGACCATATGGGCCACACATGCTGACGAGCTTCCTGTGTGCGTGCGCAGTGCCTGCTCCTATCAGGAGAGGGACAGGCGCGCCTTACCTGCTTCTCCCGCGAAAGGACCGTATGAGGAAGCGTAAGCGCAGGGATGTCGAAGGTGCTGGGCGCGACGGGGTTGACCGCACTGGCCGTACCTACGCCGAATTCGAGGCGCTCTCGCTTGCCGACAGGTCGCGCGTGGTCCAATGTGACTCAGTTGAGGGCTACGAGCGCAACACCTACGACATCCTGAGCGCACACATCGTGGCCCGGGCGTTCCAAATCTATTTGCGCAAGCGTCATGCCAGCTCCGGCAGCCATCGTTGCCTGCCTCGACCATATAGAGAGTCTCATAGGCTCTGTTGCTGCCTTCGAGGCTATCTTCGGCATCCTGCTAGTCGATTGAGGAGTCGAGTTCGATGATTGGAAGGGCCTGGAGCGCTGGTGTCTCGAAAGCGGAGCTCGGCGCTGCCGCGTGTTCTGCTGCGACGCGATGAGATCCAACCAGTAGTCGGCATGTGAGCGCAACCACGAGCAGCTCAGGCGCATTCTGCCCAAAAGCCGTAGTGGCGGTGCTCTGAGCCCCTACGACGTTGTAGTATGCTGCAGCCACGTAAACTCTTGCCCGCTTGCTGGACTCGCTGGCAGGTGTCCATTCGAGCTCCTCGGAGACCTGTTGCTGTGCGGCATCGGATGATCGCTTCGGGCTGTCCCTCGACAGCGAGCTCGCCGTCTCGCCCGATAAGGGGTCATCCCCGACGGGGTGCTACCAGGCCTACGAGCGGGGCGAAGGCTCTTGGGCCGCCGGGTGTCAGTGGTAGCGTGAAACTGAACACTTGTTCAGTTTCACGCTACCACTGACAGTTCGCAAGCTTCATTATGAATTCAGGGTACCTCATCTTGTCGATGCGGGATTGGCGCCCAGAGCTGGGGTCCCGCCAGAGTGCGATACGCCGTGTGCCGAACATGCAGGCGCGACCGTTGACGCCTTCTTCTCTTCTGCCGGAATCCACGCAGAAAGCATTCTGTACGACAGGCTATGCCAGGTGTTCTACCAAATGGTCATTTTATCTTTCTATAATGAGGCGAGATTCTATCCAAGAATCCGACATGTCGCTCTTCATCGATGCCGAGGACCGTTAAGTCGACTACTCTACCGGTCTCGTTACCTAACTTTTGGGATATCTGTTCGCATCCGGAGACAAGTTGATCGGAATATTTCGAGTACAGTAGCAGCAAATCAATATCACTGTCTGCACTGAGCTCTGAACCACTCAGCGCAGATCCGAACAGATAGACATGATCAAACTGAGAGAACAGTTCTAGGTTGCTGTCGAGAATGTCTATGAGTCTCAAATAGTTCATAGTTTGCGAACGAATGGGAAGAAGCTATCCATATCGAGGAGCTTCACGTTAATTTGCCCCGCAAACACCTGGGCTTCTTCGGAGATGCATTGCTTACCGTTCCATCTATGCAAGTTGACGACAACGGTATGTTCTGCCGGTGCTAAACGGGCCAACTCTGCATAGCTCAGACAGTATTCGTATACGAATAAGAAGCATTTTCCTTTCGCTATATATTCTCTAAGGTTTGTCTTCGACTTGCGAGTTGCTTTCTTTCCGCACAGGCGGAAGTACTTTAGGGCAAAAAACAAGCTGTCTAGCCTCATCTCGGCACGCCTGAAGCAGCGGGCGTCATAGTACATCTGTCGGATACGCGGCGTATCGTCAAGATAAACTACCGCCTCTTTCCCGTTTTCTATTATTTGCAACAATGGATGTTCTGCATCTAGAGAAACATCTATAAATCGCCCCTGTTCGTCAAGCTTTTTGATTAGCAGCTCTAGGGATTCTGCAGAGGGGAGCAGGTCACCTTCTATGGGCTGGATTCCGAAGATGGAGTTGATGACCTCGGGGAAAAGAATAGACCTTTGTCTTTCCGTATTATCTCTGGTGGCTTCGAACTCCTTAGCATGGTCGATAAAATCGCGGACAGCGGCCTGGTTGGAGAAGGAATTGTCCTTGTGGTTCTGGAACAGGCACAAGTTCGATTCGAACAGCGTGCAAAGTTTTCGGTTGTTGACGATTATTTCCTTTTCAAAAACATCCCACAGTCTTCGCTTGTCCTTCATGTAGTAATTCTCATATATCGACTTGTTTCGGGCGAGCAGAGGTGCGGCCTCTTTGCGCAGGTCGTCGAAGGAACTGAACGTCTTTCCGAAAATGCGATCAATTTCTGCGTGACGAATCGACTTCCATTTCCTCACTTCATCTGCCGTGAAAGCGGAGTTTTTGTCGAAATTCGTATGGCAGTTTGGACAGATGAGAATAAGGTTGTCGAACGTGTTCTCTGCGCTTTTGCAATATGGGACGATATGGGCTCGTTCAGCAATGTCTCCATTGCTGATGAATAGATCGGCCCGACAATCTGGATTCATGCATTTGCCGGCAGACTCCGCCCAGAGTCTTCGCTCGACATATGCTGAGATTGGCTTTCTGCTTGTCTTCGACACTTTCCGTCCCCGCTTTGACCTCTTCGATTGACGATTAACTGTCATTTAAGAATATGTTATCCAATGATTGGGCCACCGTCAGGCTTCAAGTGAAGATTATTGAACGGGGAGGTAAATGGAGCACTAAAGAAGTAGACATTCGGCAGCTTTAAGCCCCAGGGTTAACGAATCGCGTGCCGAATGACGCTGCTATAGGCTGTCAAGTCCTTTATCGGACGACATTTTAGCATTCAAGTAGCGGTCGTATTCGCGTCTGATTTCCTCGTGGGGGCATACTTCTCTTTCTATTTCGCTGAGCCTTACATTCGGCACGTTAAGCTCTCGGGCAACCTGCTTTTGGGTCAATCCGAGCGATTTTCGCATGTCCGCCAGTATCGAGCCCCGGGCGTACTTCAACCTCATGGGGCGCCGCAACGTTGGGTAAACCTCCCTGGCTGTGAACCTCTTAAGGC
>DXLY01000038.1:0-3751 GCA_019414465.1 Collinsella sp.
ACACGGGGATGATCACGCGCGGGCGGGCGATCTTGGCGCCGCCGTACACGTGGATATCCTTGGCGCGGAAGTCGATGGTCTCGACCTCGGGGGTCTCGCCGGCGCTGCGGTAGGCGAAGACGCCCTCGATGCCGCTCTCCCAGGCCTCCTGGAGCTCGGCGAGCTCGATGACCTCGGAGCCGGTGTCGATGACATAGCCCTCGACGGTGGTGCCCAGGGGCTCGACGACAACGCCGTCGGCGACCTCGGGCAGCTCGGCGTCCTCGGCGAGCTCGACGATAAAACTGCCGTAGAGCGGGGTGAAGAGGCTCTCCACGTCTACATCCTCGGCAAGCTCGATACCGATCTGGTTACCGACGCACATCTTAAAGAGGCTCTCGGCGCCGCAGCCGTAGCCGGGCGTGGATATGGCCAGGGCGTTGCCGGTAGCAGTGAGCGCCTCGACGGCGTCAAACGCGGCGAGCAACTGCTGGGCGTCGGGACGGTAGTCCTCGCCATAGGTGGCGGGGGCGATGCGGACGACGCGGTGCGTGAGGCCCTTGAACTCGGGCGAGACGGCGCGGGCGGCCTTGCCCACGGCGACGGCGAAGCTGATCAGGGTCGGCGGAACGTTGAGCTCGCCGGTCTCGTCCTCAAACGAACCGCTCATGGAGTCCTTGCCGCCGATGGCGCCGGCACCCAGGTCGACTTGGGCCATGAGGGCGCCCAGGACGGCTGCCGTGGGCTTGCCCCAGCGCTCGGCCTCGGTGCGCAGACGCTCGAAGTACTCCTGGAAGGAGAGATAGGCGCGCTTGTGCTCAAAGCCGGCAGCCACGAGCTTGGCGATGGACTCGACCACGGACAGGTAGGCGCCCGCAAACTGGTCGGCCTCCATCAGATAGGGGTTGAAGCCCCATGCCATGGCACTCGCCGTGGTGGTCTCGCCGCCCACGGGGAACTTGGCGACCATGGCCGAGCTGGGGGTGAGCTGCGTCTTGCCGCCAAAGGGCATGAGCACGGTCGCGGCGCCGATGGTGGAGTCGAAGCGCTCGGAAAGGCCCTTGTTGGAAGCGACGTTGAGGTCGGTGACGAGCGAGGTCATGCGCTCGGCGAGCGTGGTGCCGGCCCAGCTGGGCTGCCACACGCTACGGGCGCACACGTGGGCGACCTGGTGCTTGGGTGCGCCGTTGGAGTTGAGGAACTCGCGGGACAGGTCGACGATAGCGACGCCGTTCCAGGCCATGCGCATGCGCGGCTCAGCGGTAACCTCGGCGATAACGGTCGCCTCCAGGTTCTCCTCGGCGGCGTAGCCCATGAACTCCTCGACGTCACCGTCGGCGACGGCGCAGGCCATGCGCTCCTGGGACTCAGAGATAGCGAGCTCGGTGCCGTCCAGGCCGTCGTACTTCTTGGTCACGGTGTCCAGGTCGACATACAGGCCGTCGGCAAGCTCGCCCACGGCGACCGAGACGCCGCCGGCGCCAAAGTCGTTGCAGCGCTTGATCAGACGGCAGGCGTCGCCGCGGCGGAACAGACGCTGCAGCTTGCGCTCGACAGGGGCGTTGCCCTTCTGGACCTCGGCACCCGAGGTCTCGATGGACTCGGTGTTCTGGGTCTTGGAGGAGCCGGTGGCGCCACCGATGCCATCGCGGCCGGTGCGGCCGCCCAGCAGGATGATCTTGTCGGTGGGGGCGGGGCACTCGCGACGAACGTGGTTTGCCGGGGTAGCGCCCACGACGGCGCCAACCTCCATGCGCTTGGCCACGTAACCGGGGTGATAGAGTTCGTTGACCTGACCGGTGGCAAGGCCGATCTGGTTGCCGTAGCTGGAGTAGCCGGCGGCGGCAGTGGTCACGAGCTTGCGCTGCGGCAGCTTGCCCTCGAGCGTCTCGGAAACCGGGACGGTGGGGTCACCGGCGCCGGTGACACGCATGGCCTGGTACACGTAGCTGCGGCCCGAGAGCGGGTCGCGGATGGCGCCGCCCACGCAGGTGGCGGCACCGCCGAAGGGCTCGATCTCGGTCGGGTGGTTGTGGGTCTCGTTCTTAAACAGGAACAGCCAGTCCTGGTCCTCGCCGTCGACATCGACCTTCACCTTGACGGTGCAGGCGTTGATCTCCTCGGACTCGTCGACATCGGTCATGACGCCGGTCTTCTTAAGGTACTTGGCGCCGATGGTGCCCATGTCCATGAGGCAGACGGGCTTGGCGTCGCGGCCGAGTTCGTGGCGCATCTCCATGTAGCGGTCGAAGGCTTGCTGCACCACGGCGTCGTCGATCGTCACGTCGTCCAGGACGGTGCCGAAGGTGGTGTGGCGGCAGTGGTCGGACCAGTAGGTGTCGATCACGCGGATCTCGGTGATGGTGGGGTCGCGGTCCTCATCGCGGAAGTACTGCTGGCAGAAGGCGATGTCTGCCTCGTCCATGGCAAGGCCGCGATCGGCGATAAAGGCGGCAAGGCCGGCCTCGTCGAGCTTGCGGAAGCCGTCGAGCACCTCGACGGGCTGGGGCTCGGGAGTCTCCATGTACAGCGTCTCGGGCAGGTCGAGCGAGGCGATGCGCGCCTCGACGGGGTTCACCACGTAGTGCTTGATGGCATCGATGGCGGCCTCGTCCAGAGCGCCCGAGATCATATAGACCTTGGCGGAGCGCACGGCGGGGCGCTCGCCCTGGCTGATGAGCTGCACGCACTCGCTGGCGGAGTCGGCGCGCTGGTCAAACTGGCCAGGCAGGAATTCGACGGCAAAGACGGCGCCATCGCTTGCGGGGAGTTCGTCGTAGGTCACATCGACCTGGGGCTCGCTAAAGACGGTCGGCACGCAGGAGCGGAAAAGCTCCTCGTCGATGCCCTCGACGTCGTAGCGGTTGATGATCCTCAGGGCCTCGATGCCCTTGATGCCGAGAATTTCGGTCAGCTCGCCCTTGAGCTGCTGAGCCTCGACGTCGAACCCGGGTTTCTTCTCCACGTAGATACGAGAGACCATTGGTTCCTGCCTTCCTGATCGGTTGGGCGTACGGTACGGTATGCGGCAGCGGTCGGTTTACGGGACAAGCCTCGCGGTCGCCTTGAGCCACATGTTTGTAAACCTCACTATGATACGACAGCTCGCGGCGCGTTGAGGACGGCGAGGGTGCTACAGTGAAGCGCAAACAAGAGAAAGGCATCACATGGCATTCGTTTCGCTCGCCATCATCGCACTCGTGGCCTTTGCGAGTCCTTTTATCGCCTCGGCGATTCCCGGAAAACCCGTTCCCGAGACGGTCTTTTTGCTCGTGCTCGGCGCGGTGCTGGGACCCCATATGCTCGGCGTCATCCATGTAGATGCCGAGGTCTCGCTTGTGTCCGAGCTGGGCCTGGCCTTCTTGTTCCTGCTTGCCGGCTTTGAGATCGACCCCAAGAGCATCACGGGCGTCGAGGGGCGCTACGGCTTGGCGACGTGGGTCGTCACGTTTGGTATCGCCTGGCTTGCCGTACGCTTTACCCCGTGGTTCTCGGTCAGTCATTTCGACGGTATCGCCGTGACGCTTGCCCTCACTTCGACGGCGCTCGGTACGCTCGTGCCCATCATGCGTGAGCGCTCGCTCACCGGCACGCGCGTGGGCGACTCGATTCTCGCGTATGGCACTTGGGGTGAGCTCGGCCCTGTGCTTGCCATGTCGGTGCTGCTGTCTGCCCGCACCGGCATCCAAACGCTTGTGATCCTTGGCTTGTTTGCGGTGGTCTGCGTGTTGCTGGCCGTGGTCCCGAGCCGCTCCAAGCGCGTCGGCAGCCG
>DXLY01000038.1:3761-16538 GCA_019414465.1 Collinsella sp.
GAGGAACGTGCCGATACCACGTCGCAGACCTTCGTGCGCCTGACGGTGCTCATCCTGGTCACACTCGTGGCGTTCTCGGCTGTCTTTGATCTCGACATCGTGTTGGGTTCTTTTGCCGCCGGCTTTGTCCTGCGCTACATCATCCCCGAGGGCAACCATACGCTCGAGACCAAGCTCGACGGCCTGGCCTACGGCTTTTTGATTCCGGTGTTCTTTACCGTATCGGGCGCAAAGATCGACCTGACGGCCGTGGCGTCACGCCCCGGGCTGCTCGCGGGCTTTATCGTGGCGTTGCTTATCATTCGCGCCGTGCCCATTCTCATCTCTATGAGCATTTGTCCTGCGACGCGCGATGTGTCGGCGTATGGTCGCATTACCGTGGCCCTGTACTGCACCACGGCCCTGCCGATCATCGTTGCCGTGACAAGCGTTGCCGTCAACGCGGGCGCGCTGTCGCAAGATATTGCGTCGGTCATGGTTGCCGCCGGTGCCATCACGGTGTTCTTGATGCCGTTGCTCGCGCAGCTCTTCTACCGCGTGGTCGACGCCGCGCCGGTCGCCGCCGTGGCAGAAGTTGCCGAGCATCCATCCGATGCGCTCGACATCCTGCGCGCCCATCACGATTTGGCGAGCCTGCTCGCACGTGAGCACGAGCTGCTGACTTCGCATGGCCATGGTCGCGTATTCGAGGGCTTGCCTACGCTCGATACGATTGCCGAGCGTCTTTCCGCCGAGGCGGCGAGCGGCCATATCGATGCCCGTATTGTGGACGCGGCACATCTTCTTGCCGATAAGACCTATGGAGACGAGGTCGACCCGTCCGAGCTGACTCCGCGCGAGCGTCGCCGCCTGGAGCGCGCCAAGCTCGCCGTGCGCGAATACCGCCGCCGCATGCTGGAGCTCTATGCAAGAGAAGAAGCCGAGGACGACGACGGCAAGTAGTCGATACTCTCTCGGGGAAGCCGCGTCCTGCTTTGAAGGCTCGGAACGGGATGTGGTTTCCGAAACGGGGGCCGTTGGGAAACTGTGTCCCGGAATGGGCGCTCAGAGTGGGATGCAGTTTCCGCGAGAGACCCGTTGCGGAAACGGTATCCCAGAATCGGCGTTCAAAACGGGGCGCTCTTTCCGAAACATGGCCCTGAGGGAAGCTGCGTCCCGGTCTGAGTCGGAATTCCGGGACACAGCTTCCCTTTCAAACAGAAGAAGGCGCGCTGCCTGCAGTTGATGCAGACGGCGCGCCTTCTTTGTTGGACTATGTTGAGGCTGGGAGCTGAGGCTTGTGGTCCCTTAAGAGCGGGCGGCTCCGTCGACGGGGAGCACGGCGCCCGTGACATAGGAGGACATGTCGCTCGCTAGGAAAACGAAGGCGTTGGCGACGTCCTCGGGCTCGCCCATGCGGCCGAGCGGAATGGTGGCGATGATGGGCTTGATGACCTCTTCGGGAAGGTTGGCGACCATATCGGTCTTGGTCACGCCGGGAGCGACAGCGTTGACGCGAATGCCCATGGGGGCGAGCTCGCGCGAGAGCGACTGGACCATACCGTTGACGGCGAACTTGGACGTGGGATAGCCAACGCCGGAGGGCTGACCGTACTTGGCGACCATCGAGCTCGTGGTGGTGATGGTGCCGCCGTGGCCTGCCTCGGCCATAATCTTGGCAGCGGCTTGGTGGCCGTTAAAGACGGCGACGACGTTGAGGTCCATGACCTTGGCGAACTCTTCGGCCGTGTACTCCAGAAGCGGCGAGCGCTGGGAGATGCCGGCGTTGTTAACGACCGTGTCCAGGCCACCCATGTCGGCGGCTGCCTCGGTAAAGGCCTCGGTTACGGCCTCGAGCGAGGTGAGGTCGCAGGTGCGGCCCCAGACCTTGGCCTCGGGATAGGCTGCGGCCAGCTTTTCAACGGCGGCGTCGGCAGTCTCCTGACGCGAGCCAAAGACCGTGACGGCGGCGCCCTCCTCGATAAAGCGACAGGCGATGGCATAGCCGATACCGCGCGTGCCTCCGGTGATGATTGCTTTCTTGCCCTCGAGCAACATGGTGCTTCCTCTCTTTGCGGGCGGATATACACAGCACAGCATAACGGCAGCCAAAATCGGCTCCGGCTGCATGTCGGCGAACGGTACCCCCGGCTGTCAGGAGCGGCCAAGTCGTTCAAATGCGGATTGCGCCAATACGCCCCATGCGCGCAAGCAAAGGGGCTCCCGTCCACTGCTGAACGGGAGCCCCTCACACATATAGGTCGTAGAGCGAAAATCGAATTAGTTGGCCATAACACCTTCGGTCCAGGCCTCGACGTCCTCGATACGCAGGACGTTGGCGACCTCGGCCACGCAGTCGACACTGGCAAGCTCGGCGGCGGCAGCCTGGACGTCCTTCTCGAGTGCGCGGTGCGTCAGGAAGATGACCGAGCAGGCATCGCTGACGCCCGACTTGCCGTCCTCGACCTGGTTGATGAGCGAGATCGAGATGTTGTGCTTGGCAAAGATGTCGACCGTCTCGGACAGGGCGCCCACGCGGTCGGCGACCTTCAGACGCACATAGTACTTGGTCTGGAGTTCGTCCATGGGCTTAAAGGCGAGGTTGTGACCATAGGGCTCAATCTCGGGAAGCGGAGCCACGCCGCGGCTGATCTGCTCGGAGAGCGACAGGATATCGCCCACGACGGCGCTTGCGGTGGGGAAGGAGCCTGCGCCGGCACCGTAGAACATGGTTTCGCCCACGGCGTCACCCACCACGTAGACGGCGTTCATGGCGCCGTTGACCTTGGCGAGCATGTGGTCGGCGGGGATCAGCGTGGGATGCACGCGGACGTCGACGCCGGCGTCGGTGTTGCGGGCGATGCCGAGCAGCTTAATGGTGTAGCCGAGTTCGCGTGCCTGGGCGATGTCCTCGGCGCCGATGGTACGGATGCCCTGCTGGTATACGTCGTCGGTGGTCACACGGGTGCCAAAGCCGATGGAGGCGAGGATCGCCGTTTTGCTGGCGGCGTCGAAGCCGTCGACGTCGGCGGACGGGTCGGCCTCGGCATAGCCCTTGGCCTGCGCGTCGGCGAGCACGTCGGCGTAATCGGCACCCTCGGCGTCCATGCGCGACAGGATGTAGTTGGTGGTACCGTTGAGAATACCGGCGATGGTCAGGATCTTGTTGCCCACCAGGTCGTGCTCAAGCGTGCTCACGATGGGGATGCCGCCGCCGCAGCTGGCCTCGCACTTAATCTGCACGCCGCACGCGCGTGCCTTCTCGGCAAGCGTCTCGACGTGACGGCCCAGTAGGGCTTTGTTGGCAGAGACGACGTGCTTGCCGTGCTCAAAGGCAGTGGTGAAGATCTCGGTTGCGGGATGCTCACCGCCGATCAGCTCGACGACGATGTCGACGGCGGGGTCGCTGACGACGTCGTGCCAGTCACTCGTAAAGGCCTCGCGCTCAATGCCTGCCGCCTCGGCCTGCTCCCAAGCAAGCGCGCAGGCGCGGGTCAGCTTAAGGTCGATGCCGTAGGCTGCCAGGTACTCATCGTGGTGGCTCTTGATCAGACGGGCCACGCCGCCGCCGACGGTTCCCAGACCGATCAGACCGACGTTCACGGTGCGCAGGGGTTCGCTCATAGATAGCTCCTTCGTGCATCTTATGGATGGATTAACCGCTTAAAGGTTGAGTGCATTCTAGCGTGAACCGAGGGCGCGTGCTCGCCAGGCAACAGGAGTCGCACAAAACGGCACCCCCGAAACGCTGCGGAAACATTGGAAACATGCTCGCTACAAACGGAACTCCGTAACAAACTGTCAACGTTTGCACCATGAGGTTTGCCCCGTACCGCAAGACGGCCGCACTGCGGCCAGCGAAGAGGGGGCACCATGCTTAGCATCAACAACGTACTTAACCGCAGGAGTTTCCTTGTCGGAGCAACGCTTATTTTTGCCCCGATCTATTTCACCCCAGCGTCCGTTTTGCTCAAGAACGCCAAGGACATGAGCTACGACATGACACTAATGGGTGCCGACGGCATGGACAGCCTATGTAATCCAGGACGGCAAGTACATCTCCGCCTAAGTGCATATAACGAGACCGGTGAGGCCGTTTTATTCAGGGCAAGGGCGCTTGTAACAGAACAGAAACATTACTTTCACATAATAAAGTGGCTAAACTGCATAAACTGATAGAAATACGCATAAAAATGGATAAATGGACAAAACAAAAGAAAAGTTGAAATAATCGCCACTTTTCTCAACTAAAGCGTCTACTATTTTGCGAACGCCGAACACGGCGAAGGATGGCCTGTCGGGTAACCGAAACCCGACGAGATTTGAGAGGAGAGCCGCATGTCGAGCCTCACCGGTAAGTCATTGAACCCTGTTATGAATCGCAGGAGCGTTATCGCGAGCGCAGCAGGTCTGGGGGCGATGTCCATTCTAGCTGGCTGCTCCTCCAACGGCGGCGACAGCGGTTCCGCGTCGGGCGACGCTTCGTTTAAGATCGGCACCATCGGCCCGCTGACCGGTGCCAACGCGTCCTACGGCAAGTCCGTTACACAGGCTGTCGAGCTTGGCTGCAAGGATTTCTCGACCAAGGAGCTGCCGCTTGTCAGTAAGGCCGAGGACGACCAGGCTGACGGCGAGAAGGCCGTCAACGCCTTCAACACCCTGCTCGACTGGGGCATGCAGGCCCTTGTCGGTCCGACCACCACGGGTGCGTCGGTCGCCGTTGCTGCTGAGTGCGGTAACGACCCCGAGACGTTCATGATTACCCCGTCCGCGTCCTCCGAGGACGTTACCAAGGGCAAGGATTGCGTCTTCCAGGTTTGCTTTACCGACCCTAACCAAGGTGTCAACGCTGCCAAGTTCCTGGCGCAGAAGTATGCGAACGAGAAGTTCGTGTTGTTCTATAACTCCGGCGACGCCTATTCTTCGGGCATCGCAGATTCCTTTAAGGCCCAGGCCGCTAAGTCTAAGCTTGAGATTGTCGACGAGGAGACCTTTAAGGACGACTCCGCCACGAGCTTTACCAACCAGCTGACCAAGGCCAAGCAGGCAGGCGCCACCATGATCTTTGCGCCGATCTACTACACGCCGGCGTCCGTCCTGCTCAAGAACGCCAAGGACATGGGCTACGACGTCAAGATGATGGGCTGCGACGGCATGGATGGCATCCTGGGCGTTGAGGGCTTCGACACCTCTCTTGCCGAGGGTCTGCTGCTCATGACCCCGTTTTCCGCCGACGACGAGAAGAACGCCGACTTCGTCAACGCTTACAAAGATAAGTACGGCGATACCCCCGACCAGTTTGCCGCCGACGCCTACGACGGCGTGCATGCTGTGGTCGAGGCTCTCAAGGAGGCCGGCCTGGGTGTCGACGCCGATCCCACCGAGGTTGCCGAGAAGCTTCCCGAGGCTATGCGCAACATTACTGTTGACGGCCTGACTGGCAAGCTCTCCTGGAACGACAAGGGCCAGGTCCAGAAGGAGCCCACGGCGTACGTCATCACCGATGGCAAGTACGTACAGGCCTAATTGGCCGCCTTACATAGAGCGGTTTTGATCCCAAGCAGGGGAGGTTTTGGCCTTCCCTGCTTGCTTGGTATCTAGGGACAGTGTAACGTCCCTGTTTCATACATTAACTGGAAACCTATTCGAAAGGGGGATGTGGAACATGACGGTCTTTATCCAATACCTGGTCAACGGCCTGTCCATGGGCAGCGTCTACGCCATCATCGCGTTGGGCTACACCATGGTCTACGGTATCGCCAAGATGCTGAACTTCGCTCACGGCGATGTCATCATGGTCGGTGCCTATGTCTCGTTCTGTGCCACGTCGTATCTCGGCCTTCCGGGCTGGGCATCTGTAATTCTTTCTTGTGTGGTCTGTACCGTTCTCGGTGTTCTCATCGAGGGTCTGGCATACAAGCCGCTGCGCCAAGCAGGCCCGCTGGCCGTTCTGATCACGGCTATCGGCGTGTCTTACTTCCTGCAGAACGCCGCGCAGCTTCTGTGGGGCGCCACGCCCAAGAACTTCACTTCGCTCGTCACCTTCCAGGTGCCGGAGTTCTTGGCCAAGTTCAACGTGAGCGCCGTCTCGCTCGTCACCATCGTCGCCTGCCTGGTTATCATGGCCGGCCTGATGTTCTTTACAGGTAAGACCAAGATGGGCAAGGCCATGCGCGCCGTGTCCGAGGACAAGGCTGCCGCTCAGCTCATGGGCATCAACGTCAACCGTACCATCTCGATGACGTTCGCCATCGGCTCTGCCCTTGCCGCCATCGCCGGCGTGCTCCTGTGCTCCTACTCGCCGGTGCTGCAGCCCACGACGGGCGCCATGCCTGGCATCAAAGCCTTCGACGCCGCCGTCTTCGGTGGCATCGGCTCCATCCCCGGCGCCTTTGTCGGCGGCATTCTCATCGGCATCATCGAGGCGATGGCGCAGGCTTACATTTCCACGAGCCTTGCCAACTCCATCGTCTTTGGTGTTTTGATCATCGTCCTGCTCGTCAAGCCTGCCGGCCTCTTGGGCAAGTACGTCCCCGAGAAGGTGTAGGTGAGCGTTATGAAGTTTCTTAAAGACAAGCAGACGCGTCACGACTTTGTCACGTACGCCATGTGCCTTGTGGCGTTCGCCATCGTGTTCTTTATGCAGTCTAACCACATGATTCCGCGCATGATCGCCGGTCAGCTGGTTCCCATCACGGCCTATATCGTCATGGCCATCTCCCTTAACCTCGTCGTCGGCATCGCGGGCGACTTGTCGCTGGGCCACGCGGGCTTTATGAGCGTCGGCGCCTATACGGGAATCGTCACCGCCGTCGCGCTGGAGAGCGCCGTTCCGTCCGACCCGATGCGCCTGATCATCAGCATCGTGGTCGGCGCTATCGCCGCTGCCATCTTGGGCTTCTTGATTGGTATCCCGGTCCTGCGCCTGAGCGGCGACTATCTGGCTATCGTGACCCTGGCTTTTGGCGAGATCATCAAAGAAATCGTCACCTGCCTCATTGTGGGCGTCGACTCCCGCGGCCTGCACGTGATCTTTAACATTACGGGCAACTCTACGATCGACGACCTACACCTGCTCGAGGACGGCACCGCCATCATCAAGGGCGCCCAGGGCGCCTCGGGCGTGTCGACGTACTCGACCTTCCTCGCCGGTGCCATCCTGGTCATGGTCGCACTCGTGATCGTGCTCAACCTGGTTCGCAGCCGTACCGGCCGTGCCATTATGGCCGTGCGCGATAACAAGATTGCAGCCGAGTCCGTAGGCATCTCCGTCACCGAGTACCGCATGATCGCCTTCGTGGTTTCCGCTGCCCTCGCCGGTGCTGCCGGAGCCCTCTTCGGCGGTAACTTCTCGCAGCTCTCCGCCACCAAGTTCGACTTCAACACGTCGATCCTCATTCTGGTGTTCGTGGTCCTGGGCGGCCTGGGCAACATGCGCGGTTCCGTCATCGCGGCGGCGTTGCTCACGGTGCTTCCCGAGCTGCTCCGTCAGTTCTCGGACTACCGCATGCTCATCTACGCCATCGTGCTGATCCTGGTCATGATCTTTACCAACAACCCGCAGCTCAAGGCGTTCTTCGGTCGCGTCAAGGATCGCTTTGCTTCCAAGAAGGAGGTGGCAGCCGATGCCCAGTAAATTTGAGTTCAAGAAGGGCAAGATGGTCCCGTATCCTTCTGGCGCCATCGTTCCCGATCGTGACCTGGGCGAGCGCCCTGCACTCGAGTGCATCCACCTGGGCATTGAGTTCGGTGGCCTTAAGGCAGTCGACGACTTTAGCCTGACCATCGGCAAGACCGAGATCGCCGGTCTGATCGGCCCCAACGGTGCCGGTAAAACCACGGTTTTCAACCTGCTCACCAAGGTGTATCAGCCCACGCACGGCACCATCCTGCTCGACGGCGAGGACACCTCGGGCAAGTCGGTCTATCAGGTCAACCGCATGGGTATTGCCCGTACATTCCAGAACATTCGCCTGTTCAACACCATGACGGTGGAGGATAACGTTAAGGTTGGCCTGCACAACCAGGAGCGTTACTCCGGCTTTGAGGGCGTGCTGCGCCTGCCTACGTATTGGAAGCACGAGAAGGCCGCCCACGAGCGCGCCATGGAGCTGCTGTCCATTTTTGACATGGAGCACCTGGCAAATGAACAGGCCGGCTCGCTTCCTTACGGCGCCCAGCGTCGTCTGGAGATCGTCCGCGCGCTTGCAACCAACCCCAAGCTACTGCTGCTCGATGAGCCTGCCGCCGGCATGAACCCGTCCGAGACCGCGGAGCTCATGGAGAACATCGTCAAGATTCGCGACACCTTTGGCATTGCCATCATGCTTATCGAGCATGATATGTCGCTCGTTATGAACATCTGCGAGGGCATCTGCGTGCTTAACTTTGGCAAGGTTATCGCCAAGGGCACGGCAGAGGAAATCCAGAACAACGACGCCGTTATCGAGGCGTATCTGGGTAAGCAGGATAAGGGGGAGAACTAAATGGCAGAGCCGATGCTTTCCGTCTACAACATCAACGTCTGGTACGGCGCCATCCACGCCATCAAGGACATCTCCTTTAACGTTAACGAGGGCGAGATCGTGGCCTTGATTGGTGCCAACGGTGCCGGCAAGTCCACAACGCTCAAGACCATCTCGGGCCTGCTGCGCTCCAAGACCGGCTCCATCAAGTTTATGGGCGAGGACATTACCCATACGCCCGCCGACAAGCTGGTTGGTAAGGGCCTGGCTCAGGTTCCCGAGGGTCGTCGCGCCTTTTTGCAGATGACGGTTGAGGAGAACCTGGAGATGGGCGCCTACACGCAGCCCAAGTCCACGGTGGCTCCGGGCCTCGAGCGCGTCTACGAGCAGTTCCCGCGCCTGAAGGAACGCCGTCGCCAGGTCGCCGGCACCCTTTCGGGCGGTGAGCAGCAGATGCTCGTTATGGGCCGCGCTCTTATGAGTAACCCTAAGCTGCTCATGCTCGACGAACCTTCCATGGGTCTGGCACCGATTCTGATCGAACAGATCTTCCAGATTGTCGAGGACCTGCACAAGGCCGGCACCACGGTGCTTCTGGTCGAGCAAAACGCGCAGATGGCGCTTTCCATCGCCACACGCGGTTACGTGCTCGAGACCGGCAAGATCACCATGACCGGCACCGGCCAAGAGCTCCTGCATGACGACAACGTCCGCAAAGCCTACCTCGGAGGCTAACCCACCTAACAAAAGGGGCGCTGACTATCTCAGTCAGCGCCCCTTTTTAAGTTGCGGTGAAATAGGGACTGAATACGGGCTCCAGAGGCCAAAAGAGTCCCTATTCCACCGCAACTTCATGGGGATGTGTGACAATGCCCGTCGGAAAACATCTGCTGTCTTTGGGGGTCTATCTATGCTGTACGAGTTTTGTGCCGAGAACTTTGAGCGGGTGCCGGCGGCTATCGATGCCGGTGCAAGGCGTATCGAGCTGTGCGACAACCTTGCCGTTGGTGGCACCACGCCTTCGGCCGGCGTTATCAGCGCTACGACCAACTATGTCCACGAGCACGATGCACGGGTGATGTGCATGATTCGCCCGCGTGGCGGCGACTTTCACTACGACCAGGACGAGCTGCGTATGATGGAGATGGACCTGGGCCTTGCCGTAAGCGCCGGCGTTGACGGCTTGGTCTTTGGCTGCTGCAAGCCCTGCGCTGGCGGATGGGCGCTCGACGAACTTACGCTTGGCGCCCTCGTGATGGCTGCGGGCTGCGCGACCGAGGAATGTAAGCGTGAGCCCATCGACATCACCTTCCACATGGCATTTGACCAGCTCTCGCCCGAGGCTCAGCTCGATGCGATTGATACACTTGCCGACTGCGGCGTTACGCGCATCCTCACGCATGGCGGCGCTGCCGGTACGTCGATCGAGGATAATTTCGATCACCTGGCTCGTTTAATCGAGTATGCGGGTGATCGTTTGACCATCCTTCCCGGCGGCGGCATCACTACGGCAAATCGCGACGCGGTCGCGGCGGCGCTAGACGTCTCCGAGCTCCATGGCACCAAGATCGTGCCGCTGGAGGTATAACCCGTGGCGCTGGTATTCGATGTTCAGCAGGCGAGCGGCAAGCCCGACGACAACCGTCGCCCCGGTACCGCGTGTCCCTTTTGCAACACGGAGGGGCTCACCAACATCATCCAGCGCGACGGTGACTGCATCTGGCTCGAGAATAAGTTCAAGACCCTGCGCGCCACCCGTCAAACCGTGCTGATCGAGTCGGCCGATCACGATGCCGACCTGGTGACCTATAAGCCGGATGAACTCCACCATGTGATGAGGTTTGCTCTGGATTGCTGGCAGCAGATGATCGATTCGCAGCAGTATCGAAGCGTGCTCATGTACAAGAACAAGGGTCCGCTTTCGGGCGGCAGCCTCGTCCATCCACACATGCAGATTGTGGGCTTGGAACAGGAGGACGGCTATGCGGCGCTGACCTCAGCCAACTTTGAAGGCATCGATGTTTGGCAGAGGGGAAGGGTTGCGGTCAACATCTCAACCGAACCGATTATGGGGTTCTTTGAGGTCAATGTTTCAGCCCCGCAGGGAATCGCCGCCAGCGATGGCGCGCGAGACCAAGCCGAGACGGACCTCTTCGCCGATGCGATTCAGGTAGCTCTGCGCTATATCCTGAACGAGCACCATGGTGGTCGCGCAGAGTCGTACAACTTGTTCTTCTACCACATGGACGGCCGGACCATTGCCAAGGCGCTTCCGCGCTGGGTGGTTTCACCCTACTTTGTCGGGTATCGGCTGGCTCAGGTCAATGCTGAGACCACGCTCGATGTCGATGCGGAGCGATTCCGCGCACATCTGGAGGCGCTCACATCGTAAAGTGAGCGCCCGCACACTGCGGACGGTTTAGCGCGCCATTGCATCGCGGCCGGCCTCGACCCGCTTGCGCTGGGCGGCGCGCTCCTCGCCGGTCAGACGCTCAAAGAAGTGTCCGATAAGCGAGGCGAGCACCTGCTGAAACAACGTTCCACACATGACGGGAAACACAACTTCGCCCGGAAAGTATTGCGTGGCGATGACGGCGCCCGAAGAGATATTGCGCATGCCGCAGGTAAAGCACATGGTGGTCGTTTCGCTATATGGCAGATGCAGCGCGCGGGCGACCAGAATGCCGACGACAAAGCCGCTGATGGCGAAGACCAAAATAAAGAGGGCGACTTCCAAGCGCACCGCGTTCATGTGCAGCACGTACTCGCTCATGGCGGTGGAGTTGGAGGCGATAACGCCCATCATCATGAACTTGCAGGCGGGCGAGAGCGCGGGGGAGAGTTTCTCGTGCCCCCAGCCGCGCGTGAGCTCGTTGATCACGATGCCGAGCACAGCGGGGATGGCGATCATAAAGGCCATGTTCTGCATCATGCTCGGCACGTCGATCGAGACGGTGGCGCCCAGCAGGAGCTTGAGCGTAAGCGGAATCGTCACAGGGGAGATGACCGAGGACGTCAGGATGATGGTGAGCGCGAGCGGGCCGTTGCCGCCGAACATGCTGATCCACATAAAAGCGGTGACTGCCACGGGCACACTGTATTCGAGCACGATGCCGCAGACAAGGTTGGGGTTGGAACCAAAGAACAACGATCCCATGGCATAGGCCGCGATGGGAATAAGCGCCGCCGAGACCAACAACGCCAGAATCAGGTGCAGCGGACGGTGGAACACCTCGGCTACCTGGTGAAAGGTGTTGCTGAGCGCACCCTGAAACGTCATAAAGGCGAAGAGGGCGGGAACAATGGGCTTGAGAACGCCGATCTGTTGAGGAAAGAGCACGCCGAGCGCCACACAAATCGGAACGATGATCTGCATGTGCCCCGCGAGGAACTTCCCCAGTCCAGCCCATTGCTTCATATGCCCCGCGACTCCCTTTATCCGCGAACTTGTTTGTATGGATATGCTAGACGCTCGTATGTGTCCGTGCGGCTGAAACGCTCGATTGTTTCGAGGGCATTACCGCCATCGTTTGCCGAAACCGCGGCGCACCGCGGCGTTTTGCGTCCGCGCTGCACGGTATAATAAATCCGTTCAACAGATCTGCCTGCCGAAGCGGGCATACACAGAGGACTCATCGCTATGAACCGTGAGAGGTATCGCGGCGACCTGCCCCTATCGGGGGTGGGTGCCTATGTCATCGCTTAAGACGACGCATCGCTGGGCGGTCGCTCAGCAAAATCCCGAGCTCGAAAAGGAACTTTCGGCTGGTCTGGGCATTCCTGGGCTGGTGGCGCGCATTATGGTCGCGCACGGCATTGGCTCCATCAAAGAGGGCCAATTGTTTTTGACGCCTTCGCTCGATCGCGACTGGGCCGACCCACTCATTATCCCGGGCATGTCGGTCGTTGCCGACCGCGTTGAGCGCGCTATTCGCAACCACGAGCACATTGCAGTCTTTGGCGATTTTGACGTTGACGGCATTACGTCGACCTGCCTGTTGACCGAGGCGCTGCGCACGTTTGGCGCCGATGTCACGCCGTTTATTCCGCATCGCTTTGATGAGGGCTACGGTCTTTCGCGCGCGGCACTCGACCGCGTTAACGAGCTCGCTCGCCCCCAGCTGATCGTGACCGTCGATAACGGCATTGCCGCCAAGGAAGAGGTTTCCTATCTGGAGAGCCTGGGGATCGAATTGGTGGTCACGGACCATCACGAGCCGTCCGACCAGGTGCCGCAGGGCGTGCCCCTGACCGACCCCAAGCTCGAGGACGAGGGCCCCTCGCGCGAGCTTGTCGGTGCCGGTGTGGCGCTTAAGCTGGTACAGGTCCTGGG
>DXLY01000039.1:0-11148 GCA_019414465.1 Collinsella sp.
CGACTAGTTCGATGCGATCCAGGCGCTCGTTGGTCTTTTTGAGCTTATGGTCGGCAGGGGCCGCGGGCGTGTAGTCGGCGACGGCGGCCGCACAAATGGCCGCATCGGCCGTCTGAAAGGCGCTCAGCGCTGTCTGCAGCATTTCTGCGGCGGTCTGTACGCGCACGCACTCCACGCCGCGGGGGACATCGAGCGACGTCGGTCCTAACACGAGCGTGACCGCAGCGCCGCGGCGAGCAGCCTCCCTCGCCAGGGCGATGCCCATCTTGCCCGACGACCGGTTGCCAATAAAGCGCACGGGGTCGATCGGTTCGTGCGTAGGACCGGCGGTGATCACGATGCGCTTGCCTGCCAGGTCCTGAGGCGCGGGGTTGAGCACCTCGCAGACGACCTCGACGATGTCCTCGGGCTCGCTCATGCGCCCCGTGTCCACGTCGCCGCAAGCAAGGTAGCCACTACCGGGCCCAACCACGTGCACCCCGCGGTCGCGCAGCGTGGCCATATTGGCCTGGGTTGCCGGCGCCTTCCACATGCCATTGTTCATGGCCGGCGCGATCACAATGGGTCGCGGCGTGGCGAGTAGCGTCGTAGAAATCAGGTCATCGGCAATGCCGTTGGCCATCTTGGCGATGATATTGGCCGTCGCGGGCGCCACGACCACCAGATCGGGCTCCTGCGCCAGCGAAATGTGGTGGATGGGGTCGGAAGGATCGTCGAATAGCCCAACCGCGACCGGCTCGTTGGTGAGCGCGCGGAAGGTAAGCGGCCCCACAAACTCCGTGGCATGCTCGCTCATAACGACTTTGACACGTGCGCCGCGCTTTTGCAGCAGGCGCACGATATTGCACGACTTATAGGCGGCGATCCCGCCGGTAATGCCCAGCAGGATCGTTTTTCCCTCAAGTTGCATTGAATTGTTGGATGCCGCCGTCATCGCTAGGCTTCCTTACTCGGGAGCACCAGGAGGCGGTGGCAGTACGGACAGTGCGTAATCTCGCTACCGTCGTGGTTGAGGTCGCTCATGGACGATGCCTGCAGCGCGGTGTGGCAGACCGTGGGGATGTTGCCCTGGATGGTCTCGACGGCCAAGCCGCGGAACTGCTTGAGCAGACGCTCGTAGTCGCTGAGCACGTCGGTGGGCAGCGTAGCGGCCAGCGCGGTGCGCTCCTTGGTGGCGGCATCGATCTGGGCCTGGAGGTCGGCTGCCTTGGCGCGGGCGGCCTTGGTGTCGGCCTTCACGCCCTCCTCGAACTTGGCGATGATTGCCTGTGCGCGAGCCTCGCGGTCGAGCGCCTCCTTGTGGGCGACTACGACGTCCTTGCGGGTGTGCTCGATCTTGTCCAGGCGC
Source organism: Collinsella sp. (assembly GCA_019414465.1). Classification (GTDB taxonomy): domain Bacteria; phylum Actinomycetota; class Coriobacteriia; order Coriobacteriales; family Coriobacteriaceae; genus Collinsella. The sequence continues at coordinate 1,349 of DXLY01000039.1, forward strand.
TTGGCCAGGGTGGCGAGCTCGTTCTCCAGGTCCTGAACCTCGCGATAGTCAGAGCCGTCGACGTGGCGCTTCTTAGCGGCCTCAATGGCGTTATTGGTCTGGATCTCGGTGGTGTTGAGATCGTCGAGCTCAATATCCAGGTCCTTGCGCTGAGCGTAGAGCTTGGTCATTTCGGCCTTGAGCTTTACATAGGTCTTGCGCTTGGAAGCGAGCTCCTTGAGCTCCGGCATATTGGCAAGTTCGCTCTTGTTGCGGGCGAGCTCCAAATCGATCTGTTGCAGCTTGAGTAGCGTAGCGCCGGCGCTCATAAGTTCTCTCCTTTTGTCACAGTCCACCATTGGCAAGGGTTCAGTATTTTAATCGCATGACGGGGGTCGACCCCGGCGTCAACTGCAGAGTTCATCAATATATCAACGAACGGCTCCTCGGAGCGGTCGTGGCCGAGCAAGATCACCGACAGCCCGCGCAAGGCAAGGTCTTGCGCCACGTGGTAGCCCGCCTCGCCCGTCACGACAACATCTGCGCCCGCGGCGATGGCGAGCTCTCCGAAGTCGCCCAGGGAGCCGCCCAAAATGGCGACGGTGCGGCACGGGCGATCAGCTTTGCCCCACACACGCGGGTCGCTGCCAAAGTCCGTGGCAGCACGGGTGGCAAGATCGCGCAGCGTGCACGGGTCGTTGAGCGTTGCAAGTGCGCCCAGGCCGGTGGCCTCGGGGTCGTCCACGTGCTCCAGTGAGCTCACGGGTGCGGCACCCAGCAGCTTGCTCAGGCAGACACGGGCTTCGTGCGAGCGGTCCAGGTTGGTGTGGAGCGAGATAATGCTCACCCCGCAGCGGGCAGCCTCGTAGAGGGCCGCACTGCACTGGGGTCGTGTGGCATCCGCCGGACAAAAGGCCTCGGGTGCCTTGATGTATATGGGATGATGCGTCAGCAGCACGTTGGCGCTTGCTTCTTGGGCGCGGCGAACATTAGCCTCAGTCGCATCGAGTGCGCAGGCAACGCCGGTGATCTCCGCGGCCGGATCGCCAACGGAGAGTCCTACGTGGTCCCAGGGCTCGGTGTCCGTCTTGGGATAGCGTGCCAGTAGCGCGCGCTCGAGCTCGGCGACGATCATGCGGCACCTGCGATCGAGAGCAGCGTCTGGGCAAACTCGTCCAGATCGTCCGGATTCACGCGGTCGTCAAAGGAAATGCGCAGTGCACCTAGTGCCTGCTCGCGACCAATGCCCATGGCGCTGAGCACATGGCTCGGGTCCATGCTGCCGCTCGAGCACGCCGAGCCGGCCGAAACCTCAAAGCCGGCGGCGTCGAGCTTGATGATGAGTTCCTCTGAGTCCATGCCGTCAATGTAGATCGATAACATGCCGGGCAGACGGTCGGCTTGCGCGTAGTCACCCATGGTGGCGTGAATGCGCGGATGGGCCGTAAGCGTGGCGTAGAGCTTGTCGGAAAGGGCTTGCAGCTTCGCGCGCTCCTGAGCCACATGGGGCGTCAGAGACGAGGCGGCAGCGGCAAAGGCGAGCTGCGTGCGCAGGTCTTGCGTGCCGGCACGACGACCGGCCTCCTGTCCGCCGCCGAAGATGCGCGGGCGCAGCGGCGTGCGGCTCTTAAGGTAGAGTGCGCCAGATGCCACGGGACCGCCAATCTTGTGGGCTGCGACGGACATGGCGTCGACGCCCAGCTCGGTGACATCGAGTGGAATATGCAAGTAGCCCTGGATGGCATCGGTGTGGAACAGGGCACCTGCGGTGTGCGCAGCTGCGGCAAGCTCGCGGATGGGCTGCACCACGCCGGTTTCGTTGTTGGCGACCATAATGCTCACGAGCGCCACGTCGTCGCCTAGCAGCTCGACAAGCGTGGCAGGCTCAACGTAGCCCGCGCGGCAGGGCTGCACCAGGTCGACGGTAAAGCCGGCGGCACGCAGCAGCGGCAGGTTGTCCAGAATCGAATCGTGCTCGATGGCCGAAACGATTACGCGACCGCGCTTGCGATCGCGCTGACGAGCGCCCTCGGCAAGACCGAGCAGCGCCAGCTGGTTGGCTTCGGTGCCGCCGTTGGTCAGTACAATCTCGGACGGGCGGACGTGCGCGCCAAAGCTGCGGGCGATCTCGCGACGTGCAACCTCCAGACGCGCGGCAGCCTTGCGGCCGAGCGAATGCAGCGAGTTGGGGTTGACGCCGGCAAGCTCGCTGTCGTCGTACTCGCGCTGCGCAAGGAGCGCCTCGGCGCGCATTGGCGTCGAGGCGGCATAGTCAAGATTCACGGGTATGCGGTTTTGACCTGCGGTCATAAGGGTTTATGCCTCCTGTGCGGCCTCGTTGCCCAGCTTCTGCAGCAGCGCAACCTCGGCAGCGGGATCTTCGGACTTAAATACGGCGGAGCCGGCCACGAGCACGTTGGCGCCGGCCTTGACGACCTCGGCGATGTTCTTGGAAGAGATACCGCCGTCGACCTCGATCAGGGGCGACACGCCGTGGCGCTCGCACATGGCCTTGAGCTCGTGAAGCTTTGCGATGGTGCCCGGGATAAAGCTCTGGCCGCCAAAGCCCGGGTTCACGCTCATGAGCAGTACCATATCGACGACGTCGATGATGCTCTCGAGCACGCACACGGGGGTGGCGGGGTTGAGCACCACGCCGGCCTTGACGCCGCGCTGCTGCAGATGCGTGAGCGTGCGGTGCAGGTGCGTGGAAGCCTCGTAGTGCACGGTGATCATGTCGGCACCGGCGTCGGCGTACCAATCGACCGTCTCGTCGGGGTTCGTCACCATGAGGTGCGCGTCGACCGGTACATCGGTGGAGCGCTTGACGGCCTTAAGGATGTCAACGCCAAAGGTGAGGTTGCCGGTAAAGTGACCGTCCATAACGTCGAAGTGCACGTAGTCGGCACCGGCGATCTTGTCGAGTTCGCCCTTGAGGTTGGCCATGTCGGCCGAAAGGACAGACGGAGCGATTTTGATGGAACCCATGGTAGAAGCCTTTCTGCGCTAGTCGGTGAGTCCGTAGAACTCTTGAGAAGGGACGCGATCTGTGAGAATCTCGAGCGCCCTATCCAAAGTAACACCGTTGTAGAGCGTTTGCTCCACGGCAAAGGTGAGCGGAATGTCTACGCCCAGTGAACGGGCAAGCTCACTGACGCTGCGGGCCGCGACGGCGCCCTCGACCACCATATGCGTACGTGCCTGGTACTCGTCGAGCGAGATGCCGTGGGCAAACTCGTAGCCAAAGGTGCGGTTGCGCGAATGCTCGGAGGTGCAGGTGGCAATGAGGTCACCCATGCCGGCAAGACCCATGCAGGTCATGGCTTGACCGCGGCCAGGCCGCGCGTCATGATAAGGGCAAGCGTGTTGTCGCCCGCACCAGAACCGGCGGAAATGCCGCACACGATGGCGATGACATTTTTCATGGCGCCGCAAACCTCGACGCCGGTCATGTCCTGCGACAGGTAGATGCGGAAGGCCGTGGATAGGAGCAGGTCCTTAAAGGTCTCCCCTACCTGTGGATCATTGCTGGCGATGACGGCGGCAGAAAGCCCGCCGCGGCAGATCTCCTCGGCATGGTTGGGGCCCGAGAGCGCCGCGACACGCGACTCGTTGCCGATCTCACTGGCGATTACCTCACTCATAAGCAGGCCGGATTCGGGCTCAATACCCTTGGTGAGGCAGAGTGCCGGGGTGTCGGCGGCGATGAAGGGTGCTGCCTGATGGCATACGCTGCGCAGGTGCGTGGAGGGCACGGCAAAGATGATGGCCTCGGCGCCGTCGAGCGCCTGCGACAGGTCCGTGGCGGCGACAACGTTGCCGGGCAGCTCGTAGTCCACCAGATACCGGGGATTGCGGTGCTCGGCATTGATGCCGGTGGCCGTCTGCTCGCTATGGGCCCACATGGTCACGCGCTCGGCTCGCTCGGCGGCGAGGCCGGCGACGGCGGTTCCCCAGGAGCCGGAGCCAATCAGCGCAACATTCATGACTCTCTCCTCCTTATCGTCGGGCTCGGTGACGCGCTTGGTAAACGAGAGCTTGGACTCCTTACCGGCCATGAGCTTTTGGATATTCGAGCGATGGGCCCACACCACGGTGATGCCGATCATCGCCATGCAGAACTTGAGGCCCAGGCTGCTGTACGGAAAGACCGCGCAAGCAGCGATAGGAAGTCCGATGGCCGCGGCAAGCGAACCCACTGACACATACTTGGTGATGGCGACGGCTACGATAAACATGCCCAGCAGCGACAGGCCAATAGGCCAGTACCAGGCGAGGATGACACCCAGACCAACTGCGATACCCTTGCCGCCGTGGAAGTTGAGATAGGGCGAGAAGATATGGCCCCACACGGCTGCCAGGCAAATGACACCGAGCATCCAGTCGCCGGGGGCTCCGGGCGCCATGATGTTCGGCGGAAATCCATAGCCCACGCTCGCGATGAACGGACGGGCGATGACAACGCAGATGGCGCCCTTAAGGCAGTCGAGCAGCAGCGTGAGCGCGGCCACCTTGGGGCCGGCTACGCGCAGGGCGTTGGTGGTGCCGATGTTACCGGAGCCCGCCTTGCGAATGTCGGTGTGGTTAAACACGCGGCCCAAGATCAGGCCAAACGGAATCGCTCCGATAAAGAACGAGACCACGGCGCAGATGGCGGTCAGCAGAATCGGATTATGCATCCTTTTGCTCCTTCTTCCTAAAGAAGAGTCGAATGGGCGTGCCGGCAAAGTCGAAGGTCGAGCGCATGCGGTTCTCCACGTAGCGCTGGTAGGTGTCGTTGACCAGGTCACTGTGGTTGACGAAGAACGTGAACGTCGGCGGGTTGACGCCCGTCTGGGTCACGTAGTGCATGCGCAGGCGGCGCTTGCCGTCCACCACGGTATGACCGAACTCGCGCAGGTCGGTGAGGAACGCGTTGAGGCGCGAGGTGCTAATCTTCTGCGAGCGCGTCTTTTCGGCGGCGTCTACCATCGCCCAGATCTTCTCGACGCTGCGGCCGGTGAGAGCAGAGATGCGCAGGTACTGGGCCCAGGGAGCCATGACGCCCAGACGGCGGTCGATGGTCTCCATGCAGGCCTCGCGCTTACGGTCGTCGTCGAGCAGATCCCACTTGTTGAGCAGCACAACGATGGCGCAGCCGCGCTCGATGGCAAGACCCATGACCTTCTGGTCCTGCTCGGTAACGCCCACGGAGGCGTCGACGACGAGCAGCGCCACGTCGGCGCGGTCGATGGCGCGCAGGCCGCGGACCATGGAGTAGTACTCGATGTTCTCGTACACGGTGCTCTTCTTGCGAATGCCCGCGGTGTCGACCATGCGGTAGTGCTTGCCGTTACGCTCGACGACAGTGTCGATGGCGTCGCGCGTCGTGCCGGCAATGTTGGACACGATAGAACGGTCGGCGCCCAGGATGCGGTTGAACAGCGACGACTTGCCGGCGTTGGGGCGGCCGATGATGGCCACGTTCAGCGCGTCGGGGAACTCATCGGCGACCTCGTCTTCTTCCTCGGGAAGCAGGGCCACGATATCGTCGAGCAGGTCGCCCGTGCCATGGCCATGCAGGGCCGAGAGCGGCGTGGGCTCGCCGATACCGAGCGAATAGAACTCCCAGATGCTGTCGTTTTCGCGATCGGGGTTGTCGAGCTTGTTCACCAGCAGAAAGACCGGCTTGTCGCAGCGCTTGAGCATGCGGGCGACCGACTCGTCCTCTTCGGTGACGCCGGTGCGGCCATCGACTACAAACAGGATGACTGCGGCTTCCTCGGCGGCGGCGAGCGCCTGGTCGCGGATGGACGTGGCAAAGACGTCGTCGCTCTTGAGCGGCTCGATACCGCCCGTGTCGACGATGGTGAACTCGCGGCCGTTCCAATCGGCCGTGTGATACGAGCGGTCGCGCGTGACGCCGCGAGACTCGTGGACGATGGCGTCCGAGGTCTGGGCCAGGCGGTTAACGAGCGTGGATTTGCCCACGTTGGGGCGTCCGACGACGGCGACGATAGGTTTCATCTGCTCTCCTTTAATGGGTAGGTTCAGTGGAAGTGTTAGAGTCGGCAGGCACAATGCCAAGGATATGCTCCAGGGTATCGAGCAGCTCATGCGGCATGGTTGACACCACATGAACCTCGGCGCCGCGACTGGTAAGGCTTGCGAGTAAATCGTCACGATGATACTCGTCAAGCGTCATGCCGTCAGCGTTGAACATGAGCTTAGGCACAAAGAGCATAACCCCCGACAGATCTTGGGGCAGCTGCTCCAAGATGTCACACGCGACGATGAGGCCGGTCACGTCCACGTTGCCGCCAAAGTAGCGGTTCTTGATGGCCGTGACAGTGCCGGCGAGTCCCTGGGGCGACTCCACAAAGCGGGCCACCGTGTCGCGTGCGCTGGCGCCCGAGAGGCACAGCAGATGCTGGCTGCGGGCGGCGATGGCCTCGCGGACGCGGGCCAGACGCTCGGTATAGGCGGCAAGCACGTCGTCGGTCTCGTCTAGATACGAGCGGATCATGCCGATGCCGTCGTAGTACTGCGGGTAACCGTCGTAAAAGTCTGCCTCTGGAGGATCGATGCCGGCGTCCAGATAGAACTCGTCGCTCATCTGGAAGGTGTGGCGGCCAAAGCGCTCATAGGCGCGGTCCTGGAACGGTCGGATCATGGCAATGGTCTCGCGCGCCAGTTCGGGCTTGTCGCTGTATGACCAGCTAAAGCGGTTTTGGTGTTTGGTAAAACCGAGCGGCACAATGCCCAGGCTTGTGATTTGCTCGTGCTCCTCGCAAAAGCGCAGGGTCTTTTCCAGCTCCTCGCCGTCGTTCATGCCGGGGCACAACACGATCTGCGCGTGAATCTCGATGCCGGCGGCCATGATGGTCTCGAGTACGTCCATGCCTCGCTGGGCGTTACGGCCCATCATACGACGGCGGACGTCGGGGCTCACAGCGTGGACCGACACGTTCATGGGACTCATGTTGCGCTGGATGACGTTTTGCACGTCCTCGTCGGTGAGGTTCGTAAGCGTGACAAAGTTGCCTTGCAAAAAGCTTAGGCGATAGTCGTCGTCGCGAATATAGAGCGTGGAGCGGCCGCCCTTGGGGAGCATGGTCATAAAGCAGAACACGCAGGCGTTGACGCAGGTACGCATGCCGTCGAAGATGGGGCCATCGAACTCCAAACCCCAATCCTCGCCGGGAAAGCGGTCGAGCTCGACGGGGGTGACGGTGCCGTCGCGCGGGTCGAAAACCTCGAGGTCGACGGTATCATCGTCGGCCTCCCAGAGCCACACGATCATGTCGGTGAGCGCCTCACCGTTGACCGTGAGCACGCGCATGCCCGGCTCGATACCCACATCCCACGCGGGCGATTCGGGACGCACGTTCTTTACGAGCGCGCCCTCACCCGGCTCGGGGTCGCGGCTGCGCCCGTAATCGGCCACCTCGGCGGCGTATGCGGGTACGGTCTGGTCCATGGTTAGCGGCAAAGCTCCTTGATGCGCTCGACGGCGCGCTCGATGTGTTCTTGCGGGGTGGAGGCTCCGGCGGTGATGCCGATGTGGTGAGCGTCGGTAAACCACGCGGCTTGGAGCTCAGAAGCTTCCTCGATGTGATACGTGCGCTCGCAGGCGTCTGCGCAAATCTGCGCCAGGCGGCGGGTGTTGCCCGAGTTCTTGCCGCCCACGATGACCATGCAGTCGCAGCGGTTGGCAAGTGTGGCTGCTGCCTGTTGACGCTCACTCGTGGCGGCGCAGATGGTGTTGATCACGCGCAGCTCCTGCACGCGCGGGGTGATAGCAGCCACGACCTCGGCCAAGTTCTGCGCAGTCTGGGTGGTCTGCACAACCAAGCCCACTTTACCCTTGAGCGACAGCGCGTCCGCATCGGCAGCGCAGCTCACGACCTGCGCGTCATCGCCGGCGTGGCCCAGGATGCCCTCGACTTCGGGGTGGCCCGGCTCGCCCACGACGATCACGCGGTAGCCCTCGCGCACCAGGCGCTCGGCCGCCACGTGGACCTTCTTCACGTAGGGGCAGGTGGCGTCGACGACGTTAAGGCCACGCTCGCGAGCGGCATCAATGACCTGCGGCACCACGCCGTGGGCGCGGATGATCACAGTGCCCGACGTGGCGTCGTCCAAGGTGTCGGCCAGACCGACGCCTGCCTCGGCGAGCTCGCGTACCACGATCGGGTTATGGATGAGCGGACCCAAGGTATGGACCTGAGTGCACTCCCCTGCCTGCGGCGCAGCGGCCAGCGCCATATCGAGCGCACGCTGTACGCCGTAGCAGGTGCCGGCGTGGGCAGCGATTTCGATAGTGGGGGCGTCTGCCTTGCCGGGCACAGCCTCGGCGGTGTTCATGACTTCCTCGTCCATGGCTAGAACCTGCCCGGGTGCTCGGCGCACAGGTCATCACGCATGGCGTAGACGCGACTCATGGCTTCGGACTCAAACCAGGCTAGGCGCTCCTTGCGCTTGAGCTCGACAGGCGCGTCGGAAAGCGAAATTAACTTGCCGGCGCGGATCCAGCACTTTTTGGGGCGCATGATCTTTTTGCCCGCAGGCGTAATATCGGACCAGCCGCAGATGGCGAGCGGGTTGACGGGTGCCTTACCCATCTGGGCGATGAGCGCAAAGCCGCCGTGGACTTCGGGCTTGATCTCGCGCGAGCGGATGCGCGTACCCTCGGGGAAGATCAGGACGTCCTCACCGCGCTGCAGCGCATGCTGGGCGGCACGCAGGCACTTCATGTCGGCGGTGCCGCGCTCGACGGGAATGCCGCCCACGCGGCTAAAGGCCCAGCGCACGATCTTGCTCTTCGCAAACTCGGACTTAAAAATGGGGCGAATGCGGCGGCCGCCAAAGAACAGCGCCGTCTCCACAGCTAGGAGCTCGGCCATCGATGTGTGGTTGCAGATGACCACGCTGCCGCGGCCTTCCTGGCGCTCAAACAGCAGGTTGCTGTCCTCGACCTTCCAACGCCACATGAGCTTGGAGAAGACCCACAGGATGCCCATGACCACGGCGACGGTGCCGCGGATGAGCGCCGGGAACTCGGCGTAGGGGGCGTTGTAGTAATCCTCGGGCGTCTGCTTAAACAGGCGCATGGGCTACCTCCTTTGGTTGATGAGGTCCTCGATGATCGAGACGACCTCGTCGATGGTGTGGGCGGTGGAGTCGACATGTACCGCGTCCTCGGCGGGAACGAGCGGCGCGACCTCGCGGCTGCTGTCGAGCTTATCGCGCTGCTTGAGGGCGTCGAGGGTCTCGTCGACCTCGGCCTCAAGCTGCTCTTCGGTGAGCGGCTGGGCGTCGTTTTGGTGGCGCTGCAGCACACGGCGACGGGCACGCTCGCGCGGGTCGGCGGTCAGGAAGACCTTGACCTGTGCGTTGGGGAACACGACGGTTCCGATGTCGCGACCCTCGGCGACGATATCGCGGTCCTCGGCGGCGCGGCGCTGGTGGATGAGCATGGCGGCGCGCACGCCCGGGTAGGCCGAGACCTTGGACACGTTGGCGTCGACCTGCGGGGTGCGAATGGCGGCCGATGCGTCCTTGCCGTCGATGGTCAGGCGCGTGTCCTCGCCGGTGCCGTTGGTAAAGCGGATCTCGATTTGCTCGGCGAGGGTGTCAATGGCCGCCTCGTCGTCCAGGTCGATGCCGCGGTCGAGCGCGGCGAAGGTGACGGCGCGATACATGGCGCCCGTGTCGAGCTTGTTAAAGCCCAGCTGGCGGGCAATCTCCTTGGCGATGGTGGACTTGCCGGAACCGGCGGGGCCGTCGATGGCGACGATCATGCAATGCTTCCTTTCGGTGGTTGACGTGCTGGTATGGGA
>DXLY01000039.1:11158-15849 GCA_019414465.1 Collinsella sp.
GGTATGGGACGCGGGCGCTGGGGCTTTGCGATTACCTAGCTCGTGTAGCGCTCGCGGTAGGTGTTGCGCTTGGGCGCGGAGCCGTGGCTACCGTGGTGACGCGTGCGACTCGCGGTGTTGGTCGCCGGCGCGGCGCTGCGCTTGGAGCTGGCCTGCTTGGGCGGGATACCGCCGTCTTTGAGGATCTGCACCTCGCGGTCGGTGAGCTCGCGCCACGAGCCCTTGGCCACATCCTTGAGCTCCAGGCCGGCAAAGTTGCAGCGGTGCAGGCGGATCACCGGGTGGTGAATCTTGCTCAGCATGCGCTTGACCTGGTTCTTGCGGCCTTCGCGGATGATGACCTCCACGGCGGTGGTGCCGGGCTTAACGCCTTGCGGAGCTACGGCCTCGGCCTCGCGCGCGTTAATGACGCGGCAGATCGCCGGCTGGCACAGGCCGTCATCGAGCTCGATGCCGCGGCGGAGTGGTTCTAAGTCGCGATCGGTCAGGTTGCCGTCCACGAGCGCCTGGTAGGTCTTGTAAACATGCTTGCTGGGGTGCAGCAGATCCTGCGACAGGTCGCCGTCGGTGGTAAAGAGCAAAAGGCCCGTGGTGTCGCGGTCCAGGCGGCCCACAGGGAACAGGCCCGGAAAGCGGTCGCGCGGGACCAGGTCGGCCACGCAAGGGCGCTCCTGCGGATCGCTCATGGTGGTGAGGTAGCCGGTCGGCTTGTAGAGCATCAGGTACACGGAGCCCTGGTTGAGCTTGACGGGCATGCCGTCGACCTCGATATGGTCGTGGTCGACGTCGACCTTGGTGCCCAGTTCGGTCGCGATCTGGCCGTTGACGGTCACGCGGCCGGCGGTCATCAGGTCCTCCGATCCGCGGCGGCTCGCCACGCCCGCGCGCGCCAAAAAGCGCTGCAGGCGCATGGTATGCGGGTAGACGGGCTGGGCGTCGGTTGCGGGTACTGCGTTGCCCATGGCACGCGTCTCCCCTACTTCGTTAGTCCTCGTCATGTAAATCCTCCGAGGTCTCGTCGACGACCAGGGTTTCCAAGTCCTCGACTGCCTCAACATCTTCAACATCGGTATCGAGCAGTTCGCGCTCTTCGTCCAGGTCATCGGCCTGCTCCTCGAGCGTGGACTGAATGCTACGACCGCTCAGGCGCTCGCGGATAAACCGGCGCGACTGCTCGTCGGGGGCAAACTGCTCCAGATCGGGCAGGTCGCGGGTGGAGCGCAGACCGAACTTTTCCAAGAAGGCGTTGGTCGTGCCGTAGATGATGGCCTGACCGCGCTCGGGGTCGCGGCCGAGCTCGCGCACCAGGCCCTTGTCCACGAGCGACGCAATGACGCCGTCGGAGTTGACGCCGCGGATGCCCTTGACCACCTCGCGCGTGACTGGCTGGTGGTAGGCGATAACGGCCAAGGTCTCGAGCGCCGCCTGCGACAGCTTTTGCGTGTCCCAGCTCAGCACATAGGCCTCTACCACATCGTGGTAGGCGGGGTGCGTAAACAAGCGCCAACCACCGGCGACCTCGCGCAGCTGAAAACCGCGGTTAGCCTCCTCGTACTCAACTTTGAGCTCGGCGAGCAGCGATGCGCACTCGCCCGGGGCGATATCCAGTGCACTTGCCAGCGCGGGCGCACTCACGGGGTCGCTCGACACCAGCAGCAGCGCCTCCAAGGCGCCTTTGAGGCTGTTTGCCTCCAGCGTGGAAAGGGTTGACATGGTTGCCGCTCCTATTCGGTGAGCTCGGGGCCCTCGCCGGGCACGTATGCCTCGGCGCCCTCGACGCGATTGATTTGAATGGTTCCAAAGATTTCGTCCTGGCTCAGGGTAAGCGAGCCGCGCTTGGCGAGCTCGAGCATGGCCAGGAAGGTGACGACAAGCTGTTCGGTGGTGGCATCGCCGTCCAACAGCTCGCGGAAGGTGCAGGTTTGGTGAGCCATGGTAAAGCGATCGACCGAGGCCACCGTCAGGTCGAGCGGCACGCGATGCGGTGCCACGTGCTCGGCTTCCAGCAGGAAAGTCTGGCGCTTGCCGTCCAGGTCGGCGCAGATGACGGCGAGGCCGCGCAGGGTAATGCCGGCCAGGTAGTCGGGCATAAGGCCAAGGAATTCGGGGTCGGGGCCGGCCACGCGCGGATGCATGCGGCTCTCGGCCTGCATCCGCGCGCCAAGGGCTGCCGCCGCGCCTTTAAACTGCTTGTAGGCAATCAGGCGCTGGATCAGGACTTCGCGCAGGGCGTCGCCGTCGAGCGCACTGAGTTCCTCGAGGTCTTCGTCGTCCTCGTCACCGTCGCCTGTCTTGCGCGGGGCCTCCTGGGGTACCAGCGAGGCTGCCTTAATGTCCAAAAGAGTTGCCGCGACCAGCAAAAAGTCGCTCGCCACGTCCAGGTCCAGCGCCTCGATACGCTCGGCCTCGGCCAGGTATTGCTCGGCCACCTCGCTGATCGAGATGGCGCCGATATCAACTTTTTGGCGGGTTACCAGCTGCAGCAGCAGGTCGAACGGTCCGCTGTAGACCTGCGTCGACACGCGATACGACATCTTCGACCTCCTTTGACGGCGCCTTCGCGGCGCGGTTTGGGTGCATGTTGCGACCGTTTTGCACGGTCGACCTGTAAGTTTACCTTAGATGCCGGCGATTGCGAAGTTGAGCAGCCACTCGGCCAACGGATACACGGTAACGTCGAAATAGCGGCCGATCACGTCGATGCCAGTCCACATGGGCAGCAGATACAGCACAATGATGAGTATGGGCATGGCGTATCGCTGCAGCTGGTAGTAGGTGGAGAGCGCCTTGCCTTTGAGGAACGGCACGATAATCGACGAGCCGTCAAGCGGCGGAATCGGAATGAGGTTAAAGAACGCAAGCGACAGGTTGACCACGATAAAGGTGGCGCCGAAGTTCATGATTTGCGTCGCCACGGCAAAGGACATGCTGGCGTAGAGGTTGCCGTATGCAGCGTGCATGAGGGCTGCGGCCAGGCATGCGAGCGCGATATTCGATGCGGGGCCGGCTGCGCTCACCAGGACCTCATCACGCTTGGGGTGTTTGAGGTTGTTGAGGTACACGGGCACGGGTTTGGCGAAGGCGAACACCGGGCCGCCGGCGGCAAGCATGAGCAGCGGCAGGATGATGGTGCCAAACGGGTCGATATGGTTGAGCGGGTTGAGTGAGACGCGTCCGCGCGAACGGGCCGTCTTATCGCCGAGTGCCCAGGCCGCGGCGGCGTGCGCGCTCTCGTGGATCACGATGCCCACGATGACGGCGGCGGCGCTGGCGAGCAGGTTCATGAGGTAGCTGCTGGACATGTCACTCCCCTAGCGGACGCGGCGCGAGGCGCGCGTAAGCAGGTAGTCGGCCACAAACAGGATGACGGCCACGATGGCGTAATCCAAGCGGAACACGCCGCCAAAGGGCGATGTGATGACGCCGTAGCCGGCGATGGCGCTCGGCAGTGCGCGCGAAAGCTCGACGACGAAGCCCACAATCTGCAACTTGGCGGTGAGGCCGCTAAAGCACAGCAGCACGGTCATCGCGCTCATAAAGATGCCGCAGATGCGACAGGCGATGGCGATGATGCTCATCGCCACGGCAGCGGCCTTACGAGAGTTCACGCGCGGTCTCCTCTTCGATCTGGGTGGAAAGCTCCAGCCATTCGTCCTCGAGCTTGGGTAGCTCTTGCTTAAGGCCGTTATATTCTCCCAGCGCGGCGTTGAACTTGTCCTGATCGGCATAAAGCTCTTCGCTGGCCATCAATTCCATAAGCTCGTCATAGCGGGCACGCTTTTTGTCGAGCTCTGTCTCGATCTTCTTGAGCTGGTTGCGCACGCCCTTGAGCTTTTTGTTGAGCGCAGCGCGGGCCTGGGCCTCGGCGCGCTTTTGCTCCTTGGTCTTTTTACCCTCGGCAGGTTTGGAAGCGGCGGCGGGCGCATCGGGCTGGGCCGCGGTAACCTTTGCGGACTTGGCCGCGACAGGCACGCTCTCCCCTGCTGTCTCGGCGGCGGCGCGGGCCGCGAGGTCCTCGCGCTTGTAGAGGTAGTAGTCGTAGTCGCCGTCGTAGACCGTGACCTTGCCATCGCGGATGTCGATGATGCGGTTGGCCACAGCGCGTACCAGGTGCTCGTCGTGGCTGATCAGCACGATGGTGCCGGGGAAGTTCTGCAGGGCGTTCTCGAGCATGTCCACCGAGTCGATGTCCAGGTGGTTGGTGGGCTCGTCCAGGCACAGGAGTGCCTCGGGGGCCACAAGCATCTTGGCCAGTGCCAGACGCGCCTTTTCGCCGCCGGAGAGGACGCGGACCTGCTTCTCGATGGAATCGTTGTCGCTAAACAGGAAGGCGCCCAGCAGGCTGCGCTGCTGTGGCACGGTCCACTTGGGCGTGACGGTGTCGATCTCTTGCAGGACGGTATTGGACTCGGTCATGCCCTCGAGTGCGTGCTGGGCGTAGTAGGCTACGCCCACGTTTGTGCCCAGATCGCGGGTGCCGGTGGTGGGCGGCTCCAGGCCGGCGAGGATCTTCATGAGCGTGGACTTGCCGGCGCCGTTGGGGCCGACGAGCGCCACGTGCTCGCCGCGGTAGAGCTTGAGGTCGATGTCGCTGTAGATGTGCTTGTCGCCGTAGGACTTGGATACACCCTCGAGGCCCACGACCATGTCGCCGGAGCGCGGCGGGTCAGGGGACTTAAAGTCGATGTGCT
>DXLY01000004.1 GCA_019414465.1 Collinsella sp.
GTATGCCGATGGCCTATCGGAAAGCGGTGGCGAGTCCAAGGCGCGCGCCCTGATGATCGAGCGCGGCTGGCAGACGCCGGAGCTGCAAATTGAGCTGTTCGACCCGGTTGAGCCGGGACGGCCGTATCGCGTCGACTACTTGTGGCGCGTGGAAGATCGGCTGATCATCGGGGAATTTGACGGATTCGTTAAAAGCGAGAAGGCAGCGGAGGAGGGCAAGCTCGCAAAGGCGCAGTTTGATGAGCGCCAGCGCGAGTCGAGGCTTTCGCTGCTTGATAACTGCAGGATCGTGCGCTTGTGCTGGGATGATCTGAGGGATCCGGCAAAGCTCGATCGCAAGCTCAAAGTTGCCGGCGTGCCGCGTGCATGTTGAGGCGGTTGCGGGGCGTTAAGCTGCACGAGCGTGGATAATCGGACACACGAGCGCGGAAATCTGGACGCGCGTTGATTGAGCGTGGATTTTCAGACATACGAGCGTGGATTATCGGACGTTTGAATAATGAGCGTGGATAATCTCCCGTTTTTTGCCCCCGAACAGTTCCAAAGTGGGAGTTTTTCCACGCTTATCTTGCGGGTGCGATACAACGACATTTAGGCGCTGACGATGTTGGGCAGCGGCAGGTCGTGGACGTCGGTGGGGACGTGGTCGATGCGCTGTTCGTCAAAGGCGATGCCGACGATTTGACATGCGGGCGAGAGCATGGACAGGTAACGGTCGTAGCAGCCGCCGCTGTAGCCCAGGCGCGCGCCGGTTTGGTCGAAGGCCACGAGCGGCACAACAATCATGTCGAGTGCTTCGGCAGGCACGATGGGGAAGCGGTTGCTGCCGATGTCCGCGGCAGCGAAGGTTCGCGTGGGATGAGTGATAAACGGAGCCGCGGACGCATCGTCGGCGGCAACCGCCCGCATGCACATACGCTGGCCACAAGCTGCGGCTTCGGCTGCCGAGAGCATGCACGGATAGGCTGCGCGCCAGCCGCGCGCGGCGGCCGCAGCGGCAAACGCGGCAGGGTCTGCCTCGGAACCCATCGCGGCATAGACGGCAACGGTGCGCGGCGCCGCGGCATCCAAGCGGCCCAGCAGCTCAGCCAGCCGCGTGCAAATGACAGCAGACTTTGCCTTCCGAACATCCAAATCAATCGCATCGCGCCGAGCAATTACCGCCCGCCGCAACTCAGCCTTATCCATTCCAGCCCCCTCTCCCAAACCTACCAAAAAGGGACGGGTTTATTTTGGCAGGTTTTATCTGGGCAAATGTCGAAACCACCACAAAGGTGCCTGTCCCCTTTGTGGTGGTTTTGCTTGCTGTGGCTAGCCCAGCAGGTCGACTACGTTGAAGTTGGCGTTGCTCTTGGCGATGACGTCTCGGCCGCCAAAGACGCAGGTGGGCGACTCGGCTGCGATGCGCGTCACGTCGGTGCCGAGCGAGCGCAGCTCACCGGGCGTGGCGGCGAGCATCTGGGCGCGACGCTCCTCGCGCGCATGCGGATCGAGCCCGGCCAGGTAGGTCGTGTTGCGGCGCTTGGTGAGCGCGTACGGCTTCACCGGCGCGTCCATGCCGCTCACGCAGCTCACGATAAAGCCCTCAAAGGCGGCTTCGTCGGGCTCAAAGCTGCCAAGCCATGCACCCGCGCGCTCCACGCGCTCAATCGAAGGATCGATCGCCGGGTCGCGGTAGGTGTAGAACGCCGCCTGACGCTCACCTGCCGCGCGGAATCCGCAGCCGTACGCCCCGCCCTTCACGCGGATCTCGTTCCACAGGTAGTCGTAGGAGAGCGCGTTGGCAGCCACGGCCCAAGTGCCTGTCACGTCAATGCCCAGGCGACGCGGGTCGCACGCGCTTGCCGCAAAGCAGATGTCGCTGGGGATCACGAAAGCCTCGTGGCGGTCGCACGGCGCCGGCACCACGAGCGCGTCGCGGCCGGCACCATCGCCCGCACCCAGCCCCAGGTCGCCCGCGGCATCCCAGTACGCGTCAAAGTCCTCGTCGCTGCCGGTAAAGCTCGCCATGCAGCCATCGGCCACAAAGATGCGGCCTGCCAGTTCGGTAAGCTTGCCGCGCAGGTCGTCCAGGCGCTCGTCAAAGTGGTCGAGCAGATCGCGCAGGAACAGGTAGAAGTCCACGCCCGAAAGCTGCTCGCGCACCACGGCCGAAGGCGAGCTGTAGCTCATCGCGCGACCGAGCGCCGCCGAGTGACCGTTGTTGATAAAGCCCTGCTCAAGCCCAATGCGAATCTGCGTGAGCACGTCGCGCACGCGGTCGGCGTCGGCATCTGCCAAAAGCGTGCTCGACCATACCTCGCGCGGCAGACTCGCCAGTGCATCAATCTTCTCGGACAGGGCGCCGGCGCTCACCAGCAGGTAGGGGCGCACGCCGTCCACGTCGGGCTGGGTCATGACTTCGGTCGTAAAGCTCAAAAAGCCGAGCTTGCCAGCGAGCAAGTTGTCGAGTTCCTCGGCCGAGTGCTCGCGCGTGGGCAGCTGCTTAAGCAGGCGGCAGAGCAGTGTCACGTAGGGCAGGTCCTCAAACGCGACGCAGCTCAGGTCGAAATACTGCATGGCGTAGGCCAGGCGGTTGGTGGGGATGTCGTGGTGCAGACAGGGGATGGGCGCGGTCGTGTCCACGACCAGCGGCGGCTCGGGGCGCGCCTCGCCAATGTCGGACACGCGCAGGCGCGGCAGCGTGGCCTTGTCCTCGGGCGTGTCCTCGGCCTCCTGCGCGGCACGCAGCGCGGCCGTGCGCTCGACCACGTTGGCCAGCTCGGCATCGGTCATGGCGTCGCGCTTGGCTGCCAGCTCTGCGGCTTCGGCACCCTCCGAACCCTCGGCGGCGTCCACCGGCACCAGCTCGACGAGCGCCATGTGGTCGTTCTCCAGCACCAGCTCGCGCAGCAGGTCCTCAAAGTAGGTGCCGTCCAGCTCGCTACGCAGCTCCTCGTACACCGGGCCGTACTTGAGTGCCAGCGTCGCGGCGTCGTCATCGTAGAGCCAGGTGCTCAGCGCGTCGCACGCAATGGCCACGCCGTCGGCGATGCCGTAGTCGCGCTGGCGCAGATCGTATTCGTTGCTGCTGATGATGGCTTCCAGGCGCTCGCGCGGAACGCCGTGCTCGCACAGGTCGCGGCAGGCGTTCTGGAACATGCGACGCAGCTCGCGCGCCACGCCGGGCTGCGCGTTTTGCAGCATGATGAGCTCGTAGGGCTGCAGGCTCTCGGCCGCGGTGTAGCTCACCACGTTGCCGCCCAGGCCGGCGGCCAGAATGGCCTTCTTAACCGGTGCTTCGTTGGAGCCCAGCAGTGCCTCAAACAGGATATCCGCCGCGATCGTGCGCTTGCGGTCGAGCGCGCTGCCCAACACAAGGCCCAGGCCCACCAGGGCGTTCTCGGGTGTAGTGGCCATCTCGACGTGCTTGTACTCGCAGGTCACGGGCGCCTGCACGCCCAGCGGATTGGGCGCCAGCGCGGACGGGTCCTCGCCGGCGGCAACGGCTGCGTCCATGCGGCGGCTTGCGGCACTCGGCTGCGACAGATAGCGCTCGTCCAAAAAGGCCAGTGCGCGGTCCACGTCCAGGTCGCCGTAGAGCGTGATGTAGGAGTTGGAAGGATTGTAGTGGCGCGCATGCGTGTCCAGGAACTGCTCGTAGGTGAGCGCGGGAATCGCGCGCGGGTCGCCGCCGCTTTCGTGCGCATAGGCGGTGTCGGGATAGAGCGCGGCGTTGACGGCGTCGTCCAGCACGCTCATGGGGTCGGACAGCGCGCCCTTCATCTCGTTGAACACCACGCCGTTATAGCGCAGCGTGCCCTCGCGCAGGCTCGCGGAGCTGCTGTCGCCTTCGACCTCGGCGCTCTCCGGCAGGTCCAGCTCGTAGTGCCAGCCCTCCTGCTCAAAAATGGTGGGCTTGGTATAGATGGCCGGGTTGAACACCGCGTCCAGGTACACGTCCATCAGGTTGTACAGGTCCTGCTCGTTGGTGGTGGCAACGGGGTAGATGGTCTTGTCGGGGTAGGTCATGGCGTTGAGAAACGTCTGCATGGAGCTCTTGATCAGGTCGACAAACGGCTCCTTGACGGGAAACTTGGCCGACCCGCACAGTACCGAGTGCTCAAGAATATGGAACACGCCGGTGGAATCGGCCGGCGGCGTCTTAAAGCCAATGGCAAAGGCCTTGTTCTCGTCATCGCATGCCAGGTACAGCAGGCGAGCGCCCGAGGCGGTGTGGCGCAGCACATAGGCGTCCGAGTCGAGCTCGGGCACGGTCTCGCAGCGCTCGACGGCAAAGCCGTGGCAGGTAGTGCCGGGCACTAGCAGCGCGGCGGCAGCGGCGCGCGGGTCGGTTGAGGTGGTGGGCATATGCAGTCTCCTTTGACGCCCCAGCGGGGGCGAATCGAGTCGAATCCCCGAGAGTATACCCATATGGGGCCCTCGACCAATCTGCCGGATGAGCGTGGATTTTCGGACACACGAGCGTGGAAATTCGGACGCCCGCCAAATGAGTGTGGATTTTCGGACGGAATCAGCCTCAAAACGCCCAAAAACCGTCCAAATATCCACCCTCATTTCCCGACCGTCCAAAATCCACGCTCATCCGCCGCCCGCACATCTCTCATATCTCATTCGTCTCTAATACGAGAGATAACAGAAAGATGAGAGATAAATATGAGAGATAACAATGCTGCAAAGAGACAGACAACCATGGTATTGTCTCAATATAGATTGTTTTACCAGCGAAAACATGTTTAAATGAAACAGATGACAGACATCTTATCTTTCATCTCTCACTCCTCTCTAATATGAGAGATAACAGAAAGATGAGAGATAATTACGAGAGATAACTGAGAGACGAAGGAAATCTATTCGCGGCATTCTTCGCAGAACCGAGCGAAAGGACGTGCAGATGAACGAAAACGAACTGACCGGTCTGCTCGAGTCTTTAAGGCGCATGGGCTCGGACGATCTTAACGTTGAGGTCAAGGAGAGCGCCACGACGCTTTCCCGCGACGTATGGGAAACGGTCAGCGCTTTCGCAAACACCGCCGGCGGCATCATCGTACTCGGAGTGAGCGAGCGCGCGGGTTTTGTCCCAGTTGCAAACTTTGAGACCGAGAAAGTGCTCAACCAATTCGTGGCGGGCATGGGCGATGCTGGCGGTCGCGGAAAGCTGGCCAATCCGCCCAAATACACCATTGAGCGCGTGGAGCTCCAGGGCACCGTGGTTCTAGTCATCGCGATTGAGGAGCTTGACCCGTCGAGCAAGCCTTGCTATGTCATGGAGCGGGGCGCTCAAGGTGGCAGCTACAAACGCATCGATGACAAAGATGTCCCGCTTTCGTCGACCGAGGTTTTGGCACTGTCGTCATATGAACGGACGAGTCCTAGCGATCGCGATGCGGTGCCCGGCACGAGTGTGGGCGATCTCGACGAGTCGCTGGTCGACCGCACGATAGAGCGTGCCTATTCGTTGACGCCTCGAGCGATGCGCGGTGCGGCGGACAAGAAGACAAAGATGGAGCGTCTGAATTTCCTCGACTTCCAGGGCAATGTTACCAAGGCCGGCCTCCTTGCCGCGGGCGTTTACCCTCAGCAGTTCTATCCCAAGCTCTTCATTGATGTGGCTGTCCACGTGGGAACTCAAAAGGGAGCTGCGGGGCCACTAAGGTTTATGGACCGCACAATCTGTGAGGGAACGTTGGGCGAGATGATCTCGGATGCTGTCGCGGCCGTCGCCAAGAATTTGCGGCGAACCTCGACCGTCCAAGGCGTCTCGCGTGTCGACTCGCTGGAGATTCCCGAGGAGGTTCTGCGCGAGGCAATCGCCAACGCCGTAATCCATCGAGAATACGGGGATCGGTTCTGTGGACAATCGATTGCCGTCGACGTCTTTGACGATCGTGTCGAGGTGACGAATCCTGGCGGCCTTTACGGGGGAAAGACTCGCGAGAACTTGTTTGACGGCAGCTCCCGATGCCGTAACGCGACGCTCGTGAAACTCATGTCGATTGTCCCGCTGCCGGATGGCGCAGGTTCGCCGGCTGAGGGCAATGGCTCGGGCATCCCGATGATGATCGATGCCATGCGCGCGCATGGTCTGGCCGAGCCCCTGTTCTGCCCGGGGTTCGATCGGTTCAAGGTCGTACTTTACCGTCCAAAGATCGAGCCGGTCGATCATGGCGGGGACTTGATTATGACGGCACTCAAGCGCTACGGCGAATTGGGGACGCGCGAACTGGCGGAGCGCACGGGACTCACGGTTTCCCAGGTTAGGGCACGCGTCAATGCGCTCATTGAGCAGGGTGAGCTTGAGCCGACGGCGCCGTCGACAAGCCGCAACCGCAAATATAGACTGTCAGAGCGCGTGGAATAAATGCGTTAGTGGACGAGGCGACCCAATAATCGACCCTCGATTGGCGCCCACTAAGGTAAAGCGGTTGTTGCCCAGTCGACGGTGATGCTAAAGACTCGGCTTACGCCGGCATGGCCCCGAACCCGTCCATCAAGAACAGCCTAAGAACCAGCTTGATGACATATCCCGGTTTGATTTCTGCCGTGCCAAAGACGCTGCGCTCGGCGAGCTCGCTGCAGTATGCGTAGATGTCGCGGATAAGGTCCGCGCCCGAAAGCGTAAACATGTAGCCTGCGTCCGAAAGCGCATTGGGCGCGGCGGGCAACTTGGCCATGTGGCAGAACGTTTGCAGGTCGGGCGCCATGGCGTTCTGGTGGTCAAGGTGGCTGCCGTCTTCTTGCGCGGCGAATTCCAGCTGGCGTACTCGATCAAGCGCCGCTGCCAGCACAAAGCTCGGTGTGGGAGCATTGACGTCCTCCGTGCTCGCCACAAGCCTGCCCGCCGCCTGCGTGACAAGCCAAGCGACCTCGCGCTGGCAACGCACGGCCTTGCGCGTAACCGGCTTGATGGACGAAGAAGAAACGCTCCCCTTAGGCGGATTCGAAGCAGCCATAAGACCCTCCCATGAACGACCCGGTCCAACAAGCCCGGATGAAACACGTGCTACATCAGTATACAGGGGAGTGGGGTAGCGGGGTACAAGCGCGCCAGCGGCAAACCGAGAGCATCAACAATGTGCCTCCGCTCTATTTGGACGATGGTACGTGGGTCATTAAGTACTCGGTTCAAGCGTCGGGTACCGTTGGTTTTCGAGACCAGAATTACAACCGTAAAATGCTCAACTGCATGGAATGTGACGTCCCAGTCGGAGTCATATTTGCAACCGAGGTGGGCTATAAGGTGCTCGGCCTTGCGTTTGTTGAGCGGTTCGAGCCCGAAAACGGATGGTTTGTTCTGCACGGTCCTGTTCATAAAGGCGGACCGGACCCTCGTTTTGCGCCCGACATGAGTTATCTGAAGCACATACCCGTCGATATTGAGTTTGCCGGACAGGGTGCGACCGACGATGAAATTTGGCTTTGGCGGTCTTTTACGATCGTGCTGTTTGATCGGATCGCGTGGCGATGCAATCTCGCACACGCCTGCCGGTGCATGCTCTTCCTGATTTGTATAGCGAGAGGGGAGCGAACGTGAGCTGGCGAGGCGATATTGCGATGGGGAAGTACGGAAAACTGCCGTGCGCCCTTATAGACAACAAAATGTTTCCGAGCGTAGAAGTTGATTGCGGGTCGTTTGTCGTCGCCTGTCCTTGCTGCGGCTCGCAAATACCGTGCCTCGACATTCGGTTCATCGATGCGTGCGACAGACTTAGCGACGAAGTGAGAAAACGGACAGGCGTTCATATGCCGGTGTATCAGGAGAAATGCCCTGTTTGTGGCCTCGATATCGTGTACGACGCCGGCGACGAGGGATAGGTGATGCGGAGGAGCTGGCTGTGAAGGCATCTCTGTCCCTATAAATAAATCCCCTCACCGAGCTGCTTGTGGAACTTGGCGTGATGGTCGCGTGCCCAGGTAAAGAGCGCCTGGTCAAAGTCGGTGCGTGTGGCCGGGACGCCGAAGACGCCGGCAACTTCGACGCGCACAAACTCCAGTGCCGGCAGTTTGTTGATGGCAGTGAGGGCAAACGGGGACGAGGGCTCCTCGAACAGATAGCGGCTGCCTTGCAGCGCGTCGCAACTGGTGCACGTGTTGCCGAGCGACGGGGCTTTGGAGGCTCGCGCGCCTACGGGCTTGTAGCCGCAGCGCTTAGAAAGATAGTCGCGGATCTCGCCCGGCACGCAGCCAAGAGCGGGAACAATGGCGAGCGCGTTGGCATTGGCCGTGTCGATGGTAATGTGCCCGGCTTCGTTGGGCGCGTGCGCGATGGCGATGCCCTTGTCGTCATCGATTCGATAGGGAATGCCGAAGGCCGCGACCGAGGTCTCTTTGTGACACTTCCAGCACTCGCGCTTGCCCAGTACTAGATATATATACGGCGCTGAGGGGTCGGATCGGTCAACACCGGGCAGCCACTCGGCAAAGGGCTCGGGGTTGACGCCGCTGGGTACATACCAGATCTTCTTGGTCCGGTCCCATTTGGCGCCCAGCGCCTTGGCTTCTTCTTTGTGCGAAAAGGGGACATCGAGCTCGGTGCGCATGGCGGCTCCTTGGTGCTGCAGGTGCGAGTGGCTCAAGGATACCGCAGGGCGCAGACATCGCGGCGTTTTGTTGAGAAGTTGCGGCGCGGACTGCTTGGTTACGCCGTTAGATAAATTGGCAAGTAGATGGTCGGCTTTTGACCAGTTGGGCGGTTGGAGCAGCTTGCGGCGCAGTTTTGTGCCTGGCTATTGTTGATGTTGGGGTATTGAATATATTTGGCTGCCATTCGTCAGGTGAATTGTTGTTACGTTGCGATGACGGTTGGAACTGCCAGCGGATTTAGCGACAAAAAACAAAACAGCCCAGAGGACATAGCCTCTGAGCTGCGAACATTTGGTGGGCGTTAGAAGATTTGAACTTCTGACCTCTTCCGTGTCAGGGAAGCGCTCTCCCCCTGAGCTAAACGCCCGATCAAGGGTGCGCAAGCGCGCAAGGGATAATATAACGGAGCCTGAACTCGGTGGCAAGAACATTTTTAAAAATCGCTTACATTGTGGAATTCGGGGGCTTTGTCATATCCATTTCAAAAGAGCCTGCTGCCGCGATTTGACTGTCGCATAATGCAAGGCCATTGCGGTATCGAGCTATGGAAAGACGTCTGCGGAATTGTCCTACCGATAAGCGGACAAGCCTCCAGCTGGTGCCTTCGCCGTGGTAAGGTAAGCCGAATTGTTTCCAGGCTGCTTCGAGGGAATGGAATGAGCAAAGAGCGTGTCGAGCAGGTCGAAGGCGCAGGGGCTTCGGTGCCGATGACCGATATATCGAACATTGATGTGCCCGAGGGCACCGATGAGCTCAGCCGTAGCACCCGCCGCGCTTGGCGCGAGCGCCTGAACAGCGCTTCGACGCGCAAGATGATCACGGGCGTCTTGGCTACGCTGGTGGGCGGTTCGTTTTGGGGCTTCTCGGGCACCAGCGCGAGCTTTCTGTTCGATACCTACCACGTCGACACCTTGTGGCTTATGAGCGTGCGTCAGATTCTCGCCGGTCTACTCTTTATGGCCGTGGTTGTTACGCGCGACCGCGAGCGCCTGATTAAGCTCTGGACCACACCCGCCGATCGCAAGCAGCTGCTGCTCTTTACCGCCTTTGGTCTGCTGTTCAACCAGTTTTGTTATCTTTCGGCCGTGCGCCTGACCAATGCCGGAACCGCGACGGTGCTCCAATGCCTGCAACTGGTCATCATTATGGGCTACACCTGCGTGATCGACCATCGCATGCCTCGCGTGCGTGAGGCCGTTGGCATTGGGTTGGCCCTGGGCGGCACCTTTTTAATCGCTACCGGCGGCGACCCTACCAGTCTGAGCATATCGCCGCTTGGCCTGGTCGCAGGCCTTATGTGTGCGGTCAGCGCCACGTGTATGGCGGTGATTCCCGCCAAGATCCTGCCCGAATACGGCAGCCCCATCGTCACGGGCTCGGCAATGCTCACGGCGGGCGTGGTCTCGTGCGTCTTCGTGCAGCCTTGGGCGCATATGCCGGCACTCGACGCTGCCGGCGTCGAGGCGCTCGCGGTATTCGTGGTTATCGGCTCGTTTTTTGCTTACATGCTCTATATGCAGGGCGTTAAGGACATCGGCTCGGTGCGTGCGAGCCTCATCGGAACTGTGGAGCCGGTTTCGGCGACCATCACCAGCGCCGTTATGCTGGGCACGGTGTTTTTGCCGACCGACCTTATCGGCTTTGCCATGATCATCGTGATGATGTTCCTCACGGTGTAGCTGGCGCCGCCGCCAAGACGGAAAAGGCGTTGTGCCACATTTTCGCCAATTGATGTCCGTGTCTGGAGTTTAGCTGTCGATGCTCAAAATGCCATAAACTAGTAACGTTATGGACTTTTTCATTGCGACTCAATTGCGAGGATTTCTTTATGGCTGGTAATCACTTTAAGGGCAGCGATAGCGGCCGTCCTGCAGTTCCGCCGCGTCCGAACGGGGCTGGTAAGGCCGGCACGCCGGGCGGCGCTGGGCAGGGCGGTTCCGGTAAGCGCGTGTCCCCGGGCGAGACGGCGATGTTTACCGCTCTGTACGAGCAGTCTCAAAAGGCAAAAAAACCCGGCCGTGCAAGAGGGAATGTCTTTGCGGGCGGTGCAACCTCCACGTCGCAGCCGAGCGGGGCCCCTTCGATACCTGCGAACAACGCAGGTGCTGCCAACGCCGCGAATACCGCCGGCAACGTTAATGCCGGCAAGGCCGCCAACAATACTCCCTCTGCCGGTGGCGCGGGGCTTACGGGTAACCTTGGCACGATTTACACCGGCGCCTCCGAGACTGGCACGTTCGCCCGCCTGGATGATAGCGGTGCCGAGTTTGCGGGCTCGGGTTCCAAGGAAGATTATTATGATTTTGGCTTGAACTACGGTAGCGACGCTTCGTCGAGTTCGACCTCTGACGGTCTGGTCCGTCATCGCCATCGCAAGGGCGAGCGCAAAAAGCGTCACACTGGCGCCATTATTGCCGCTGTAGTCGCGGTGCTTCTCGTTGCGCTTGGCGCAAGCGGCTTTATGCTGCTTAACTCGGCAAAGACCGTAAAGAGCGAAGCGAAGGAGGCTGTCGAGATCGTCGGTGGCCTTAAGGACAAGGTCACGTCGGGCGATTTTTCGACGCTGCCTGACGATGCGAAGAAGATTGATGAGCTCTGCGACAGCATGAAGGCGGAGACCTCGAGCCCGCTGTGGACGGCGGCTTCGTTTATCCCGGTGTATGGCAGCGACATCAATGCTGCCCGCACCATGATCGACGCCCTGTCCGATGTCTCTAGCGGCGCGCTGATTCCCATGGCCGACAACCTCTCGCGGGCAACGCCCGGCAAGCTGTTCCAGGATGGCATGATTAACGTGTCCGCGCTGCAGGCGGTCGCCGATTCGCTTCCCAACAGCTCGAAGGTGTTCAAGAGCGCCAACGAAAAGATCCAGGGCATTGGCGATACTCATATTTCCCAGGTGACCGAGCTGGTCGATAAGGCCAAGGACGGCTTTGCCACCCTCAACGGCGCGGTTGACGCGGCGGAGAAGGTCGCCCCCGTCCTTCCCCAGATGCTCGGCGCCAACGGCCAGACGCGCAACTACCTTATGTACGCCATGAACAACGTCGAGATTCGTGCCTGCGGCGGCTTTGGCGGTTCGCAGGGCCTGATTTCGGTCACCGACGGCCAGATGTCGATCGGCGAGTTTGTTCCCCGCATTGGACTCAGCGAGGATGAGGCAGTCGAGAGCGTCGACGAAGAGGATGAGGCGCTGTTCGGCAACCACAGTAACCTGTACAACTCGGGCAATACCTATTCGCCTGATTGGCCCCGCAACTCGCAGCGTGTCGCAGCCCTGTGGAAATCTCAATATGGCCAGGACGTTGACGGCGTCGTGGGTATCGACCCGGTGTTCCTGCAGTATCTGCTGGGCCTGGTCGGTAACGTGTCGCTGCCCGACGGAACGGTTGTCGACGGCACCAACGCCGCAAAGGTCCTCATGCACGATGTGTACTGGAACTATCCGGTCGAGGAGTCGGACGGCATCTTTGCATCCGTCGCCAGCGCTGCCTTCGACAAGATCCTTGGCGGTATCGGCGATGTCGATGTTACGAAGCTTGTCAGCGCCGTTGAGCGCGGTGCCGAAGAGGG
This sequence comes from Collinsella sp., assembly GCA_019414465.1. Taxonomy (GTDB): domain Bacteria; phylum Actinomycetota; class Coriobacteriia; order Coriobacteriales; family Coriobacteriaceae; genus Collinsella. Next base: position 12,157 of record DXLY01000004.1, read on the forward strand.
CCGCCTGATCGCGTGGATGAAAAACGATGACGAGCAGAACGCTATCAAGGAGATGAACATCGACGCCTCGCTGCCCGATCCGGATGACCCGAGTGAAGATCCCGTTGCTGGTGTCTACTTTAACAACCTGAGCTTCTCCAAGCTCGACTGGTACCTGAATGCCGATACGCAGATTGGCCAGGGCATCAAGAACGGTGACGGCACATGCTCGTATCGCATCACCGTTACCCTGACGAACATCATGACGCAGGAGGAGGCCGGCAAGCTGCCCGACTACGTCGCGGCGAGCGCGCCCGATGCCGCGCGCGACGACGAGCGTCTGAATGTCTCGTTGTTTGCCCCGACGGGCGGCAACATTACTGATCTGACCGTCGAGGGCACCCAGTTTGGTCTTGGCGCCGCTACGTGGCATGGAATCCCCTTCTATTCGGGCACCGTTGACCTGCATGCTGGCGAGACGACGACGATCACATATACGCTGACCACGTCAGCCGAGGCGGGGGACAAGCCGCTTACGCTGCGTCAGACTCCTACATGCCAGGCGGCTCGCGACAGCGCGTCGGCGTAGGGTTTTTCTGGTAGCACAGATAATCGAGTACCATTTTGGGGCGGACAGGCAATCTGTTCGCCCCTATTTTGTAAGGAGAGCGCATGAAGTACTTTGGCACCGACGGCTTTCGCGGTGAGGCTAACGTTGGGCTGACGGTAGAGCACGCTTATAAGATTGGCCGTTTTGTGGGCTGGTATTACGGCGCCAACCGCGAGCGCAAGGCGCGCGTCATCGTGGGTAAGGACACGCGTCGCTCGAGTTATATGTTCGAGGCGGCGCTGGTGAGTGGCCTGGTCGCGAGCGGTGCGGACGCCTATATGCTGCACGTGATCCCCACACCGGGTGTAGCGCATCAGACCGTGGAAGGCTGCTTCGATTGCGGCATCATGATCAGCGCGAGCCACAACCCGTTTTGCGATAACGGCATTAAGCTCGTCAATAGCGACGGTTTTAAGATGGACGAGGACGTACTGGAGCTCATCGAGGACTACGTCGATGGCAAGAGCGAGGTGCCGCTGGCCACGGGCAACCACATCGGCGCCACGGTGGACTACATGCAGGGCCGCAACCGCTACATTGCCTCGCTCATCGCCAGCGCGAACTTTTCGCTGCAGGGCGTCAAGATCGGCATCGACTGCGCCAACGGCTCGGCGTCCTCGGTGGCCAAGCCGGTGTTCGACGCGCTGGGCGCCGACGTGCGCGTGATCAATGCCGCGCCTGATGGTTTTAACATCAACGTCGACTGCGGCTCCACGCATATGGAGCGTCTGCAGCGCCACGTGGTGGAGCAGGGCTTGGACGTGGGCTTTGCCTATGACGGCGATGCCGACCGCTGCCTGGCCGTGGACGAGCGCGGCCGCGTGGTCGATGGCGACCAGATCCTGTACGTGTGCGGCGTGTACCTGAACAAGCACGGTCGCCTTTCGGGCGGTACCGTGGTTCCGACGATTGCCAGCAACTTTGGCCTGATCAAGTCGTTGGAGCTTGCCGGCCTAAGTGCCGTGACCAGCGGTGTGGGCGACCGCCACGTGTATGCCAAGATGCGCGAGGGCGGTTACAGCCTGGGCGGCGAGCAGACGGGCCATACGATCTTTGGCGATATCGAGCGCACGGGCGACGGCATTATGACCTCGCTGCGCGTGATGGAAGTGATCCGCGCCGAGCGCGAGACGCTCTCGCAGCTCACGGCTCCGTGCAAGCTGCTACCGCAGGCGCAGGTGGCCGTGCGCGTGGCGGACAAGGACGCCGCGCTCGAGAACATGGGCGTGCAGAACGCCATCGCCGAGGCCGAGGCTGCGCTGGCAGGCGAGGGCCGCGTGCTCGTACGCAAGAGCGGAACCGAGTCGGTTATCCGCGTGCTGGCCGAGGCGCCCGACCAAGCATCCGCCGATGCCGCCATGAAGCGCATCGCCAACGCACTCGAGGCTCTGTAGTTACGCGGTTTTACCAAACCGCGTAACTGCTCGACGCTGCAAACGCCCCTAAGCGGCAATCTGACGTTCAATTTCAAGGGCGCGACCAGAAGGTCAGCGCCCTTTCATTTCACGTCACCTTGCTCGCTTAGGGTCGTTTTCGCTGACGTTGCCAAGACATTGGCGTCAACATAGTTGGCGTTGGCGATGGCGTGCTGGTCAATCCTTACAGCTCGTACAGCGTGGTGAACTTGTCCTGCAGGTAGCTGCAGTAGTAGCGGGCGTCAAAATCCATGCCGCAGGCACCCTTGATGAGTTCCGGCGCGTCCTTGGCGCGGCCCCACTGCCAAATGTGCTCGCCCAGCCACGCGCGGACGGGTGCCAAGTCGCCGCTCGCGCAGGCACCGGTAAGGTCGACGCCGTCGCGGCACATGGCCGGCACAAACATGGCATCGTAGGCGCTACCCAGCGCATACGTGGGGAAGTAGCCAAACGAACCGCCGCTCCAATGCGTATCCTGCAGGCAGCCGTGCGTGTCGTCGGGAACGGGAATGCCCAGGTACTCGTCCATAAAGCGGTTCCAAAGCGCGGGGATGTCCTTGGCCGCAGCCTCGCCGGCAAACAGCATGCGCTCGATCTGGTAGCGCACCATAATATGCAGCGGATAGGTGAGCTCGTCGGCCTCGGTGCGGATCAACGACGGCTGCGCGATGTTCACGGCGCGGTAGAGCGTGTCTTCGTCGACGTCGCCGTAGACCTCGGGCGCGTGACGACGCAGCACCTCGAGCAGCGGGCCCATAAAGGCGCGGCTGCGACCCACGGTGTTCTCGAAAAAGCGGCTCTGGCTCTCGTGGATGCCCATGGAGGTGCCGCCCTCCAAGCACGTGCGCGCATAGGCGGGATTGACGCCCAGCTCGTACATGGTGTGCCCCGCCTCGTGGATGATGCTGTAGACGTTGGAGATACAGTCGTCCTCGTAGATGTGCGTCGCGATGCGCGCATCACCCACGGCAAAGCCCTCGCTAAACGGATGCTCGGTAAAGGCAAGCGTGGTGTCGTCCAGGTCCAGGCCGACAAGCTTCATAAGGTCGAAGCTCATGGCGCGCTGGGCAGCCTCGGGCACGTGGGCGTGCAAAAAGTCGGCAGCCGGCTGCTGGCCGCGCTCGCCGATGGCGTGCACGAGCGGCACGACCGTGGCCTTGACCTCATCGCAAAACGCGTCGAAGCTCTTGGCGGAAAGGCCGCGCTCGTACTGGTCGAGCCAAACGTCGTATGGATCGCGCTTGGGGTCCATGAGCTCGGCCTGATGCTTAAGTTGGGCGACGATTCTATCCACATAGGTCTCAAAGCTCGCCCAGTCGTTGGCAGCCTTGGCCTTGTGCCACACGGCGTCCGCCTCGCAGGTGAGCCTGGTCCAGGCCTCGGCTTCTTCGGTGGGGATGGCACTGGCCTCACGTTGATCGCGGCCGAGCACACGGATCTCGTCGAGCAGCTGAGGGTCGTCGATTTTGCCGCCGGCGACGGTCTCGCGCGCTAACGAGCGTACGAGCTCAACGGACTTCTCGCTGGTCAGCAGCTTGTGATGCTCGCCGGCAAGCGTGCCCATGGCGTCGGCACGCGCTGCTGCGCCGTTGGCAGGAGCAATCGTCGCTCCATCGAACTCGGCAATCTTGAGCAGGTACTCGCGAGTCCACAGCTTGCCTTCGAGCTTGCGGAATTTTTTGACGGCCTTATCGACCTTCATGCCTTTGGATGTCTTGCCCGCTGCAGGCTCGGCCTTCTTATCGAGTTTCTTTCCCATACCATATCCTTGATCTCGTGAGCCGAGCGCTTCGGGTGGGCGCGCGGCCAGTTTGCACAGCTACCTGCCTTGTACCCAGCACGAACAAAACGGAACGCGGCGATGCACACGCAGAATGTGTTATCCTATAGCCCAATGCGTTGACGGAGAGGGTTTTGCCCGCCGCGTCGCCGGCAAGAGAGGGAAGGTCATGGGCTGCAAGCCTTCCTGCGGTGGCAAGGGCCAAGCGTTCACTCCCGAGCAGCGACCTCAACGGGCGCGCGGCTAGCGGCGGCGAAGCCCCAGTAGGGAAGCCGTGAGCCTCGCGATAAGGGGCGCAGAGTGGGCACGGCGGGCCAGACATCCGCCGGGTCAAACAAGGTGGTACCGCGGAATTCAACCGTCCTTGGGCAATGCACATGCCCGAGGACGGTTTTTTGTTACCGAACCGGGCCGCGTTTTCGCAACGCCGGGCGGCGGCAGTCGTCCCGGCGAGCGGGGAGCGCGAGAGACGAAAGGGAAGACATGAGTCTGATTGATGATCTGGTCAAACTCGAGGAAGAGGCCAAGGAGCTCGTCGCAGGCGCCGACGACGCCGCCAAGCTCGAGGCTGCGCGCGTCGAGCTGCTCGGCCGCAAGGGCCGCATCACCGGCCTGATGCGCATGATGGGCAAGCTTGCCCCCGAGGATCGCCCCGTCATGGGCAAGCGCGCCAACGAGATGCGCCAGCTGATCGAGGGCATGCTCGATGAGCGCACCACCGAGATGAAGGCCGCCGCCCTCAAGCACGCACTCGAGCACGAGGCCGTCGACATCACGCTGCCGGGCATCCGTCCGCAGATTGGTCACCAGCACCTGATCAAGCAGATCATCGAGGAGGCCGAGGACATCTTCTGCGGCATCGGCTACACCGTCGAGTCCGGCCCCATGGTCGACACCTCCTACTACAACTTCACCGCGCTCAACGCCCCCATGGATCACCCGAGCCGCTCGGCCCGCGATACCTTCTACGTGGTCGACAACAACCCCGGCAGCGTCGCGCACCCCGAGGCCCACGCCCATGGCGAGTCCGACGTGCTGCTGCGCACCCAGACCTCGGGCGTGCAGATCCACACCATGGAGTCGCAAAAGCCGCCCATCTACATGATCTGCCCGGGCACCGTTTACCGTCCCGATACAGCCGACGCTTGCCACCTGCCGCAGTTCAACCAGATCGAGGGCCTGGTCGTCGACGAGGGCATCACCTTTGGCGATCTTAAGGGCACGCTCGACTACTTTGTTAAGTGCATGTTTGGCGAGGATCGCAAGACGCGTTACCGCCCGCACTTCTTCCCCTTCACCGAGCCCAGCTGCGAGGTGGACGTGAGCTGCCACGTGTGCGGCGGCAAGGGCTGCAACTTCTGCAAGCACAGCGGCTGGATCGAGATCTTGGGCTGCGGCATGGTCGACCCCAACGTCCTGATCAACTGCGGCATCGATTCCGAGAAGTACACCGGCTTCGCCTTTGGCATTGGCGCCGAGCGCGTCGCGGCCCTGCGCTACGACCTGCCGGACCTCAGAACGCTCATGACAGGCGATATGCGTTTCTTGAATCAGTTCTAGGCCCGGCGGCTTTCCCAAGCACCGCACCTTGCCTTTCAATCATCGGTTGCGTACCTAAGTACGCGGCCCTCCTCTTTCAAGGCAATCTGCGGCACCTCGGAAACCCGTCTCCGTAGCTGGAGTTTTCCGACTGTTTATTGCAGGCGTTACAGATGAAAGGAGACCAGTTAGATGCGCGTTTCTTACGACTGGCTCAAGACCATGATCGATATTCCGGAGGATCCCAAGACCCTTTCGGACGAATATATCCGTACCGGCACCGAGGTCGAGGCGATCGATACCGTGGGCGAGTCCTTCGACCACGTGGTGACCGCCCAGGTGCTCACCAAGACCCCTCACCCCGATAGCGACCACATGTATGTGTGCTCGGTCGACGTGGGTGACAAGAACCTCGACGCCGACGGCAACCCCGCTCCGCTGCAGATCGTCTGCGGCGCGCAGAACTTCGAGGCCGGCGACCACATCGTCACGGCCATGATCGGCGCAGTTCTGCCCGGCGACGTCAAGATCAAGAAGAGCAAGCTTCGCGGTGTCGTGTCCATGGGCATGAACTGCTCCGCGCGCGAGCTCGGCCTGGGCGGCGATCACTCCGGCATTATGATCCTGCCCGAGGATACGCCCTGCGGCATGCCGTTTGCCGAGTATGTGGGTTCGAGCGACACCGTGCTCGACTGCGAGATCACGCCCAACCGCCCCGACTGCCTGTCCATGATCGGCATGGCCCGCGAGACCGGCGCCATTTTCGATCGCGATTTCCACGTTGAGCTGCCCGCCATCAAGGCCGAGACCGGCCGCGCGACTGACGACGAGCTTTCGGTCGAGATTGCCGACGAGGGCCTGTGCGACCGCTATGTCGCCCGCATCGTGCGCAACGTGAAGGTCGGCCCGTCGCCCGACTGGATGGTCAAGCGCCTTAACGCCCTGGGCGTGCGCCCGCACAACAACATCGTCGACATCACCAACTATGTGATGATGCTCACCGGTCAGCCGCTGCACGCCTTTGACCTGGACACCTTTGCCGAGCGCGATGGCCACCGTCGCGTGGTGGTTCGCGCCGCCCAGCAGGATGAGAAGTTCACGACGCTCGACGGCGAGGAGCGCGTGCTCGACGCCGGCATGGGCCTTATCACCGACGGCGAGCGCCCCGTGGCGCTGGCCGGCGTTATGGGCGGCATGGATTCCGAGATCGAGGACGACACTGTCGACGTGATGGTCGAGAGCGCCTGCTTCAACGCCGGTCGCACCTCGCACACCAGCCGCGATCTGTCGCTGATCTCCGACGCCTCCATTCGCTTTGAGCGCCAGGTCGATGAGACCGGCTGCGTGGATGTCGCCAACGTTACCTGCGCGCTCATCGAACAGATCGCCGGCGGCGAGGTCGCTCCCGGCTATGTCGATGTTTTCCCCGCGCCCAAGACCATCGACAGCATTAAGCTGCGCTTGGCCCGCGTGCACGCCATCTGCGGCGCGGACATCGAGCCCGACTTTATCGAGCGTTCGCTCACCCGCCTGGGCTGCACCGTCGAGCGCGATGGCGAGGACTTTATGGTCACCCCGCCGAGCTTCCGTCCCGACCTGCCGCGCGAGATCGACCTGATCGAGGAGGTCCTGCGCCTGTGGGGCATGGGCCGCGTGACGGCGACCATCCCGGCTGCCAAGAACCACATCGGCGGCCTGACCCGCGAGCAGAAGCTCACCCGTAAGGTCGGCGAGATCCTGCGCGCCTGCGGCCTCAACGAGACCACGACTTTTGGCTTTGCCGCCCCGGGCGACCTGGAGAAGATCGGTATGTCCACCGAGGGCCGCGGTTGCCCCGTGGTGCTCATGAACCCGCTGGTAGCCGAGCAGACCGAGATGCGTCGTTCGCTGCTGCCGGGCCTGTTGCAATCCGTGGCCTACAACGAAGCCCACGGCACGCCCAATGTGCACTTGTACGAGGTCGGCAACCTGTTCCACGGTCGCGAGAACGCCAGCCTGCCCAAGGAGACCAAGTCCGTGGCGGGCGTGCTCTCGGGCCAGTGGAGCGAGCAGTCCTGGAACATGAAGTACCGCAAGCTGCGCTTCTTCTTTGGCAAGGGCATTGTCGAGGAGCTGCTTGCCCAGCTGCGCATCGAGAAGGTTCGCTTCCGTCCCGCCGAGGGCGAGGGCTACGCCTTCTTGCAGCCGGGCCGTGCCGCCGAGGTCCTCTCGGGCGGCACCGTGCTGGGCTGGGTCGGCGAGATTCACCCCGAGGCGCGCGAGGCCTGCGGCATCGATGAGGTCGTCGTTGCCTTTGAGCTCGATCTGGACAAGCTGATCAAGGGCGCCCGCAATCAGGAGAACTACCGCGAGTTTTCGCAGTACCCTGCCGTTGAGCACGACCTGGCAATTGTGGTCGACAACGCTGTGACCTGCGAGGATCTTGAGCGCCGTATTACCAGCGCCGGCGGCAAGCTGCTCGAGGGCGTGCGCCTGTTCGATGTCTACCGCGATCCGGTCCGCGTGGGCGTGGGCAAAAAGTCCATGGCCTTTGCGCTCACGTATCGCTCAGACGACCACACGCTCACCAGCGAAGAGGTCGAGAAGGCGCACCAGAAGATTGTCACCAAGGTGTGCAAGGGCGTAAACGGCGAGGTCCGCTCGTAATCTTTGCCGTTTGGAACCCGCCCCCTGCGGGGTTTTACGGCAACGTCCTCGCCGCTTCGCGGCTGCGGGATGTTGCCTTAGAAAACCCCTCTCGGGGGCGGGTTCCTGCGTTAATCTTGTTGCGAGCGGACCGCACCTTCTTCCGGGTGACCGGAAAGTTGGGAGTGCATGGGCCCTTTATTGGGCGGTGTGTGGACTTGGGTTAATAACGTACGTATTGCAAGGGCGTGCTGCGTTGTGGGCGGTGCGCCTTTTTGTTAGTATGCAGAGTCGGTGTTACGGATTGTTGGAAACGTAACACGCAACGTTCTGATTGAGAGGGCTCATGCATATTCCCGATAATTATCTGTCCCCGCAGACCGATGCCGTTATGGCGGTGGCGATGGTGCCCGTATGGGTTCACTGCATCAAGAAAGTGCGCGCCACGCTCGATCGCGAGCATATGGCCTTTCTGGGTATTTGCGCTGCGTTCTCCTTTTTGCTCATGATGTTTAACGTTCCGCTGCCCGGCGGCACCACAGGCCACGCCGTCGGCGGCGCACTCATCGCGCTGCTGCTGGGCCCCGAGGCCGCGGCTATCGCTGTCTCGGTCGCGCTGGCGCTGCAGGCGCTGCTGTTTGGCGACGGCGGCGTTCTGTCCTTTGGCGCCAACTGCTTTAACATGGCCTTTGTGCTGCCGTTTACCGCTGCTATCGTGTTCCGTGCGCTCAACAGCCGTCTGCACGACAAGAGCTGGGGCACCTCGGTTTCTGCCATCGTGAGCGGTTGGGTCGGCCTGTGCCTGGCGGCCCTGTGCGCGGCAATCGAGTTTGGTATTCAGCCGATGCTCTTCACCAACGCTTCGGGCGCCCCTCTGTACTGCCCCTTCCCGCTGTCCGTGGCTATTCCGGCCATGTTGATCCCGCATATGCTGGTTGCCGGCGTGATCGAGGGCGTGGCGACGGCCGCCATCTACGGCTTCATTAAGAAGACGGCGCCGAGCATTATCGTCGGCCCCGAAGCCGCCGATGGCCAGCTTGCCGCCGATGGTACCGCCAAGAAGACTTCCCTGATTCCCACGCTCATTCTGGTCGCCGTGCTTGTCGTGGCTACGCCGCTCGGCTTGCTCGCCACCGGTGACGCCTGGGGTGAGTGGGACGCCGAGGGCGCCGCGACCGCCGTTCAGGAGGCTGGCGACGACAGCCTGCAGGCTTCGGTCGGCCTCGACACCCCGACCTTTGCCGACGCCCTGCCCACGGGCGATTATCTGCAGGCCTATTCCGAGGAGCAGGGCCTTGGCTTTGCCGGCCAGGCTGCGATGTATATTCTTTCGGGCGTGATTGGCGTGGCGGTGCTCACCATCACATTCCGCCTGGTCTCGCTGACGGTCAAGGAAAGCGGTGCTCATGGCAATAGCCGAGCTGCCTAGTTGGCTTGCGGCCGAGGAGCGTTACGAGCCCGCGGGGGCTCGGCATCGTGTGATGCAAAAGAATGTCCTGCACCTGGCGAGCCTGCTTGAGCGGGTTCGCCTGGGTGGAGGCGCGCACGAGGGCGGGTCGATGGTCGACCGCGCCCTTTCTTGCGTTTCGGCTCCGGTGCGCCTGGTGGGGATGTTCGTTTGCGTCCTGTGCGTGTGTCTGACGCAGAGCCCGCTGTACCTCATGTTGATGGCGGCCATCGCGCTGGTGCTCGTTGCCGTGCGCCCCGTACGCGGGCTGCGTGCGACCTTTGTACCGGCGCTCGGCGCCACGGGGCTTGCGGTGGTTCTGGCACTGCCTGCCCTGCTGCTGGGCGCTTCTGCCGCGGGCGCCATGCTCAAGATCGCGCTCAAGACGTTCATTAACGTGTCGTTCGTGCTGGGCGTTTCGTGGACGCTCACCTGGAGCCGCATGTCGGCGGCGCTCAAGACGCTACAGCTGCCCGACGAAGTTATCTTTACGTTTGATATGGCGCTCAAACACATCGAGGTGCTGGGACGCACGGCGCACGATCTGTGCGAATCGGTCATGCTGCGCAGCGTGGGTCGTGCACCTGCGGGTTTTTCGCGCACCGACTCGCTGGCGGGTATCATGGGCATGACGTTTATCAAGGCGATGGAATGCAGCCGCGCGATGGACGAGGCTATGCTTTGCCGCGGCTTTGCCGGTACGTATCCGGCACCCGCGCGCGCCGGGTTTGGCTGGCGTGATGCGGTCTATGCGGCCGTCGTGGTGCTGCTCGCCGTGTTGTGCGCGGTGCTGTAGCGCGGGCGGCCGAGCCGTCGATGTGGATAGGGAAGGGCGACGTTTTGGCAAACGATACGAATGGCGTGATGGGCGCGAGCGGTGCTACTGGCGCCAAGAGCGTGCCGCTCATCGAGTTTCGCGACGTGGTGTTCTCCTATGCGGGGCATACGGTTGTCGATGGTGTGTCGCTGCAGGTCGATCGTGGTGAACTCGTTGCCCTACTCGGTCCCAACGGCTGCGGTAAGACGACGATTATGCGCCTTATCAACGGTCTTGAACTAGCGGACGCGGGTGCGTACCTGTTTGACGGGCACGTGATCGATGCGGCATATCTCAAGGATTCCGCAGCCGCTCAGCGTTTTCATCAGCGCGTGGGCTTTGTGTTCCAGAATGCCGATGCGCAGCTCTTTTGCGCTACGGTGGGCGAGGAGGTCGCGTTTGGTCCCGCGCAGATGGGGCTGCCGGCAGACGAGCTCGAGCGCCGCGTGCGCGATGCCATGGAGCTGTTCCAGGTTGCCGATCTGGTCGATGCCTCGCCCTATCAGCTTTCGGGCGGGCAAAAGAAGCGCGTTGCGCTGGCTGCGGTGGTGTCGATGAACCCCGATATCCTAGTGCTCGATGAGCCCACCAACGGGCTCGATGAGGACTCGTGCCACATCGTAGTCAACTTTTTGCTGGCCTACGTTGCTGCCGGTAAGACGGTTTTGATGAGTACGCACCATCAAGATTTGGTGCGCCGCCTGGGGGCCCGTGCCATCTATATCGATCGATATCACCATGTGGTCGAGGCGCCTTCGCCGTCGTATGGAACCGAGAGCGGTGCTGCGGAATAGTTGCTGCGTAGAGGATGCGTAGCCGCCCGCGCGGCTTTGCCGTGATGGTATAGTTAACCAGGTTTTATGGGGGTGGCTATGCCAAGTTGGAACATTCATATCGCTCAAACGGAGCGCTTGCTGGCACGTGCTAGCGTGCTTGCCGATAGCGTGCGCGACCGCAATGCCTTTTTGTTTGGCTGCGTGGTTCCGGATATCTTCGTGGGCTATATGGTCCCTGGCATCGCCGATCCCATTCCGTATCGCATTACGCACTTTGCAAAGCCCGAGCCTATCCCTAAGCCGCGCGAGCACGAGTTCTGGGATACCTATGTGGCGCCGCTGCTTAAAGGCGCACCCGCGGGCGAACCTGCTGAGGCTACCTCGATTGTCGAGGAGCGCGAGCGACTGAACCGCGTGCACTATCCTCAGCGCTACAGGGATGCCGAGCCGGTTGTCGGTCCCGGCGCCTGTGAGTTCTCGCTTGCGTCCGAAGATGTGGCGCAGTCGCTGCTCGATTTAACGCTGGGCGTCTGGTCGCATCTGGTGGCCGACACGGTATGGAACACGCGTGTGAACCAGTATCTGGAAGCACACGGCGGCAAGCCGTGCGAGGAATTCCGCATTAAAAAGCAGGGCGATTTTGACTGGTTTGGCAAGACGCTGGGCATCGTTTCCATTCCGCGTGCGACCGATCGCCTCTATACCGCTGCGACGCGTTTTGGGCAGTATCCCATCCATAAAGAATATGTGCTCAAGACTATCGGCGTCATGCACGAGATTGTACGCGAAAACCCCGGCGAGCCCGATTATCCGCCGTATCGCCTGCTAACCGAGGAGTTTTTCGATGCAACGTTTACCGAGGTCATCGAGCTGACCGAGGTGGGCTTTGCGACTCGCGTTGCCGCTTCTGACGTCCCCGCAGTCCCTCTGATCACTAGCTGCTAGCTGGCCGGCTTGACGGCGAACAGCTCATCCCAATCGACCAATAGCTCCCGCCGCAGGGCATCTTCGGTGGTGCGTTTCTGATCGGTCTTTGGGATGTAGGGGAGCCCTGCCTTTTTATGGATGAGTTCGGCGATGTTGTTAAAGCTCTTCGTGTCTTTGATTTGCTCATAGGTTATCTGGATAACGTCATAGCCCATGCTTGTGAGGGCGGTGGTGCGCTCGGCATCGAAGAGACTTGCGGCTTCGCCATCGTGGGCGGAGCGGCCTTGGCATTCCAAGATGACGCCCATGCTGTCGTTGTTGCTCTCGATGAGGATATCGGCGTAGCAGCAGGTTTTGTCATACAGTGAGCGCGCGGCGTCGCTGAGTGGGATGCGCACGTTGTTTGCGATGTTGATGCCCATGCCGCCCTCGTTGCGGGGGAGCGAGACAAGCATAGAGGCCTGTACTTCGAAGGGCGAGGCGGTCTGCCCCGTCATGTGCTCGGCCGCCCAGCGCAGTTGTTTGACGCCGCGCAGGCCTGCGGCTTGCTTGGCGAACGCGGCGATATCCGTTGCGGTAAGAAGCGGCGTGCGCTTCCACAAGTTGGTGTCATTGCCCTTGGTGTCGTTAACTCGCTCCCAGCCGCAGTTAGGTGGAATGAACTTAAGCGAAATAGCTTCATCGAGTTGTTGTTGCGTTCGCTCGCAGGGCTTAAACACTGCAAAGGAGCCGCACATCTCGTAGCACGCCATGAGTAACTGGTTGCGTGAGACCTGCGTGGCAAGCTGAGCAGCGTGAACTCCGGTGAAGTGACATCAAATCCATGTTCAGTCTGTCTAAACGACCCAGGAGGCGGCTCTTGGGTCAGGAGGTGCGATTTAAACAGGCTTCGCGACCCGGATTGTGCCCGAGTGAATACTAGCCTGTGAAGCGGTGCGTGAAGCAGGTCTTTTACAACTGCATGGCTTCCGAGGCCGCAACATCTGCGATCCATATTGCCAAGGCTAATGGCGGGGTAAAGGCCTAATACCTGCGGCGGGATGCGGTAGTAGTTAAAGGCGGATTGCCCACAAAGCGTCAGGTCCATAATGCCCTCCTGGCCGAAATCATCTCTTTGAAGCGAGTGATGCCAGCGTCAATCCGGAAGTATGCGGCAAAATCTGAACCCTATGAGCGGACCTGGCTTTTGAGGCTAGTTTATCAGGCATTTTGTTGCGAAAAAAACAGGGTGTGCTCGGAGGTTCCAGAATTTGCCGCATACTTCCGAAAACCAGGTCGATTTGGTTCTTGCTAAAACGATTTATCAGCCCTGTGTGAGGTGTGGGTTTGCCACCGGGCGAACACTTTTAGCGCTTGGGGCTTTATTTTTTGGGCCTCGAAGGGTGGATTTCGCGCTTTTGGTAAAGAAATGAGTGTGTGTTTTGCCGTGCGCCGGCATTGGCACAGAAAAAGGGGCCGGAAGGCTTCGCCTTCCGGCCCCTTTGCGATGCAAGTGTGCTTGCAAGTACGATTTAGCGCACCTGAGCGACGTAAGCGACGTTGGTCGAGGAGACCTTATCCTCGAGCTGGACGCTCATGCGGGGATCGCCGGCGGTAGCGACGGTCAAATCGCCAGTCTCGACGTAGCCGAGCTCCTTAGCGGTCTCGATTGCCTTGACGATCGTGCCGTTGACGGTGCCCTGGGTAATCTCTGCCTGGTGCGGGATAACGCCCCAGTACATGATCATCTGCTGGACGGCCCACTCGTGGCGGGAGAACGCGCAGATCGGCATGTTGGGACGGAAGTGCGAAATCAGGCGAGCGGTACGACCGGTGGTCGTCGGCACGGTGATGCACTTGGCGCCAACGGTGGTGGCCATGTTCACAGCGGACATACCCACAACGTTGTTAACAACGCGGGTGCCATGAGCGTCGGCCGGAACCTCGAGCGGAGCGTGGGCCGGGAGGTACTTCTCGGTCTCGAGAGCAATGCTGGCCTGCATCTTGACGGCCTCGACCGGGTACTTACCGGCAGCGGACTCGCCAGAGAGCATAACGGCGTCGGTGCCGTCGTAAATGGCGTTAGCAACGTCGGCAACCTCGGCGCGCGTCGGGCGCGGGTTCTGCTGCATGGAGTCGAGCATCTGCGTAGCGGTGATAACGGGCTTGTAGGCCGCGTTGCACTTGGCGATGATCTCCTTCTGGATGTGGGGAACGAGCTCGGGCTTGATCTCGATGCCCAGGTCGCCACGGGCGACCATGATGCCGTCGGAAGCCTCGAGGATCTCGTCGAAGTTCTCGACGCCCAGGGCGCACTCGATCTTCGGGAAGATCGTCACGTGCTCGCCACCGTTCTCGCGGCAAAGCTCGCGGATGCCGCGGACGGACTCGCCGTCACGGATGAAGGAAGCGGCGATGTAGTCGATGTTCTCGGTCAGGCCAAAGAGGATGTCCTGACGATCGCGCTCGGTGATGGCGGGCAGCGAGATGTTGACGTTGGGCATGTTGACGCCCTTGCGCTCGCCAATCAGGCCGTCGTTCTTGACGACGCAGGTCATGTCCTGGCCGTCGACGGACTCGACCTCGAGGGCAACCAGACCATCATCGATCAGGATAAGGGAGCCCTTCTCGACCTCGGAGGGCAGAGCCAGGTAGTCGAGGGAGATGTGCTCAGAGGTGCCGTGGAAATCCTCGGACGTGGGCTGAGCGGTGACGACGATCTTATCGCCGGTCTTGACGGCAACCTTCTTGCCGTCGATCAGAAGGCCGGTGCGGACCTCGGGGCCCTTGGTGTCGAGCAGGATGCCGACGGGCAGACCGAGCTCCTTGGAAATACGACGGACGCGCTCGATGCGACCGTGGTGCTCGTCGTAGGATCCGTGCGAGAAGTTAAAACGGGCGACGTTCATGCCCGCCTTAATCATCTCGCGGATGGTCTCGTCGCTATCGCAGGCGGGACCCATGGTGCATACAATCTTGGTGCGCTTGTACATTCAGACCTCCATCTGACATCGTCTTGCGCTGATAGATAAACCATAAGAAATAAAACTGAGATGATTATAACGAAATGGCGACCGAATACCCCAAAAAATCGACCGTATGCCGAATTAGAAGTTCATTTTTTGCGAAAAAACGGTATATGAAAAATCTTTACCAACCGTTCTGACCGCTGCTATCTGGGCGATATTTCAGTTTAACGATGTGCCGAAGAAAAAACGTTTTACCAATGTTGAGCATCACACGGTCTGCACCGTTGCGTGCGGACCATATTTCCAAACCGATTGTTTTGGCTAGACGCGTCGCTTTGGGGTACCATAGCTCCACTATCAACTGCCGCTCAGCACGGCAGCCTTGATGAGCCCTTGCCCTTCTCCTGGGAATTATGATCGGGCATCAATCTGCTGAGTGGCCCGAATCCCAGGAGGGGACTCTATATGCAAAAGGAATACCTGTCCGCCGCGGCGGAGGTGCTCAGCGACCAAGGTGTCGATGAGAACCTCGGCCTGAGCAACGACGAGGCGTCTTCGCGCCTCGCCAAGACAGGCCCTAACAAGCTCGAGGAAGCCGAGAAGACACCGCTGTGGAAGCGTTTCTTTGAGCAGATGGCCGACCCCATGGTCATCATGCTGATCGTTGCCGCCGTCATCAGTGCGCTCACGGGCATGGTCAAGGGCGAGCCCGACTTTGCCGATGTTGCCATCATCATGTTCGTCGTTATCGTCAACTCGGTGCTGGGCGTGGTCCAGGAAGCCAAGAGCGAGGAGGCCCTCGAGGCCCTGCAGGAGATGAGTGCGGCGCAGTCCAAGGTGCTGCGCGACGGCAAGCTCGTGCACCTGCCGAGCGCCGAGCTCGTGCCCGGCGACGTGATCATGCTCGAGGCGGGCGACTCCGTCCCGGCCGACTGCCGCGTGCTCGAGAGCGCCACGATGAAGATCGAAGAGGCCGCGCTCACCGGCGAGTCCGTGCCCGTAGAGAAGCACGCCAACGTGATCGAGCTCGCTGCGGGCACCGATGACGTGCCGCTCGGCGACCGTAAGAACATGTGCTATATGGGCTCCACCGTCGTGTACGGCCGTGGTCGCGCCGTCGTGGTCGGCACCGGCATGAACACCGAGATGGGCAAGATCGCCGGCGCCCTGGCCGAGGCCAAGGAAGAGCTCACGCCGTTGCAAGTGAAGCTCGCCGAGCTCAGCCGCATCCTTACCATTATGGTTATCGTCATCTGCGTCGTCATCTTTGGCGTTGATATCATCCGCCACGGCGTGGGCAACGTTCTTACCGACCCGACCGCCCTGCTCGACACCTTTATGGTCGCCGTCTCGCTCGCCGTCGCTGCCATCCCCGAGGGCCTGGTCGCCGTCGTGACCATCGTGCTATCGCTTGGCGTGACCAAGATGGCTAAGCGCCAGGCAATCATCCGCAAGCTCTCTGCCGTCGAGACTCTCGGCTGCACGCAGACCATCTGCTCCGACAAGACCGGTACCCTTACCCAAAACAAGATGACCGTCGTCAAGCACGAGCTCGCTGCGCCCAAGGAGAAGTTCCTGGCCGGCATGGCGCTGTGCTCCGATGCTCAGTGGGACGAGGAGCTGGGCGAGGCCGTGGGCGAGCCGACTGAGTGCGCGCTCGTCAACGACGCCGGCAAGGCGGGCCTCACTGGCCTGACTGCCGAGCATCCGCGCGTGGGCGAGGCCCCGTTTGACTCGGGCCGCAAGATGATGTCCGTGGTCGTCGAGACCCTGGATGGCGAGTACGAGCAGTACACCAAGGGTGCGCCCGACGTGGTGATCGGCCTGTGCACCCATATCTACGAGGGCGATAAGGTCGTCCCCCTGACCGAGGAGCGCCGCGCCGAGCTCGTGGCGGCCAACAAGGCCATGGCCGACGAGGCCCTGCGCGTACTGGCGCTGGCAAGCCGCACCTACACCGAGGTTCCCGACGACTGCAGCCCCGCTGCGCTCGAGCATGACCTGGTCTTCTGTGGCCTGTCCGGCATGATCGACCCGGTCCGTCCCGAGGTGGCCGACGCTATCCACGAGGCGCACGACGCCGGTATCCGCACCGTCATGATCACGGGCGACCACATCGACACCGCCGTGGCCATCGCCAAGCAGCTGGGCATCGTCGCCGATCGCAGCCAGGCCATCACCGGTGCCGACCTCGATCGCATGAGCGACGAGGAACTCGACGCGCACATCGAGGACTACGGCGTGTACGCCCGCGTCCAGCCCGAGCACAAGACACGCATCGTCGAGGCTTGGAAGTCGCGCGACCAGATCGTGGCCATGACGGGCGATGGCGTCAACGACGCCCCGTCCATCAAGCGCGCCGACATTGGCGTTGGTATGGGCATCACCGGTACCGACGTCACCAAGAACGTCGCCGACATGGTACTTGCCGATGACAACTTCGCTACCATCATCGGCGCCTGCGAAGAGGGTCGTCGCATCTACGACAACATCCGCAAGGTCATCCAGTTCCTGCTTTCGGCCAACCTTGCCGAGGTGTTCTCGGTGTTTATCGCCACGCTCATCGGCTTTACCATCTTCCAGCCGGTGCAGCTGCTGTGGGTGAACCTGGTCACCGACTGCTTCCCCGCGCTTGCGCTGGGCATGGAGGATGCCGAGGGCGACATCATGAAGCGCAAGCCGCGCAACGCCAAGGACGGTGTCTTTGCCGGACATATGGGTCTGGACTGCGTGGTCCAGGGCCTAATCATCACCGCGCTGGTGCTGGCGAGCTTCTTTGTGGGCGTGTACTTTGACATGGGCTACATCCACATCGCCGATATGATCGCCGGCAATGCCGACGAGGAAGGCGTGATGATGGCGTTCATCACGCTCAACATGGTCGAGATTTTCCACTGCTTCAATATGCGCAGCCGTCGTGCGTCGCTGTTCACCATGAAGAAGCAGAACAAGTGGCTGTGGGCTTCCGCCGCGCTGGCACTGGTGCTGACGGTGATCGTGACCGTGCAGCCGACGCTTGCCGAGATGTTCTTTGGCCCCGTGACGCTTGAGCTCAAGGGCGTTGTCGCTGCCCTGGGCCTGGCCTTCCTGATCATCCCGCTGATGGAGATCTACAAGGCGATCATGCGCGCGGTCGAGAAGGAGTAAGTTAACCTGTCCGGGCCCGCCCCTGCGTGTTTTCTTCTTCGCTGGTCCTCGCGCTTCGCGCTGCGGGATCGCTCAGAAGAAAACACTCCCGGGGTGGGCCCTACGGTATCCTTGCTGGCTTTACTCCCGCGCGGATGAAAAAGGGCTGAGGGAAAGAAGGTGAGCGGCCGAGCAATTGCTCGGCCGCTCGTTTTGAATAAAGGATGTGCCCTTAGGAAACCCCTCCCGGCGGGCGGGCCCTGCGGTATCCTTGCTGGCTTTTCTTCCGTGCGGATGAAAAGGGCTGAGGAAAAGTTTGTGAGCTGGTCGGGCTTTGCCCGGCCAGCTCTTTTTGATTTAAAATACCTGCTCAGTTGTGATTTTTGGTGCTGGGAGGCGTTTGTGGCTAAGGCTAAGGCTAAGGCGAAGAAAAAGACGACGGGGGCGCGGGCTAAGCGTGATCGTCGTCGGAAGCTCGCGACCGAACCCCCTGCATCTGCTGAGGAGTTGCTGGCGAGTGTACCGGGGCTTGACGCGCTGCAGGATGTTCCGGCGTTTGATGACCTGCCGGTCGATGAAGCCCAGCAGGCTGCCTTTGATGATTTCTGCGCGCATGCCGAGGAGCCCGAGCAGATGCAGCTTGGCGCCGTGGTGCGCTTGGATCGTGGGTTTCCGCTGGTGGCGACTGCCGACGATACCTTCCGCGCCGAGCATGCCGTGGGATTTGCCAAGTCGCGCGGTGGGGACGAGGTCCTGCTGCCTGCCGTGGGCGATCGTGTGGCGGTGCGCCGCGCTCCCGGGCACGATATGGGCGTGATTGAATGCGTACTGCCGCGCCGTACGAGCTTTGAGCGTTGGCGCGGCCGTGCCCGCGGAGAGCGCCAGGTGCTCTGCTCCAACGTGGATAGCGTGCTAATCGTGCAGGCGCTCGGTGCCGGCGAGGTGCTGCTCGATCGCGTGGCGCGCTCGCTGGTGTTGGCACTCGACTGCGATGCCGAGCCGGTGGTGGTGCTCACCAAGGCTGACCGCTGCGATGCCGGGGAGCTCGAGCGCGATCTGGACCGCGTGCGCCGCCTGGTGGGTCCGAACGTGCGCGTGATCGTGACGTCCTCTGCCGAGGGCCGCGGCCTGGACGAGGTCCGTGCCTGCGTGCCTGCCGGGAGCTGCGCCATGATTCTGGGCGAGTCGGGTGCCGGCAAGTCGACGCTGCTCAATGCACTGCTGGGCCACGATACGTTGGCGACCGGCGGTGTGCGCGAACGCGACGACCAGGGCCGTCACACTACCGTCGCGCGCGTGATGGTGGCGCTGCCGGGCGACGCCGGCGTGATCGCCGATGCCCCGGGTCTGCGCAGTTTGCCGCTCGTGGGTCACGAGCGGGGTCTGGCGCGCGCCTTCCCCGAGATTGTCGAGGCATCGCGCGCGTGCCGGTTTGGCGATTGCACGCACACCCATGAGCCGGGTTGCGCCGTTCGCGAGGCCGAGGACGCCGGGCAGATTGACAGCCTGCGTCTGGAAACGTTCCAAAACCTGGCGTCATCCATGCGCGTGAGTGCTCAAATGCTCGATCCCGATGTCCATCTGTAATTGATTTTTCCTATGACAGCCGTCTCCCAACTGTTCGGGAGACGGCTTTTTTGCTGTGGAAAAGCCTCGAAACATGCAGTTTGCTGACGTGCTGACCAAAACCTTGCCACGAGCTTGACGGGCTGGTCAGTTTTTGGTCAACGATTGGTTTGACATCGAAAACCAAGATCGCGATTGTGCCGCTTTGCACTCTGACCGCCCAGACAATGGTGGTACGGGCATTCGCCCGGCACTGCCATGAGAGGAGCGGCCGTGAACAAGAGCAAGCGCATCGCCATCAGTCTGGTCGCGGGCGTGCTCGCTGCTCTGCTTTGCATGGTTTACGGCTCGTCGATCCGCTCGCAAGCCGAACAGGTCCAGGCTGAGACCTTGGCCAAGTACGGTGGCGATCGCGTCGAGGTATGCGTCGCGGCGCGCGATATCGATGTGGGCGAGACCCTCGATGAGACCAATGTCATAACCCAGGAATGGCTGACGAGTCTGCTGCCGCGTGACGCGGCGACCGAGCTGCGCCAGGTGCGCGGCGACGTGACGACTTCGCGTATTCCCAAAAACGCCGTGATCTGCAATGTCTACACCAAGGCCGAGAGCCGCAAGCTCGAGGTGCCTAAGGGCAAGGTTGCCGTTTCGTGGCGGTCGATGCCGAGCACTCGGTCGGCGGTGCCACGGGCGTGGGCAGCTACGTGGACGTGTACGTGCAAAAGGACGGCGTGACCGATCGGCTGTGCGGCGCGCACGTGATCGATACCAGTGAGGATTCCGGTGCCACGCGCGAGGGCAAGATCGAATGGGTGACGCTGGCGGCTGACCCCGAAGACGTCAAGGAACTGCTGGGAGCCTCGGGCAAGGGAACGGTCAGCTTGACGATTCCCGCCACGGCGCGCGGCAAAAAGAGCGGAGGCGACGAGTGATGAAGGCGATCTGGCTTGCGTGCTGCGCGTGCGGCGATTACGGGCTGTTGCAGCGGGAAGTCGAGGGCCGTGATGCGGGTGCACAGGTGCTTCGCGTGGGTGACCTGGACGGGCTGGTTTCCATGGCGCGGGCGTTTCCGTCGCGCCGCGGGGCTGCCATCATCGCGGCGTCTCTGTTTGATACCGAAGATGTGCGCAAGACTGTTGCGCGCCTGACGGCCGAAGGCCGCGTGAGTCGCGTGGTCGTGTTGATAGAAGCGCTCGATCCGTCGGATATCGAGGGGCTGTTTCGCGCGGGGGCGACCGAGGTCATCGCTGCACACAGTATATGCGGCAACGGGCGCGCGGGCGAGGGAGCGGTTGATTCCGATCGGCGCATGACGATTGAGCCCGATGCTTTTGTTGATAGGGAACCCGGGGCGCCTCGCGCTACAAGAGGCCCGCGTGTTGATGATTATGGAAAAGCGGAAGCCGAGCATGGTCGGCGCCCCCGGAACCCCCTTGTATACGATGACGCTGGAGGGCCGGCGCAGCATGCTGGCGACTCCCCGGCAGTAGATATGGGATACGTGCACGGCGTGAATCTGGCGGATGAACTCGACGAAGTTGAGGGCCTTGCCGGGTGCGGCGAGTTGTCGCTGATGCAGCATGAGCAGATTGCGCAGAACGAGCCTGCCTCGCAGACCGAACAAGCAGCCATGCCGGCTTGGACGCAGCACGTGGTTGCGGCGGGGGAGACGGGGACGCTGTCACCGACGCCCGCCCCGCCGCCTCCGATGCCGCCGGCAGACGCTACCGCTCCGCCGCATCGAGTTCCAGTCATCTGCGCTATTTCGGGTTCGGGCGGTTGCGGCAAGTCGACGATCGTTGCCACCATGGCACACACATCGTCGCTGTTGGGCTTGCGTGCCGCCGTGCTCGACCTGGACCTGATGTTTGGAAACCTTTACGACTTGTTAGGCGTCGATGCTCCGTGCGATATGGCGGCACTTATCGAGCCGTCGGCGGCGGGCATGCTCACCGAGCCGGATATCGTAGCCGCTTCGATGCGCGTGGCGCCGGGCGTTACGCTCTGGGGTCCCGTCGCGGCGCCCGAGCAAGCCGAGCTCATGGCACGTCCGGTGGAGCTACTGCTTGATGTTCTGCGTCGCGAATCCGACGTGGTCTTTATCGATACCTCGGTCTTTTGGGGCGACGCCGTGGCGGCTGCGGTGGCGGCGAGCGACCGTTGCCTGGTCGTTGGCGATGCGGCGGTGTCGTCCGCGGCATCGGCATCGCGCGTCATTGAACTGGCAGGTCGAGTAGGTGTGCCGCGCACGCGCATGAGCGCCGTGTTCAACCGGTTCGGTGCGCGCGGGGCAGACGAGGACGTCGCCATGCGCTTTGAGATTGCCTGTGCGTTAAGCTCCAAGATTCGTATCGCCGATGGCGGGCAGGATCTCGCCGCGCTCATGGCGTTTGGGCGCGCTGACGAGGCAGTGGGGCAGACCAGCGCTTTTGCGACTAGCGTGCGCGAGGCCACGCGCGAGATGCTCGTGGAACTGGGGTGCGCCGTCGGCCCTTGGAGCGATATGGTCGCCGACCGTGCAACGCGCACCGAACGCCCACGTATCCGCCTTCCCTGGTCGCGCGAGGGTGATCAGCGATGAGCCTGCAAACGAGGATTAAGGCTGCCGGCGCTGCGGCGGCGGCAGCGCCTGTAGATGTGGGGCGTCGCCGCGCCGTGAAACGACGCACCAAGCGCGCCGTGATGGACCGCATGGGTTACGACGAAGTGGCGCGTATCAGCGCCTATATCGACCCGGCACTTGCCCGCTCGGAATTGCGTCCTGCGGTGGAGGCGGCGCTCAATGTTGAGGAGCCGACCGATCTCGCGACGCCCGAGCGCGAGACCATCATCGACGAGATTTTGGATGACGTGGTGGGCTTGGGGCCGTTGCAGCCGCTCATCGAGGACGACACCGTTACCGAGATCATGATCAACGGCTGCCGCTCGGCTTTCTTTGAACGCGGCGGCGTCTTGTACCCCATCGAGCATGCGTTTGAGGATGATGAGCAGATCCGTGTGCTTATCGACCGCATTATCTCGCCACTTGGCCGCCGTATCGACGAGCGCAGCCCCATCGTCAACGCCCGCCTCAAAACGGGCTATCGCGTCAACGCGGTGATTCCGCCTGTGGCGATTGACGGACCGATTCTCACCATCCGAAAGTTCTCGGACCGTATCTGCTCGCTGGACGAGCTCGTGGGGTTGGGATCGCTGCCGCTTTGGTATGCGCAGCTGCTGTCGTGTGCGGTGTCGCTGCGACAGGACCTGGCGGTTGCGGGAGGCACGGGATCTGGTAAGACCACCCTGCTCAACGCGTTGTCATGTGAGATTTCCACCGGCGAGCGCATCGTGACGATCGAGGACTCTGCCGAGCTCAAGTTTGCGCATCATCCGCACGTGGTGCGCCTAGAGGCGCGCGAGGCTTCAATTGAGGGCGAGGGCGCGGTGACGATCCGCGACCTGGTGACTAATGCCCTGCGCATGCGCCCCGACCGCATCGTGGTGGGCGAGGTGCGCGGTGCCGAGTGCTGCGACATGTTGCAGGCCATGAACACGGGCCACGACGGGTCGCTTACCACGCTTCATGCGGGTTCAGAACAGGAGACCGTGGTGCGTCTGACGTTGCTTGCACGTTATGGCATCGATCTGCCGAGCGAGCTCATCGAGGAGCAGATTGCCATGGCACTCGACGGTATCGTGATGTCCGAGCGCCACGCCGATGGCAGGCGCTTCGTCTCCTCGTATTCGGGGGTGCGACGCGCCGCATCGGGCGGCGTAGAGCTCGAGCGCTATGTGACGTTCGATGCCGCCGAGCGCACCTGGACGCTTGACCGCGAGCCGCCGTTTATCGCAGAAGGCCTGCGGTCGGGGACGCTCACACAAGAGGAGGTGGACGAATGGAGATCACTGTGCCCCTCGTCGTAGGGGGCTTGGCAGGGCTTTCTGTCGCGACGGCGTGCGGGGCGGAACCTCGTGTGCCGCAGGTACCGCCGGCGGAGCTGGCACGTCAGGCGCTCGAGACGGTGGCAGAGAAGCTGCCGCGTGAGCTGGTGGAAAACGATCTGCTGAAAAAGATCGCCCGTTCGTGGGCATCGCTGGCTCCGGCGCATCGCCTTGGCCTCGTGATCGAAGATGCTTCGGGACGTTTGGCGTTTCTGCTGCTATCGAGCGGTGTCTGCTGCGTTTTACTAACGATGGTGTCGTTATCGCCCCTCGGATTTGCCTTGGGACTTGTTGCTCCGTTTGCCGTTGGTGCCGCTCGGGATGGCTTTGAGAGCCGGCGCGAGCAACACGATGCAGAAGAGGCAATGCCCGAGGCGTTTACCGCACTTTCCATGTCGCTTGCCTCGGGACATTCGCTGGCCCAGGGCATGCGCTTTGTGGGCGCTCATGCGCAAGAGCCAGTGCATACCGAGTTTTTGCGGGTGGCGGCGGCGATCGATTGCGGCATCTCGGCGACCGACGCGCTCGATGACTTGCTCGTGCGTATCGACGCCCCCGGTCTTTCGCTTGTGACCTTGGCGCTTAAGGTGTCTCAGCGCACCGGCGCTCCGCTTGCCGACTTACTGTCCGAGGCGTCGAGCATGGTGGGGGAGCGCATTGAGCTCAAGCGCCGCCTGGATGTTAAGACGTCGCAGGCTCGCATGTCTGCGCATATGGTCGCGGCGATGCCGGCGGGCATGTGCGCGGTGTTGGCGCTGCTTTCGGCAGATTTTCGTCGCGGTCTTGCGACGCCTGCCGGCGCGGGCGCTGTGGTGCTGGGTCTTGCCCTCAACGCCGTTGCCCTGGTGGTTATCCGGCGCATTATGCGGGTGGAGCTATGAGCGCCCCGGTTGCAGTTGCGGCTTGCCTGTGCGCCCTGAGTGTATTTGTCGCGACGGGTTTGGATCGGGCGGATGCACGCAAGATCGCAGGGGCCTGCAAGCGCGAGGCGGTGCTGGTCGCTGCCGCGGGTCGCTCGGTGGTCGATGCTCTGACCGCGCGAGTGAAGGGCGCGGTTGGAGCGGGCGGCCCGGCGCGAGTGTCGCTCGGCGAAGTGTCCGAGATGATCGATGTTGTGCGCTTGGGTCTTTCGGCCGGTCTTTCGTTTGATGCGGCGCTTGAGATTTTCTGCGCCAACCGCCGGTCAGTGCTGGCTCTTCGCCTTGAGCGCGCCTGCATGGCGTGGCAGGTGGGCGTGGGCACGCGTGAGGACGAGTTGTTGGCCGCCGCGCGCGACCTGGACGTGCGAGCGCTCGAGACCTTTGCCATCACGGTGGGGCAGGCGCTCGCCCTGGGTGCCCCACTTGCCGAGACGCTGGCCGCTCAAAGTCGCGAGATCCGTGCGGCTCATCGCGCCGCGGTCGAGCGCGAGATCGAGCGTGCACCCGTCAAGCTGCTGATTCCCACCGGCACGCTCATCTTGCCGGCGTTGCTTCTGTCCATATTGGGCCCGCTGCTGGGGGCAGGCGGGATGATGTAGGGAGGAATACATGAACACGATGACTGACGCTGCTGGCAAGGTCCAGGGCTGGGCGTTTTGCCGGGCGGCACATGTTCGTCAGCGCGCCAAGGAACTATTGCAGGAGGAGAGTGCACAGGGTACCACCGAGTATGCCATCTTGGTCGGCGTGCTCGTGGTGATCGCGATTATCGCCATCGTCGCATTTAAGGGCAAGGTCCAAGATCTATGGAACGCTATCAGCGAGGGCATCAACAGCCTGTAGAGGGCGAGCGCCCCGTCGGGGTGCTGCTGGTGTTTGCTTGCCTGACCGTGGCGATAGCGGCGGTGCTTTGGGGGCTTAACGCCGCGCGGCAGCAGCGTCCTGGGACCGCCTCCGATTTGGGCTCAGATTCGGCGGTGGCGTCTCAAAAAGATGAGATGCGAGATGCGGACGATTCGGATGTCGCTGTCACGGCGCAAACCTTTCTGCGGACGCTCGACAAGCGGTCTGGCATTGCGACGGATTCGCCTGAGGGCAACGCGATTGCGGTCCGGCTTGCATGGTCCGAGGACCGACCGATGACCGAAGCGGCGGCGGATATGCTGCGTGCCTATCGCGAGGTACCCACGGCGCAACTTGCTCTGAGCGGCTATCTCGACATCAAGGGAAACGTGTGGGGTGCCATCGTGCGCGACGGACGCGGCTGGGTCGATATGGTGACAATTGCCGCGGATACTGGCGACGCTTCGTGTCGTCTGCGCGCCGTGCGCCTGAGCCCGCAGGCAACGGACTCAAAGGAGGGATCGTGAAATGCATGGCGTTCTGCGTGAGGAATCTGCCCAGGCGACGGTCGAATACGCCATCGTCACGGTGGCGCTGTTATCGATCGTGCTGGCGATCGCGGGACTTTGGCGTGCCGGCACCGATGGGCGCTTGGCGGCGCTGGTTGAGCGGGCGGCATCCCATGGCGTTGCCTCGACGTCGGTTATCGACGCCGCTGCGGCCGCTAAGGACATCGCGTTGTATTGATGCCGCGCGCGAGGACCGGGCGCAGTCTACGGTCGAGGCCGCTTTTTTGCTGCCGACGTTTCTGGCACTCATCCTTCTCGCGCTGCAACCGGTGTGCCTGCTCTATACGCGCGCGGTCATGGAGTCTGCCGCCGCCGAGACCGCGCGGCTCATGACCACGACGACGGCGGAGGACGACGATCTTAAGGAGTTCGCCCGCCGCCGACTTGCCGCAGTGCCCAACGTTTCGATCTTTCATGCCGGCGGGCCGTTGTCGTGGGATATCGAGCTTGGCCGGGCCGGTGCGGGTGGCGTCTCGTCCGTGTCCGTTTCCGGCGAGGTCAAGCCGTTGCCTGTGATCGGTGCGTTTGCGCAGGCTATGGGTGGTACCGCCGAGGGCGGCTACGTTGAGCTCAAAGTCGATGTCTCGTATCAATCGCGTCCCGAATGGCTGGAGGGAGATTATGATTCGTGGATTGCTGCATGGGATTAAGCGTTTCTGGTCTAGACGCGTTTTGACGCACCGTCCGAGCTGCCATCGCAAGCGAGGCGGCTTTATGGGTCGAGCCGGTGTCGATCTGTTTATCGAAGACGGCGCCTATACCACGCTTTCTTCTGCCGTGGTCATCCTAGTGGTGCTCACATTGTTGTTTTCGTCGACCGCGGCGATATGGAGCATGTCGCGTGCCGGGGATACCCAGGTGGCGGCTGATAGTGGCGCGCTGGCGGGTGCCAACGTAGTGTCGTCCTATCACACGGCTGCCACGGTGGTTGATGCGAGCATCTTGAGTCTGGGGCTGGCGGGGTTTGCCACGATCGGGACGGGCCTGGTCGCCATCCTCATCCCGGGTGCCGAGCCGGTTGCCGGCAATATGGTCGACACCGGGATTGAGATCATTAAAACGCGCAACAAGTTTGCCAAAAGCGCATCGGAAGGCTTACAGAAAATCGAGACGGCCCTGCCGTATCTGATTGCCGCGCGTGCCACGCAGGCGGTGTCGGCGCAGGATACCGATAGTGTGACCTATACCGGTACGGCGCTTGCCGTGCCCAGGACATCCGAGTCTGACTTCGCTGCGCTCAAAGGATCAGAGATCTCGACCGATACCATTAAAGACACATCAGATGATTTAGAGGGTGCGGCCGAGGAACTGCGGAAGGCTTCTGAGGACACGGCGAAGGCTAAAGAGCGTGCTTGGCTGGCGGATTGTGGTGGGTCTGACAAGGGCTCGGTCGGCAGCTGTTCTTGCATGTGGGAGCGTGCGAAAAGCCTAACGGATCTCTCCGGTGTTCAAAATCCGCATTACTCATCGAGCGTTACGTGGGAGCCCCAAGTTGCCCTTGATCGCGCGAAGGACTACTACCATTGGCGTCTGACAAATGAGAAGCCCCACGGCTCGAGTGTCGAGATGAAGGCAGAGTCTGCGGCGCGTAAGGCGTTTTATACCTATGCGAGCGCGGAGGTCGATCGGGCACATATAACCGAGAACGGAGACGGGGTTTCCTCCTATATTCCGCTGCTGCCGCGCAACTCTGATGAGGTTCGGGCGACGGAACTCTATACCGATGCGGTGTGGCCGACTAGCGTGAACGATGACAAGGCGTATCTGCATTACGGGACGACCTGCCCTAACTATAAGAAAGGGACGCCGAGCGGATTTGCTTCGGTTGCCGATTACGATGGACAGGATAAATGCAGCAAATGCCATTTTGGCGTTTTGTCGCTTGGTGCTGTTGCGGCGCCTTCAACCTCTATCGAAAACGGCTTCGAGTATCACTTTGACAAGTTTAAAGACGCCCTGGAGGACTACGTCGACTGTCGCAACAAGGAGCTCGAGCTCGAGCGTCAGACCGAGGACGAAGTCGACCGTGCGGGCAATGCGTTCGATACCGCCATCAAAGAACTTTCCGGTGAGCGTCCGCGTATCGCCCCACCTGGTCGCAACGGCGTAGTCGCCTTTGCAGTTTCGGGTGATATTACCAGCCCCGATCAACTTAACTCTTCGTTTAACGCGGCGGTTGAGCTTGGCAGTCGCGGTGCCATCTCTGCCGCGGTACTGGCGCCCGATGAGGCGACGGCGCAAAACAACGTGCTTTCGCGATTTTTCTCGACATTGAAGGAACGTTCGGGTGGCGTTGCCGGCGTACTCGATGGCGTCATGGATGTTTGGGGGCGGCTGCTTGTGGGATACGGAGACATCCAAGGTTCGGCCGACGAACTTATGGACGAGATGATTAAGGGCCTAGGAGGGGGCAACGGCGCGTTGGGCTCCATTGCGTCGTGGCTTGGCGATACCGTTTCGGCGTCCGTGGCGGCGCTGGGCTTGGAGCCGTGCGACTTGCGCCTGCGAAAGCCGGTGCTGACCGACACCGCCAATGTCATCAAGAGCCCGGGGTCTGACATCACGGCTCTTTCTAATGCGCAGGACGAGCTACGAAGTATTCCGTTGGGCGTGACCGATCCCAAGGCGCTTTGCGAGGCGTTGGAATATCAAGTCGAACGCACCATTAGCGGTACGGTGTTCACGCTTGCGGAGATTCCTCTGCCCGGCGGCGGCTCCATCCCGCTCACCGTCGATGTCGCCACGCTGGTTGGCGCTTTGGGCGGTGGGTCGTAATGAGTATCCGCATGCGTCTGCGCGAGGAGCGCGCCCAAGCGACGGTGGAGATGGCAGTGGTTACGCCCGTTTTGCTGGTGCTGGCACTCATCGTGTACAACGTCATGATCTTTGCCAGCGCTGTCGCGCGCTTCGACCGCGTGGTGCCCGACATCGTGTTGGCGCACGCCGTGGCGTCGGAGGGGGAGGGCGACGAAAGCTCTGCCGATGCCTCGGCGACGGTTCAGACTCAAATTCTGAATGCCATGGAAGGCTATGGCTTGCAGATCGAAGTGTCGAGCGAGCAAGGCGCGGAGGCATCGGATGGTGGCCTGCTCTCCCTATCCGGTACGTTTAGGACCTACACCTGCACCATGCACTATGAGCCGTGGCCGACTTCTCTCAGCATCGCTGGCGTTCCGCTGGGGGCGCCGACAACGTTGTCGCACGAGCGCGCGGTGACGGTCGATCCATGGCGTCCGGGGGTGGTCATGTGACCGCGGTCTCGTCCTACATCGCGTACGCGCGGGCGCTCAACAGGCTGGGTTGGACGCCGGCCGAGTTTGTGGTGGCGGAGTCGTTTGCCGTGCGCCTGCGCGGCATGCTGGGACGGTGTCCGGTTGCCGCCAACGGTCTGCCGCTCGTCATGGCGTTTCCACGCTGCTCTTCGGTCCATACGTGTTTTATGGCCTATCCCATCGACATCGCCTTCATCGATCGCGACGGCAATATCCTCGCGCGCTACGAAAGCGTTCGTCCTTGGCGCACGTGCTCCTGCCCCGGCGCCTGGGCCGTACTAGAGCGTCCTTCAATCATTGTTTCGACCCCTGCTCTCCAACGCGTGCCGGCTTAAGGGACTGAGCGAAAAACTTCTTGCTGCCGGCTGATGCCTCTGACGTGCCGATTTATAGAACCGAGGCTGTGCTCAAAAACTTTTTTAAAATTCTCGGTTGACCGGAACGCGTCCTTGGTTATACTAATCAAGCCTTGAAACAAGGCACACCTCAAATGGCTGGGTAGCTCAGTTGGTAGAGCAGAGGACTGAAAATCCTCGTGTCAGGGGTTCGATTCCCTTCCCCGCCACCTTGAATTGACTAGGACCTCTGCAAAGGGGTCCTTTTCTTTTATATGGCTCCTGCACGGAATCGAACCCCGTGAGGGCGCGGAGCTGAGTAAACGCGTAAGCGTTTGCCAGCGCAGCTCGCAAGGCGCGCAAGCGCCGCAGCGGTCCGTCCGCGCAGCGCGCGGACGCGATTCCCTTCCCCGCCACCTTGAATTGACTAGGACCCCTGCAAAGGGGTCCTTTTCTTTTATCGAGGGCTCTGCGGAAAACGCATCCCAGACATTCCTCCCGCTTTTGCGCCACTTTTCAGACCGTTCGCTCGCCTGTCCGCACGCGCGGGTATACTCAAAACGATACTTTTCCTATGCAATACGATGCAGGCTCGACCTGCATGATTCGAAGGGGGCAGTGATGGAGAGGATACTCGGCGTTAATCTCTCTGGCTGGTTTATTCCCGAGCCTTGGGTGACCCCGTCGCTGTATGCAGCGACCGGTGCATCCAACGCGGCCGAGCTGCAGGAGGCTATGGGCACCGCCGCCTATAACGAGCGCATGCGCCGTCATTACGAAACGTTTGTGAGCGAGGACGATTTTCGCCGCATGGCGCAGATTGGCCTCAATGCCGTGCGTCTGCCGGTGCCCTGGTATGCCTTCGGCTCGCAGGAGTCCGATGCGTCCTACATCTCGGTTGTCGACTACATCGATCGCGCAATTGAGTGGGCCGCCAAGTACAACATCCGTGTTCTGCTCGACCTGGCGACAGTGCCAGGTGGTCAGGGCGATTCCAACGATTCGCCCACCACGCCGGAGGCTGTTGCCGAGTGGCATTCGTCCACCAACGGCCGTCATGTCGCGCTCGACGTGCTCGAGCGCTTGGCCGAGCGTTACGGCGAGGCCGAGAGCCTGCTGGGCATCGAGCTGCTGGACACGCCGCAGATGAGCGTCCGCAAGAGCCTCTTTACCATGACGGATGGCATTCCGGCTCACTACCTGCGCAACTTCTATCGCGATGCCTATGAGCTCGTCCGTTCGTATATGCCAGAGGACAAGATCGTCGTCTTCTCGTCTTCGGGGTATCCCAGCGAGTGGAAGCATTTTATGCGCGGCGCCAAGTACAAGAACGTCTATATGGACCTTCACCTGTACCATTACCGCGACGAGCATGCGCTCGACATCACGAGCCCCCGCGGGCTGACGACGGCGATTTCGCGTAACAAGCGCGAGCTCAAAGAGGCGATTTCGACGGGGTTCCCCGTGCTGGTGGGCGAATGGTCGGGTGCGGCAATCTTTGCCAACTCGTCGGTTACGCCCGAGGGCCGCAATGCCTACGAGCGCGTGTTTATCGCCAACCAGCTGGCTTCGTTTGCGCCGGCTGCCGGTTGGTTCTTCCAAACGTGGAAGACCGAGAAGCGCATTGCAGCATGGGACGCCCGCGCGGCGCTCGGTACGCTCGAGCGCGGCATGATTGAATAGGTTGATATGACGCAAAACAGCGCCCATACGGGCAAACTCTATGTGGTCGGCACGCCCATCGGCAACCTGGGTGACCTGTCCCCGCGCGTTGGCGAGGCGTTTGCCGCCGCCGATGCCATCTGCTGCGAAGACACGCGTGTGACGTCAAAGCTGCTGATGCACTTGGGCATTTCCAAGCCGCTTGTCCGTTGCGACGAGAATGTGATCGCCAGCCGCGCCGCCGGCCTGGTCGACCGTCTGCTGGCGGGGGAGACCCTCGCCTTTGCCTCGGACGCCGGCATGCCGAGCGTGTCCGATCCCGGCCAGGCGCTGGTCGAGGCGGCGCGTGAGGCCGATTTGCCCGTCGAAGTTATTCCCGGGCCCTCTGCTTGCGTCACGGCGCTTGTTTCGTCCGGCATTCCCTGCGAGCATTTTTTCTTCGAGGGCTTTTTGGGCCGAAAGCACGGCGACCGTGTGCGCCGTTTGCAGCGCCTTGCCGTGGTGCCCGGCGCACTCATCTTCTACGAGTCTCCACATCGCATCGTGGCGACGCTCGAGGCCGTGGCGGAGGTCTTTCCCCAGCGTGAGGTTGCCGTCTGCCGCGAACTCACCAAGCTGCACGAGGAGGTCTTGCGCGGGCCCGCTGACCAGCTTGCCGAGGAGCTGCGTGCTCGCGGCGAGGTAAAGGGCGAGATTGCGCTGGTCATCGCGCCGCCGAGCGAGGATGAGGAGGCCGGCATCGCGCCGGTTGGCGCTGCGGTAGCGGATCCCGACGAGGCCCTGCGCGAGGATATCCGCGCCGCGCTCGAGGAGGGGGAGCCCGCGTCTGCGGTGGCCAAGCGCCTGTCTCAGAAGTATTCGCGCCGCAAGCGCGATGTCTATGCCATGGTGCTCGATATGCAATAGATGGAGGATAACCAGCCCTTGCGCTAGAATCATCCTCTGTATGCAACGTTTTTCTGGAGGACAAACCCCATGGATCAAAGCAAGCCTTCGTTCTTTATCACGACGCCCATCTACTACGTCAACGCCGATCCGCACCTGGGCACGGCTTATTCCACCATCATCGCCGACGTTCAGGCTCGCTATCGCCGTTCCGCCGGCTATAACGTCAAGTTCCTGACCGGCATGGACGAGCACGGCGAGAAGGTCGCCGAGGCCGCAGCCAAGCATGGCATGACGCCGCAGGAGTGGACCGATAGCCAGGCCCCGCACTTCAAGGAGCTTTGGAGCAAGCTCGAGATTTCCAACGACGACTTCATCCGCACCACCGAGCCGCGCCAGCATCATGCCGTGCAGTATCTGTGGGAGCGCATGAAGGAGTCCGGTTACCTGTATAAGGGCAGCTACGACGGTTGGTATTGCGTGCCTGACGAGACCTACTTCACTGATACGCAGGTCCAGAAGGGCGACGAGGAGTACGGCAGCGTCGGCCAGCATCTATGCCCCGACTGCCACCGTCCGCTTGAGCGCGTGCAGGAGGAGTCCTACTTCTTTAAGCTTTCCGCCTTCCAGGACAAGCTTCTCAAGCTCTATGACGAGCACCCCGACTTTGTCGAGCCTGCGTTCCGCATGAACGAGGTACGTAGCTTTGTCGAGGGCGGCCTTAACGACCTTTCCGTGAGCCGCACGAGCTTTGACTGGGGCATTCAGGTCCCGTTTGACGAGGGTCACGTGACCTACGTGTGGTTCGATGCGCTGCTCAACTATATGACGGCCGTCGGCTACGGTGTCGACACCGACGAGGCGCGTGCCGAGCTGGCCTATCGCTGGCCCGCGCAGTTCCACATCGTGGGTAAGGACATCATCCGCTTCCACTGCGTCATTTGGCCCGCCATGCTCATGGCCATCGGCGAGGCCCTGCCCGAGCACGTCTTTGCCCACGGCTTCCTGACCGTGCGCAATGCCGAGACCGGCAAGGCCGAGAAGATGTCCAAGAGCCGCGGTAACGCCATCGCTCCGCAGGACGTTATCGACATGCTGGGCGTTGAGGGCTATCGCTATTACTTTATGACCGACGTGGTCCCCGGCACCGACGGCGCCATCAGCTTCGATCGCATGGAGCAGGTCTACAACGCCGATCTGGCCAACAGCTGGGGCAACCTCATTTCGCGCTCGCTCAACATGAGCGCAAAGTACTTTGACGGCTGCGCCCCGGCTAAACCGGCGTCTGCCGACGCGTTCGATAACCCGCTGGCAAAGATTGCCGACGGTTTGGTCGAGCGCTACATGGCCAAGATGGACATGCTCGATTACGGCGGAGCCAAGGATGAGGTCATGGAGCTCATCCATGCCGCCAACCACTACATCGAGGACTCCGAGCCCTGGGCGCTTGCCAAGGACGAGGCCAAGGCTGACGAGCTGGCATTTGTGATTTACAACCTGCTCGAGGCCATCCGCATCGCCGCCCACCTGCTGATGCCGCTCATGCCCCAGACTTCTGTCGAGGCTCTGCGCCGCCTGTCCTGTGAGGGCGAGGCCGCGAGCGACGACCTCAAGGGCATTTGCGCTTGGGGCCTGCTTGCTGGTGGTCAGCCCGTCGAGAAGGGCGATCCGCTGTTCCCGCGTCTGGCGTAGAGACCGCGCGAGCGCCATATCGGCAATTTGCTGTTTAGCTGTAAGGGCATGGCCGCCACGGTCCATGCCCTTTTGTTTCAAGACGCCGCCATCATGCTAAGGAGGCAACCATGACAACTTCGCCTTTGGCAAGCCCCACGGCAACAAGGGAGCTGCTGGAGGAGTTTGGCCTTGCGACCAAGCATCGCCTGGGCCAGAACTTTCTAATCGACAATCATGTGATCGAGCGTATCTGCGAGCTTGCCGAGCTTGCAGGTGACGAGCGCGTACTCGAGGTGGGTCCGGGTTGTGGAACGTTGACACTTGCGTTACTGCAGGAAGCGGCGTGCGTTACGTCCATTGAGGCCGATCCCGAGCTTGAGCCGGTGCTCGATGCCCACGCCGCCGACTATGCCAACTTCCGCTTTATCATGGGCGACGCGCTCAAGGTGACGCCGGAGCAGATTGAGCAGGTTGCGGGCGGTGAGCCGACGGTATTTGTCGCGAACCTGCCCTATAACGTGGCGGCGACGATCATTCTTCAGTTCTTCCAGACGATGCCCGCGCTTAAGCGCGCTGTCGTCATGGTGCAAAAGGAGGTTGCCGATCGCATTGCCGCAGTGCCGGGCAACAAGACCTATGGCGGCTATACGGCAAAGCTCGGCCTGTATGCGCAGGTGACGGGTCGCTTTGAGGTGCCGCCGCGTTGCTTTATGCCGGCGCCGCACGTGGACTCGACCGTCGTGCGTATCGACCGTGTTGACGGTGTGATGCCCGAAGAACTCGATCGCGAATTTGTGGCCCGCGTGATTGACGCTGCATTTGCTCAGCGTCGCAAGACCATCCGCAATTCCATGAGCGCCAACGGTTTTGCCAAGGACGTGCTCGATGCCGCCTTTGAGGCTTGCGGTATCGCACCCACCACGCGCGCCGAGACGCTTGATGTTGCCGACTTTGTCCGTCTGGCCCAGGAGCTCATCCATGATGCCTAATGCCGAACGCGTGACGTTTACCAAGAAAAAGAAGACGGTTGCTTGTCCCGTGCCCTTGGCACCGCTTGCTGACACGCATGCGCATCTGCTTTCGTTTTGGGGCAAAGAAGTGCCCGAGACACTCGTGCGCGCCAAAGCCGCGGGCATCGACCTGTTGGTGACGGTCTTCGATCCCATTGCCGATAAGCGCAGCGTGACGGACTATAGCGACTGGCTGACGCGCGAGATTCTGCCGATGCAGGATATCCCGCAGATCAAGTATCTTGCCGGCGTGCATCCGTATGGCGCGCCGGACTATACCGACGACGTTCACGCACAGGTCGTTGCCGCACTCGATGACCCCTTATGCGCCGGTATTGGCGAAATCGGCCTGGACTACCACATGGACTATGATGACGATATCGCGCCGGCACCTCATAACGTGCAGATTGACTGCATGGCGCGCCAGCTCGAGCTTGCCGCGTGCCGTAACGTGCCGGTGGAGTTGCACCTGCGGCACGAGGACTCGGATGGGGAGCGCACCTCGCATATGGATGCGTACAACGTGCTTCGTGAGGTGGGCGTGCCCCAGGCCGGTTGTGTGCTGCACTGCTTTGGCGAGGACCGCGCCACGATGGAGCGCTTTGTGAAGCTGGGCTGCTATATCGCCTATGGTGGTGCGGCCACCTTTAAGCGCAACGACGACGTGCGCGAGGCATTTGCGGCGACCCCGCTCGACCGCATTTTGTTCGAGACGGATTGCCCGTATATGGCTCCGGAGCCCATCCGCGGTCTTGAATGCGAGCCCGCAATGATCTCCATTACGGCAAACGCGCTGGTTAACGACCGTGTCGATCGCACTGGTGAGGACGCCGAAACAATCGCGCATGCCGCTTGGGAAAATGCCTGCAAACTTTTTCAAAAATAGTTCTTGCGTTCGCGATGGCGCTCCGTTATTCTAATTCCTGCACGCGGGCGTGGCGGAATTGGCAGACGCGTACGGTTCAGGTCCGTATGGGGGCAACCCCATGAAGGTTCAAGTCCTTTCGCCCGCACCATTGATTGAAAGAGCTCCCAGCAATGGGGGCTTTTTTGTTATGTGCCCATCGCAGGGACTTGAACCTGTGAAGGAGCGAGCGTCAAGAAAACGCGGAGCGTTTTTAGCGAGCTGGCGAGTCCGCCGGCAGGCGGGCGAAGCCGGTGCGGATCCGCGAAGCGGATACGCGGACGTCCTTTCGCCCGCACCATTGATTGAAAGAGCTCCCAGCAATGGGGGCTTTTTTGTTATGCACGATCTCCTTGGACGGGTATCCTAATGGCAACGTGTGCCTATCAGAGGAGAAACCATGCTGTTGTCCGGTATCATCGCTGCCCTTACGAGCCTTCTACTTCCCATCATCATCCTGTTGCTGCTGCTTCCCAACGCCTGCTATGTCGTTGAACAGCAGCATGCTGTGATCATCGAACGCTTAGGCAAGTTCAACCGCATCGTCAACGCGGGCTTCCACATGAAGGTGCCCGTGATCGACCGCAAGGCCGCCACGGTGAGTCTGCGCACCATGAAAAACGGTTTTGGTATCGACGTTAAGACTCAGGACAATGTGACCATCGGCCTCGAGGTCTCGGCTCAATATCACGTGAGCTATGACATGGGTGCTGGCCCGGCGGATTCGGGCATCTACAAGAGCTACTATATGCTGCAGGAGCCCGTCGACCAGATGCGCGACTTCATCACCGACGCCCTGCGCTCTTCGATTCCCGTCTACACACTCGATGAGGTCTTTGCCAAGAAGGATGACATCGCCAAGGATGTCAACGCTACCGTTTCCGAGCAGATGGCCGCCTACGGCTTCACCCTCGTGTCGACACTCATCACCAAGATCGCGCTGCCGACCGAGGTCGAGAACTCCATGAACGACATCAACGCCGCCCAGCGCAAGCGCGCTGCGGCACAGGAGCTCGCCGAGGCAGACCGCATCAAGCGCGTCACCGAGGCGACCGCCGAGGCCGAGGCAATGGAAAAGGCGGGCGAGGGCATCGCCAACCAGCGCAAGGCCATCGCGCTGGGCATCAAGGATTCACTCGAGATTATCCAGGAGACGGGCGTCGGTAACGACGAGGCTAACCAGCTGTTCATGTTTACGCAGTGGTCCGAGATGATGACGGAGTTTGCTCGCACGGGCAAAAACTCGACGGTCGTGTTGCCGAGCGACTTCTCGCAGTCGGCCTCTATGTTCGAGCAGATGCTGACCGCCGGCAAAGTCCAAAACGATTCGAAGGAGTAGGCCCGCGTGAAATACACCGTCGTTTGCGTCGGTAAGCTCAAGGAGCGCTTTTGGAAGGACGCGTGCGCTGAGTACACCAAGCGCCTAGGTGCCTATGCCAAGGTGGATATCCGCGAGGTGGCCGATATCGACCCGGCTAAGGCGGGCGGCGTGGATGCCGCGCGCGACAAGGAGGGGGCGGCGATACTTGCAGTCCTGCCGCCTCGAGCGCATGTGATTCTGCTGGCCATTGAGGGCAAAGAGCGCTCGAGCGAGGAGCTTTCGGCGCGGCTCGATGATCTTATGCTGCGAGGCAATAGCGACATCGCCTTTGTGATTGGCGGATCGGACGGCGTGAACGATGACGTGCGCGCACGAGCCGATGAGATGCTCAGCTTTGGACGCATTACCTTGCCGCACAACTTGGCGCGCGTGGTGCTGCTGGAACAAATCTATCGCGCCTGCAAGATCAGCCGAGGTGAGCCGTATCACAAATAGGTCGGCAATACGAAACAATGGCGTGGGACAATACCTTTCGTTTTGAGGAATGTGTCTGAAAGGACTATGCGATATGAAGATTGGATTTGTCGGTTTTGGCAATATGGCGAGCGCTATGGCCGATGGCTGGATCGCTGCCGGTGTAGCTGCGAGCGACATGTGCGCCTGCGCGGGTCGCTACGACGCACTGGTTGAGCGCTGCGAGGCGCGCGGCATGGTCGCCTGCCACGATGCCGCCGAGGTTGTCGCCGCATCCGATATCGTGGTCGCTGCGGTCAAACCGTACATGATCGAGAAGGTATTCGCCCCGCTCAAGGATGCTCTTGCCAAAAAGGTCGTTCTGTCGGTTGCCTGGACCTGGGACAGTGCCAAGTGGGAGCAGGTCCTGCCGGGCGTCGCGCATATCTCGACGGTGCCCAACACGCCGGTTTCGGTGGGCGAGGGCGTCATCGCCTGCGAGAAGGCTTCGACGCTTAACGACGAGCAGCGTGCTGTGGTGCTCGACCTGCTCGGTAAGCTTGGCGCTGTCGTCGAGCTCGACACAAGCCTGCTGTTTGTGGGCGGCACGGTGGGTGGTTGCGCTCCGGCGTTTGTCGCCATGGCAATCGAGGCCCTGGGCGATGCGGCGGTCAAGCACGGTATCCCGCGTGCGGATGCTTATCGCATTGTGAGCCAGATGGTGCTGGGTACGGCAAAGCTGCAGCTTGCAACTGGCCAGCATCCTGCGGCGATGAAGGATGCCGTATGCTCGCCCGGTGGTGCCACCATCAAGGGCGTCGTTGCGCTCGAGGACGCCGGCATGCGCAGCGCCCTGGTCAAGGCAATCGACGCAACCCTCCAGTAAAACCGACCAAAAAAGGGACAGGTTTATGTTGGCAGGTTTTTCCTGCGGTTTTGTCCTTTTAGCGAAAAGTGCCCCGCAACTGGCTCAATTCCAGTTGCGGGGCACTTGCGTTTGCCCAGATAAAACCGACCAAAATAAACCTGTCCCTTTTTGGCAGGTTAGTCCCAGAAGCTGTCTTCTTCGTCCTCGGACTTGGGGCCGCGGTCGACATACATCTTATGGGTGCGCTTCTCCATTACAAAGGCAATAATCGCAAACAGCAGGATGCCGCCGGCGAAAAGGATGGCAAAACCGGTGCGGGTGCCAAACAAAAAGGAAAAAACTGCGTCCATTGGGTGCCTTCTTGCGTAGTTGAGTTGGGTCGTAAACGCTCATAAGTATATACTTGCCCATACATGTACAAGGTTGCAACCTAAATGGAATGTATATCGCCGGAGGATCTAATGCTTGATATCAAGTTTGTTCGCGAGAACCCCGATGCCATCGATGTCGCCATGGCTAACCGCCAGACGTCTTGGGATCGCGAGAAGTTCTTTGAGCTCGACGACGAGCGTCGTGCCGTCATCACCGAGGTCGAGGAACTTCAAGCCACGCGCAATGCCGAGTCCAAGAAGATCGGCGCCCTGATGAAGGAGGGCAAGAAGGACGAGGCCGAGGCCGCCAAAGAGGCCGTGCGCGCCGTCAACGAGAAGATTGACGGTCTGGCCGAGCGCCGCACCGCCCTCGAGCAGGAGCAGTACGACTTCATGGCTCACCTGCCCAACATTCCCTGCGAGGCCACGCCGTACGGCAAGGACGAGGACGAGAACATCGAGCGCCGTCGTTGGGGCACCCCGCGCGAGTTCGACTTCGACTTTAAGCCGCACTGGGATCTGGGCACCGACCTCGACATCCTTGACTTCGAGCGCGGCAACAAGCTCTCCGGCAGCCGCTTCACCGTTCTCGGTGGCGCCGGCGCCCGTCTTGAGCGCGCCCTCATCAACTTCTTCCTCGATACGCACACCAGCCGTGGTTTTAAGGAGTGGTGGCCGCCCATCGTCGTCAAGCGTCAGACCATGTTCGGCACGGGCCAGCTGCCCAAGTTCGAGGACGACGCCTATCACGTCTCGGGCGACAACTTCCTGATCCCCACCGCCGAGGTCGTGCTCACCAACCTGCACGCCGGTGAGGTCCTCGACGCCGACACCCTGCCGCGCCGCTACACCGCCTTCACCCCCTGCTTCCGCGAGGAGG
Organism: Collinsella sp.; assembly: GCA_019414465.1. GTDB lineage: Bacteria > Actinomycetota > Coriobacteriia > Coriobacteriales > Coriobacteriaceae > Collinsella. Next base: position 51,603 of record DXLY01000004.1, read on the forward strand.
CCGGTTCCGCCGGTCGCGATACCCGTGGCATCATCCGTCAGCACGAGTTCGACAAGGTCGAGATGGTCAAGTTCGCTAAGCCGGAGGAGTCCGACGAGGAGCTCGAGAGCATGACCGCCGAGGCCGAGTACCTGCTGCAGCAGCTGGGCCTTCCGTATCGCGTGATTAGCCTGTGCACCGGCGACTTGGGCTTCTCTGCCCGTCAGACCTACGACATCGAGGTCTGGCTGCCGAGCTACAACGCCTACAAGGAGATCAGCTCCTGCTCCAACTGCGGTGACTTCCAGGCTCGCCGCGCCAACATCAAGTATCGCGACCCCGAGAACTTCAAGGGTTCGCGCTATCTGCACACCCTCAACGGTTCCGGCCTGCCGGCTGGCCGTACCATGGCTGCCATTCTGGAGAACTACCAGAACGCCGACGGCACCATCACGATCCCCGAGGTCCTGCGTCCCTACATGGGCGGCCTCGAGAAGATCGAGCCGGTCGCGTAACTTGGCTGCATAGGCGATATGCAAGGGCGCTCCTTCGGGGGCGCCCTATTTCGTGCGCAGGTCCATACCATGCCGTGCGGACAGCTCAATAGAAAACACACGAACAACTGTTCTGTATACAGCAATCTACCTGCTATGCTTTTGCTAAATAAGAGCGAGAGAAAGGGGACGCGATGGAGCTGTTTGATGATCGGGTGGTTTTGTTTGAGAGCGACGAGGGCGGGGAGTACCTGCTTGTAACGTGTGAGCCGTCTGGCATGGGTGGCCTGGTGGTTCGACAGACGAGCGGGGGTCCGTTGACCCAATGGTGCTTTGAGGAGTCGCCTCATGTGGTTGAGACGTTTGTGGCGCACGAGGGGCTTGTGGCCCTGGAGCATTTCTATGGGGTCCGGACATCTAACCAGGTTGCTCGCATGTTGAGTATCTCGTTTGCCGATTATGATTGTGCCCAGCGGGTGAGATCGCTCCTGAGGGAACTTGATGCTAAGTTTGACGTGATCGAAAAGCCAATCGATCGTACGGGGAACGACGGTATATGCGGAGCAGCATGACAAGACTGCGTTCCACAAAAAAGTTTGAAATTGTGCTTGACTCCAATAAGCTAAAGTGGTTTTATATGTCTTGCGCTGCGGCGTTACCTCAGCTGGATAGAGGGTCTGACTACGAATCAGAACGTCATAGGTTCGAATCCTATACGCCGCACCAATTGAAATTGAAAGCCTCCGGCAACGGGGGCTTTTCTTTTATGGCAGCACCGCATGGATTCGAACCTCGGTCGAGGCACGAACAACTTAATTATCACTCCGTAAAATTTTTTTCTAATTGTCGCTTGACCCATCGGGGGCTCGCGTGCATAATAATCCGTGCGTTGCGGCGTTACCTCAGCTGGATAGAGGGTCTGACTACGAATCAGAACGTCATAGG